>NZ_JBFUGY010000086.1:0-12905 GCF_056402655.1 Bradyrhizobium sp. P3_C3 | reverse complement strand
GACCATGACGCTCAAGGGCCAGCAGTTCTTCAGCGGGGTCTCGCTGCCGAACTTCTATTTCCACGCCACCACCGCTCACGGCATCATGCGTCACAACGGCGTCGAGATCGGCAAGCGCGATTTCCTCGGCGCGAACTGAGGGATCGCAGGCCGTGGCAGCGCAAATCCGCTGTCATGGCCGGGATTGCACATGAATCATGCTACGCGGACCAGGCCGCGTAGCTCGCCTGCACTTTCCGTATGGCTCCTCCCTTGCGCTGATTGTCGCGATGCACAAGTGTTCGTGATCTGTCACCGCCTGGAAGCATTCCCATGAGCCGTCCGACCAAATTGCTAGAGACCTACAAGCTCGGCCCGATCACGCTGGCCAACCGCCTCGTGATGGCGCCGCTGACGCGCAACCGCGCCGCGCCCGGCACGTTCGTGCCGAGCCCGCTTGCCGCCGATTATTACGGCCAGCGCGCCTCCGCAGGTCTCCTGGTCACCGAAGCGAGCCAGATCTCACAGCAGGGCCAGGGCTACCAGGACACGCCCGGCATCTACAGCAAGGACCAGGTCGCCGGCTGGCGCAAGGTCACCGACCGCGTGCATGAGCGCGGCGGCAAGATCTTCATCCAGCTCTGGCATGTCGGCCGCATCTCGCATGTCGATCTCCAGGCCAATGGCGCAGCCCCGGTGGCGCCGAGCGCGATCCGCGCCAAGGGCAAGACCTTCGTCAACGGCACCTTCGCCGACGTCTCCGAGCCCCGCGCGCTCGAGCTGTCTGAAATTCCCGGTATCATCGACGACTTCAAGCGCGCCACGAAGAATGCGATCGAGGCCGGTTTCGACGGCGTCGAGATCCACGGCGCCAACGGCTATCTGCTCGACCAGTTCGCGAGGGACGGCGCCAACAAGCGCACCGATGCTTACGGCGGCTCCATCGAAAACCGCGCGCGGCTGATGCTCGAGGTCTCCAAGGCCGTTGCCGCCGAGGCCGGCGCCGACCGCACCGGCATCCGCATCTCGCCGGTGACGCCGGCCAACGACCTCTCCGACTCCAATCCGCAGGCCTTGTTCGATCACATCGTCGACGGTCTCAACGCACTCAAGCTGGTCTATCTGCACGTGGTCGAAGGCGCCACCGGCGGCCCGCGCGACATCGCCCCGTTCGACTATGCGGGCCTGCGCAAGCGCTTCACCGGCGCCTACATCGCCAACAACGGCTATGACTTCGACCTCGCCACCAAGGTGCTGGACGCAAACGCAGCCGATCTCATCGCCTTCGGCAAGCCGTTCATCTCCAACCCCGACCTGGTCGAGCGGCTGAAGACGGGCGCGGCGCTGAACGACTGGGACAAGAACACGTTCTACGGCGGCGGCGCGAAGGGGTATACGGATTACCCGTCGCTGGCGGCCGAGCCGGCGGAGTAATTTCCTCTCCACACATGACGCTGTCATGCCCCGCGAAGGCGGGGCATCCAGTACGCCGCGGCTCTTCGGTTCAATCACGACCGTCTCTGGAATACTGGATCGCCCGATCAAGTCGGGCGATGACAGCGAGTGTGTAGTCGGCACAATCGCCATTCTCGACATCCGTCAGAAAAAAGGCCGGGATCGCTCCCGGCCTTTCGTGTTTGATGACGCTACGCGCCGCTTACTTCGCTTCCGCGCGCTTGGGCGGGGACGCCGGCCACGACTTGATCAGCGTGTCGTAGTCGACCGTCTCGCCCTTCGGCTTCTCGTTGGCGAGCTTGCGCTGCGGCGCGATGGTGCCGTCCTTCTGGGCCTTGGCGTACCAGAACTCGGCGGTCTCCTTCTTGTGCAGCTTCGGACCGCAGGCGCCCTGCACGCCGGACTTCTCGAGGCGCTCCATGACGGAGTCCTGGGCAGCCGCGAGTGCATCCATCGCGGCTTGCGGCGTCTTCGCACCGGACGACGCATCGCCGATGTTCTGCCACCAGAGCTGCGCGAGCTTCGGATAGTCAGGCACGTTGTTGCCGGTCGGGGTCCACTGCACGCGCGCGGGCGAGCGGTAGAACTCGATCAGGCCGCCGAGCTTCGGCGCACGCTCGGTGAACGACTTGTCCCAGATGTCGGATTCACGGATGAAGGTGAGACCGACATGGCTCTTCTTCAGCGACACCGTCTTGGAGACGATGAACTGGAGATAGAGCCAGGCCGCCTTGCGGCGGTCAGCCGGGGTCGACTTCAACAGCGTGAGCGAGCCGGCGTCCTGGTAGCCGAGCTTCATGCCTTCCTTCCAGTACGAACCGTGCGGCGACGGAGCCATACGCCATTTCGGCGTACCGTCCGCGTTCATCACGGCGATGCCCGGCTTCACCATGTCGGCGGTGAAGGCGGTGTACCAGAACATCTGCTGGGCGATGTTGCCCTGAGCCGGCACCGGACCCGACTCGGAGAAGGTCATGCCCTGGGCCTGCGGCGGGGCATACTTCTTCATCCACTCGAGGTACTTGGTGATCGAGTAGACCGCAGCCGGGCCGTTGGTGTCGCCACCACGCTCGACCGAGGAGCCGACCGGACGGCAGCCTTCCATGCGGATGCCCCATTCGTCGACCGGCAGACCGTTCGGGATGCCCTTGTCGCCGTTGCCGGCCATCGACAGCCAGGCGTCGGTGAAACGCCAGCCGAGCGAGGGATCCTTCTTGCCATAGTCCATATGGCCGTAGACCTTGACGCCGTTGACCTCCTTGATGTCGTTCGTGAAGAACTCGGCGATGTCTTCATAAGCGGACCAGTTCACGGGCACGCCGAGCTCGTAGCCATACTTGGCCTTGAACTTGGCTTTGTAGTCCGGGTTGGTGAACCAGTCGTAGCGGAACCAATAGAGGTTCGCGAACTGCTGGTCGGGCAGCTGATAGAGCTTGCCGTCCGGCGCGGTGCCGAACGACTTGCCGATGAAGTCGTTGACGTCGAGCTGGGGATCGGTGACGTCCTTGCCTTCGCCGGTCATATAGTCCGACAATGCGATGGTCTGGCCGTAGCGGAAGTGGGTGCCGATCAGATCGGAATCGTTGATCCAGCCGTCATAGACGTTCTTGCCGGACTGCATCTGGGTCTGCAGCTTCTCGACGACGTCACCTTCCTGGATGATGTCGTGCTTGAGCTTGATGCCGGTGAGCTCGGAGAACGCCTTTGCCAGCGTCTGCGATTCGTATTCGTGGGTCGCAATGGTCTCGGAGACGACGTTGATCTCCATGCCTTTGAAGGGCTCGGCGGCCTTGGCGAACCACTCCAGCTCCTTCTTCTGCTCGTCCTTCGACAGCGTCGAGGGCTGGAATTCCGCAATCCACTTCTGGATCGCGGCGTCGTCGGCGGCGCGGACCGGCGCCGAGACGGCGAACGACACCGCAACGATGGCGGCGGCGCTGGACATGGTCAGAAAGCTATTCTTGGTCAATGGACCTTTCCTTCTCCTAAACTGTCGCATGTTGTTCCTCCGTTGCAGCGACAAAATTTTATACAGGCCCGGGTTGCCCCCGGATCTGGCCGTCCCTTCGCGAGCTTCAGACCGTGCGAAAAATGAGCACGGCCGTGGCCAGCGAAATTCCACTTGCGAGCCAGAGGCTCGAAATCTCAAAACCTTCCTCGCCGATCGGCAGGGTGGCGAGTGTGTCGGTGCCGGCGAAGGCGATCCACAGAAGGTGGATGACGGCCGCCGTGATCAGGGAGATGAACAGGCGGTCGCCCCGCGTCGTCGGAATGCTGAGCACGCCGACGCGCTCGGCTTCGGGATAGACCGCGGCGAGGTAAGTCATGACCGCGAGGGTGGAGGCGAGCGCCACGAAGAAGATCGCCGTCGGCAGCGTCCAGGCCATCCATGCAATAGATTCCATCGATGCCTCCCTAAACCCGACCGAGCGCGAAACCGCTCGCGATGTAATTGCGGACGAACCAGATCACGAGGGCGCCCGGGATGATGGTAAGCACACCGGCCGCGGCCAGCAGGCCCCAGTCCATGCCCGCAGCCGACACCGTACGCGTCATGATCGCCGCGATCGGTTTTGCCTGCACCGAGGTCAGCGTCCGCGCGAGCAGGAGCTCGACCCAGGAGAACATGAAGCAGAAGAAGGCGGCGACGCCGATGCCGCTCGCGATCAGCGGCACCAGGATCCTGATGAAGAAGCGCGGAAAGGAATAGCCGTCGAGGAAGGCGGTCTCGTCGATCTCGCGCGGCACGCCGGAGACGAAGCCTTCGAGGATCCACACCGCCAGCGGAACGTTGAAGATGCAGTGCGCGAGCGCGACCGCCCAGGGCGTATCGAACAGGCCGATCGCCGAGTAGAGGTTGAAGAACGGCAGCGCATAGACCGCCGCCGGGGCCATGCGGTTCGACAGCAGCCAGAAGAACAGATGCTTGTCGCCGAGGAAGCGGTAGCGCGAGAATGCGTAGGCCGCCGGCAGCGCCACCGAGATCGAGATGATGGTGTTGAGGACGACGTATTCCAGCGAATTGATGTAACCGGAATACCAGCTCTCGTCGGTGAAGATGCGCTTGTAATGCTGCAGCGTCGGGGAATGCGGCCACAGCGTCATCGTCGAGACGATCTCGGCGTTGGTCTTGAAGCTCATGTTGACGAGCCAGTAGATCGGCAACAGCAGGAAGATCAAAAACAGCCCCATGATGAGGCGGCGGCCGGGAATCGAATGCATCAGGCCACTCCTTCCTTCGGCTTGAGCGCGGGCGCAGGCTGGAGCGCGCCTGCGGGCTTGGGCTCCGCCGCCGGCTCCTTCTCCGCCTGTGCCTTACGCTCGACGCCGGCATTGGTCATGACGGTGTAGAAGATCCAGCAGACGATCAGGATGATCAGATTGTAGACCAGCGACAACGCGGCGGCCTTGCCGAGGTCGAACTGGCCGAGCGCGATCTTGACCAGCTCGATCGAGACGAAGGTGGTCGAGTTGCCGGGCCCGCCGCCGGTGACGACGAACGGCTCGGTGTAGATCATGAAGCTGTCCATGAAGCGCAGCAGCACCGCGATCAAGAGCACGCGGTTCATCTTCGGCAGCTGGATCGCCTTGAACACGGCCCAGCGCGAGGCGCCGTCGATCTGCGCGGCCTGGTAATAGGCCTCCGGGATCGACTTCAGGCCGGCATAGCAGAGCAGCGCAACGAGGCTGGTCCAGTGCCAGACGTCCATCACGATGACGGTGATCCAGGCGTCGACTGCGTTGGACACGTAATTGTAGTCGAGGCCCATCGCATTGAGCGTATAGCCCATCAGACCGATGTCGGGCCGGCCAAAAATCTGCCAGATCGTGCCGACCACGTTCCACGGGATCAGCAGCGGCAGCGCGAGGATGACGAGGCAGGCCGCGACCGTCCAGCCCTGGCGCGGCATCGACAGCGCGACGACGATGCCGAGCGGCACCTCGATCGCGAGGATCACCATCGAGAAGAACAGGTTGCGGCCGAGCGAGGCGAGGAAGCGGCCGCCGAGATCGGTCGAGGGATCGAGCAGCTCCTTGAACCAGCCGACGCCGTTCCAGAAGAACTGGTTGTTGCCGAAGGTGTCCTGCATCGAATAGTTCACGACCGTCATCAGCGGCAGCACCGCCGAGAAGGCCACGACCAGGAACACCGGCAGCACCAGGAACCAGGCTTTTTGGTTGACGGTCTTGTCCATCAGGCGGCTCCCTCCACCAGAAGGCTGTCGGCATAGACGTGGACATGCGCCGGGTCGAATTTCAGCCCGGCGCTGCCGTCCGCGCTGGTGAAGCCCGCCGGCGCGCGCGCCGCGATCTTGGCCTCGCCGATGCGGACGCGCGCGAAGCGGATGCGGCCGAGGTCGTCGATGCGGTCGATCTTCGCACTGAGCAATCCGGGTGCGGGCGCGACGGCATCGACGAACTCCGGACGCACGCCGATCTCGATCTTGGCGCCGGCAGGCAGGCTGTCATAGCTGCGGTTGAGCGCGATGACGTTCCCGCCGATGCGCGCCTCGCGCCCCTTCACCTCGGCCGGCAGGATGTTCATGCCGGGCGAGCCGATGAAATAGCCAACGAAGGTGTGCGCCGGCTTGTCGAACAGCTCGGCGGGCGTGCCGCTCTGCACCACGCGGCCGTCATGYATGACGACAACGGTGTCGGCGAAGGTCAGCGCCTCGGTCTGGTCGTGGGTGACGTAGATCATCGTGAGATCCAGCTCGCGATGCAGCGCCTTCAGCTTGGAGCGGAGCTGCCATTTCAGCTCGGGATCGATCACGGTCAGCGGCTCGTCGAACAGCACGGCGGCGACGTCGGAGCGGACCAGGCCGCGGCCGAGCGAGATTTTTTGCTTGGCATCCGCCGTGAGGCGCGTCGCCTTGCGATTGAGATAGGGCTCAAGATCGAGCAGGCGGCCGATCTCGGCGACGCGCTTGTCGATCTCGGCCTTCGGCACGCCGCGGTTCTTCAGCGGAAACGCCAGGTTCTGCCCCACCGTCATGGTGTCGTAGATCACCGGAAACTGGAACACCTGGGCGATGTTGCGCTTCTGGGTTGACAGCGGTGTGATGTCCTGGCCGTCGAACAGGATTTTCCCCCGCGACGGCGTGATGATGCCGGAGATGACGTTGAGCAGCGTGGTCTTGCCGCAGCCGGACGGGCCGAGCAGCGCGTAAGCACCGCCCTGCCGCCAGGTCATGGTCACCGGCTTCAGCGCAAAGCTGTCCTGCGGCGCATCATTGCCGCCGTAAGAGTGGGCGAGATCGACGAGGTCAATGCGGGCCATGTCGCATCTCCCCCTTACGAGCTCGGCGCGGCGACCAGACGGTCGGCCGCGTCGAAGACGAAGACATCATTGGGATCGAGCACGGCATCGATGGTCTGGCCGGGCTCGAACTCGTGCACGCCGTGCAGCACTGCCACCCAGTTCGATCCGTCGCGGGTCAGGTGCACGAAACTCTCCGAACCGGTGATCTCGGTCACCGTCACCGTGGCATGGAAGGCGTGGCGGTCGGTCTCGCCGTTGGCGAGGGCGAGCTGATGGGCGCGGAAGCCGACGCGATAGGCGCCGTCGGCGAGCGATGAATAGAGACCGGAGGCCGGCGCGGCGATGCCGCCCGCATATTGCACAGAGCCGTTCTTCTTCTCGATGCCGACGAGGTTGAGCGGCGGATCGGAGAACACCTGGGCGACACGCAGCGTCTGCGGACGGCGGTAGACGTTCGGCGTCTCGCCGATCTGGAGCGCCTGCCCCTCCCACATGCAGACCGTGTTGCCGCCAAGCAGCAGCGCTTCGGTCGGCTCGGTCGTGGCATAGACGAAGATCGCGCCGGACGCCTCGAAGATGCGCGGCAGCTCGGTACGAAGCTCCTCGCGCAGCTTGTAGTCGAGATTGGCGAGCGGTTCGTCGAGCAGCACGAGATCGGCGCCCTTCACCAGCGCGCGCGCCATCGCGGTGCGCTGCTGCTGGCCGCCGGAGAGCTGGAGCGGCGTGCGTTTCAGGAACGGCTCGAGCCGGAGCAGCCGCGCGGCTTCCGCCACGCGCTTCTCGATCTCTTCGCGCGGCTTGCCCTGCACGCGCAAGGGCGAAGCGATGTTCTCGTAGACCGTGAGCGAGGGGTAGTTGATGAACTGCTGATAGACCATCGCGACCGAACGCTTGCGCACGTCGACGCCGGTGACGTCCTTGCCGTTGACCAGCACCTTGCCCGTCGTCGGCTTGTCGAGGCCGGCGAGCAGCCGCATGATCGAGGTCTTGCCTGACAGCGTCGGCCCGAGCAGCACGTTGAGCGTGCCGCTCTCGAGCGTCAGCGAGACGTCGCGGATGTGCGATATCCCCTCGACGGTCCGGGTCACATGATCGAGCGTCACGGTCATGGGCGTCCTCCCGCTTCCAGCAGGGGACTTTGCGGCACAGCGTGGGTTGCAATCCAGTCGTTCAATGCAGCAACCTCGTCGGCAGATAGTCGCAGGCCAAGCTTGGAGCGGCGCCAGACGATGTCTTCCGCCGTGACCGCCCATTCATTGGCCATGAGGTAGCGGACCTCGCGTTCGGTCAGTGTCGCGCCGAAGGCCTCGCCGAGATCGGCGGCCGACTTGGCATCGCCAAGCAGCTTGATGGCGCGGGTACCATAGGCGCGCGCGAGGCGCCGGGCATGCTCATGGCTGAGGAAGGGATAGCCGCGCTGGAGCTCGGCGATCAGGCCGTCGAGGTCGGACACGCCCATGTCGCCGCCCGGCAGCGGCCATTTGCCGGTCCAGCCTTCGCGCGCTTTTGCACTGCGAAGATAGGGCGCGAGCCGTTCCAGCGCCTCTTCGGCGAGCCGGCGGTAGGTCGTGATCTTGCCGCCATAGATCGAGAGCAGCGGCACGCCGCCGGGTGTGTCGAGCTCAAACACGTAGTCGCGCGTCGCGGCCTTGGCTTCGCTGGCGCCGTCATCATAGAGCGGTCGCACGCCGGAATAGGTCCAGACCACGTCCGCTGAAGTCACCGGCTTGGCCAGATACTCGCTCGCGGCGGCGCAAAGGTACTCGATCTCTTCGGGCGTCGCCTTCACCTTGGCGGGATCGCCGTCATAATCGCGATCGGTGGTGCCGATCAGCGTGAAATCGTCCTGGTACGGAATCACGAAGATGATGCGGCCGTCGGCGTTCTGGAACATGTAGGCGCGGTCGTGGTCGTAGAGCTTTTTGACTACGATGTGCGACCCCTGCACCAGGCGCACCTTGGCTTTCGCGTTCACGCCGGCGCCGCGGCCGAGCACATCCTCGACCCAGGGGSCGCCGGCATTGACCACCGCGCGGGCCTGGACCTGCGAACGCTCGCCGGTCAGCGTGTTGACCATGCTGACGGTCCAGATGCCGCCGGACTGCTTGATATCCGTCGCGCGGGTGCGGGTGCGGATCTCGGCGCCCTTGTCGGCGGCATCACGCGCGTTGAGCACGACGAGACGGGCGTCGTCGACGAAGCAGTCGGAATATTCGAACGCGCGGCTGTAGCGGTTCGGGATCAGCGGACGGCCAACCTCGTCGCGCCTGAGATCGACCGAACGCGTCGCCGGCAACAGGTGCCGGCCGCCGATATGGTCATAGAGGAAGAGGCCGAGGCGCAGCAGCCAGGCCGGGCGCAGGCCGGCGTGATGCGGCAAAACGAAACGCAGGGGACGGATGATATGGGGCGCGATGCCCCAGAGAATCTCGCGCTCGATCAGCGCCTCGCGGACCAGGCGAAACTCGTAATATTCGAGATAGCGCAGGCCGCCATGCACCAGCTTGGTCGACCAGGACGAGGTCCCGCTCGCCAAATCGTTCATTTCGCACAGGAAGACCGTGTTGCCACGGCCCACCGCGTCGCGCGCGATGCCGCAGCCGTTAACACCGCCTCCAATAATGGCGAGGTCGAAAATACGCTCCAACAGACGCATCCCCCGGCGACCGCTCGTTCCTTCGAGCGACTACTTTCGTTTTTGATTAGATCACACCGAAAAACGAAAGCAAGATGAAAGAGAGGCGAAAGGAAGTGAAAGAGGAACTTTCTGGTGGGCAATCAGCCGTGGAAATGGGCAGTTCGGACGCCAATCGAAACCGCAATACGATCTTGAATAGTCACGTAGAGCCAATATAGTCATAATAGTCACATTAGTTATATTCGGCATGACAGACCGCAGCACCGCCCCCGATTCGCCGCCGACTGACACGTGGACGCTCGCCAATGCCAAGGCGCGCCTGTCCGAGGTGGTCGATCGCGCCCAAACTGGCCCCCAGATCATCACCCGACACGGCAGACCCAATGCGGTTGTCGTTTCCGCGGATGAATGGGCGCGAAAGACGGCGCGCAAAGGCACGCTGGCCGAATTCCTGCTGGCTTCGCCGCTGCGCGGTGCCGACCTCGAACTTGAACGGGTGCAGGACGAACCGCGCGACGAGATGCCGTGAACCTGCTCCTCGACACCAACGTGCTGTCGGAGGTTCAGCGGCCGGCGCCTTCCCCGAAAGTCCTGGCATGGCTCGATACGGTCGATGAGGATCGCGCGTTCATCAGCGTTGCCTCGATCGCCGAGCTTCGCCGCGGTATCGCCCTGCTGAATGATGGCCGTCGGCGCGCCGCGCTGGCCGCTTGGCTCGCCCACGACCTGCCGGCTCGGTTCGCGCAGCGCATCCTGCCGATCGACCACGTGGTCGCCGAGCGCTGGGGCGACCTGATGGCGCAGAGCCGTCGCAATGGCGTTGCGTTGTCCGTGATGGACGGCTTCTTTGCGGCCACCGCGCTCGCCAACAATCTCACGCTCGTCACACGCAATGTGAAGGATTTTGCGGCCTTCGGCGTTCCGCTGCTCAACCCATGGCGCAACGCGTAAGCCGCTATCTCAGCCGCACCACCGGCGCGGCTTCCGGTGCCGCATCCTGAGCATCGGCCGTCGCATCATCGATATCCGCCCCCTTCGGCATCGCCGCCATCACCTCGATGCCCTTGCTGTGGCAGATGGTGGCGAGGCGCTCGGGCAGTTCCTGGTCGGTGACGAAGGTCTGGATCTGGGTGATATGGGCGATGCGCACCGGCGCGCTGCGGCGCAGCTTGGTGGAGTCGGCAACCAGCATGACGCTGCGGGCATTGGCGATGATGGCTTGCGCCACCTGCACCTCGCGATAGTCGAAGTCGAGCAGCGCGCCCTCCTCGTCGATCGCGGACGCCCCGATGATGGCGTAGTCAACCTTGAACTGGCCGATGAGCTGCGTCGCGGTCGAGCCGACCACGGCACCGTCGGCACGCCGCACCGTGCCGCCGGCGACCACCACCTCGATGCGGGGATGGCGGTAGAGCAGCATCGCGACGTTGAGATTGTTGGTGATGACGAGGAGGTCCTCGTGCGAGGTCAGCGCGCTCGCCACCTCCTCGGTCGTGGTGCCGATATTGATGAAGAGCGAGCAGCCGTTCGGGATCAGCGAGGCGGCCGCAGCCCCGATCGCCTTCTTTTCGTCGGCGGCGACGAACCGCCTCGCCTCGTAGGCGAGGTTTTCGACGCCGGAGGCGATGATGGCGCCGCCGTGGATACGGGTCAGCGAGCGGCGCTCGCAGAGATCGTTGAGATCCTTGCGGATCGTCTGCGCCGAGACCTCGAACCGGCGCGCGAGCTCCTCGACCATGACGCGCCCCGAGGCGCGCGCGATGTTGAGGATTTCGGCTTGGCGATGGGTCAATCCGGTCACGGCGATGGCCTCAAATCAGGAAGGCGCATGGTGCGGCGGTTCGCACGTTCGGTCAATGCGCTCAGCGATCACGGTTAACGGACAAAGCCTCTCACCATGCCATCGCGGCGGCGAGACGCGCGAGCAGTTCCGGATCGTCGAACGCGCTGGCGGAAGCGACCGCGCCGGCGCCAACAAGGTCGGCATGGCTGAGGCTCGTCCGGATGCCGATGGTCGGAATGCCGGCGGCCGTCGCCGACTGCACGCCGGAGCGGGAATCCTCGAACGCGATCGAAGCCGTCGCGCGGCCGCCGACGAAACGCAACCCCTCCTGATAGGGCAGCGGGTGCGGCTTGCCGTGCGGCAGCTCGTCGCCGATCACAAGCGCCCGGAAGCGGTGCGTGATGCCGAGGCCCGAAAGCAGCAGCTCCGCGTTGAGGCGCGGCGCGTTGGTCACGGCGACCATGGGAATGCCGGCGGCATCCGCGCGGTCGAGCAGCGCCATCAGACCCGGAAGCGGCTCGATCTGTCCGGCGACAAGTGTGCGGAAGACGACCTCCTTCTCTCCGAGGATCACGGCGCGCCGTTCCACGGTTTCGTCGGGCAGAAAGCGCTCGCCGATCGACGCATTGGCGAAGCCTTGCAGCTCCCTCGAAAAGCGCGCGTGATCGAACACATGGCCGCGCGGCCCAAGCACCTGGTTGAACGCCTTGAGGTGCAGCGGGTCGGTGTTGGCCAGCGTGCCGTCGATGTCGAACAGCAGCGCCCTGCCCGTCACTTGCCCCTGCGCCTGCCCTTTGGCCTCGATCATTTCCGTACTTTCCCGAATGCACGATGCATCAATGCGAAACACGTATCAATGCAGCCCCGATCGCGCAATGACGCATCGACATGACCGCCAAGCGACACTCGACAAAGTCGCGCGCGGCTGCAACACTCCGCGCAAGATCAAAAAGGAGGAAACTATGACGATCAACCGACGCGATCTGGCTCTCTCGACTCTTGCCGTCTCAACCCTTGCGGCCTCTGCGCTTGCTCTCGCACCGGCGCTGGCCGCTTCGGCGGACGAGGAAGTCGTGGCGAAGAAGGTCGAGGCCTTCCGCCTTGCCCAGATCGCGGCCGATCCCAAGGCGCTCGGCGCGCTCTGCGCCGATGAGGTGAGCTACAGCCATTCCAACGGCAAGGTCGAGGACAAGGCGACCTTCGTCACCAACGCCACCGACGGCAAATCAAAATTCCTGTCGATCGAGTACAAGGACCCGACCATCAAGGTCGTCGGCCCCGCCGCGATCGTGCGCTTCCACTGGATGGGCGAACAGGAAATGGCGGCCGATGGGAAAAAAGTATYGACCAATCTTCACATCCTGATGAACTGGCAGAAGCAGGGCGACGATTGGAAGCTGCTGTCGCGGGCGGCAACGAAGTTGTGATGGCGACTCTTACCCTCTCCCCCTGTGGGAGAGGGTGGCTCACCGCGCAGCGGCGAGACGGGTGAGGGGTATGCTTCCGCGAGTAACTCTCTCGCTTCCGAATGCGCCGATAGAACCCCTTGTAAGTCGAAGCGCCGCAGGTCTGCTATTGTAGACGTTGCGGTGACGGACGGGAGCCCGCAAACCCCCAGGTCGTTGCAGGCCGTGGGTGAGAGAGGTGCCCCGTCCGTTAGTCCATTGAACCCGAACAGTCGCCTGGGCCGCAAAGTGCGAAGCCCGATTAGGCAAGGAAGGGTGACCATGGATATCATCGCGGTTGGTATCGACGTATCGAAGGACCGTCTTGACGTTGCAGTTCAT
>NZ_JBFUGY010000085.1:0-13269 GCF_056402655.1 Bradyrhizobium sp. P3_C3 | reverse complement strand
TCTTAAACGATATCGATGCGGTGCCCTACGACGTGCGTACCCTCAGCACGTGCGCAGCAATAAACCAGTCGTCCGCCTTTGTGTCTGCTGCCACGGCCGCCTCCCGCTGTAACTGAAACCTCCCGCCAGCGACTGGAGATTAACCGTCCTGATGTCATACCCATGTGAAGAGGTTCACACGACGTAAAACGACATCCTCGGCTCGCGTACTTCCGGCGCATGAGCGCGGTTGCGACCAGCCTTTCTTTTGTCGAGATTCAGGCACTAGTTTTGGTTTTTCAAAGAATGGAGAAGCTAAGTGGCTATGGGGACAGTGAAGTGGTTCAACCCGACGAAGGGGTATGGGTTCATTCAACCGGATTCAGGCGGGAAGGACGTCTTTGTTCACATCTCGGCAGTTGAGAAGGCTGGTTTTACTTCGCTGGCAGAGGGGGCGAAGGTTAGCTTCGACGTCGTGAATAATCGCGGAAAGGACTCGGCGGAAAATCTGCGCCGGGTGAGCCTGCCAAACCGCGACGCGACGGTTCCAAGTTAGCCGCTTGGGTCTATCGTCGAATATCCTCTGATTTCCTCGTCGACCATCCCGCGTTGGTTGGCTGGGTGAGTCGAATGATGAGCGAGGAGGAGGCGGATCGCTATCGAGTCGAAGCCGAGGATGCCGCCGCATAGCCGAAAGGGCAATTAAACAGCCGGACAAGGGAGCCTGGTTAAGGCTTGCAGCTGATTGGATGAAGCTGGCCGAAGGCGCCAGCTTGGGCGATGAGCGTAAGAAGTGAGGCTTGTTGGTCAGCGCGTCTGTTTGCCAAGCATTCGTCAATGCGAAATGGCCGCAGCGGCGAACCACTGCGGCCAGCCGGGTTAAAAATAAGACGTGAAATATTGAGTCCAGCCCCGGCGAGATAAAGCGTACAGCGCGGGTGCCTGGGCGCAATGTCGTCGATGTTACACTGTGGGACAATTAAATGCGTCAGCTCCGCTGACTGAGGTGGGACTCGCCGGGGCTGGCGAAGGCGAGCCCTCAACCCCAAGGCCGCGAAAGCTAAAAGCTCCGGCTGCCTTGACGGACGCAGTAGTCTGCACCTGATCGGCGCAGATGCGAGCGTTAAAACAATATCGAAATTTGGCGACCCCCTCAACGAAGCCAGCGTCAATTTACCGCAGATGCCCCGGGCCGATACCCAACACGATCGCCTTCTGACGTAGCGCGCCCTCGGTTCGCTTGGTCATCTTGGCGATTTTGACGACCGGCGTGCGCGCCTTGGAGTGCGCCTTCAATTCTTTGATATTTTCCTTCGTCCACTCGCGGCGAACCAGCTTCTTCTTCTTGGCCAAAACGGCGCTCCTTCCATGTTGAAGGCGCGGTCTAACAACATGGCGCAATATACGCAACAAACGCTCTGCGCACTTACGGAGATTTAATGGCCGATAACGAACAGCTAGTTCTATCTATTTCGGCTGACACGCGGGAAAATGCAAAACCAGCAAGACAATCGAAACGCCACCGGGCAGGTTGTCGTTGGCTGGTTCTGCCATGGGCGGGCTGGCGTAATCCTGCAGCCGACGTAAGTCAGCATTCCTAGGGAGCGCCGTAGCGGAGTTCGTCACCCTTCGTCATGGACCTGTCCTCAAAAGTCACCTCCAACTGTGACGTAGAGGCTTGGTTCCTTCGGCTTGCCTAAGGCTACAGCGAAGGAAGCGGCTTCTGACATCCGTCGGACAGAATAACGCGCGCGCAATCGCCGGCTGCCACCTGTCCGCCAGCTCGCACCACGCCCAGGACGGCGCATCGAATGCAGGTCCGTTTTTGCCGACGACAAGACCTGTCTTTTTAGGCCGGTTCTGGAGCGGTCGATGAGCACGCAGGGCGTCCGCAGGCCGGTCAGCTCGACCACCGCTGTAGGCCCGAGTTCGATGCGCGTGCCGAGCGGTATCTTTTCAAGGTCCAGGCCGGCTGTAGTGATGTTCTCGCCCAGTTGTCCGCGCTCTATGTCGTAACCCGCCACACGGACAGTCGCGAAGAGTTCGCTTGGGATGAGATGGACTTGACGTAGGTTGGGCAGGCAGGGGTGGCGCCGCGCAAGATATCTATGCCGCACATACTGGCCGGCGTGGGCGTCACCGTCGACGCCGTGCCCTTTCACCAGTGTGATGTGGTCCTGCACCGGCTTGCTGAAACGGTGTCCGCTGTCGGCAGCCACTGCCAAGACCGCGCCCTCGACGGTGTGCCTCAAGATCGGGGGGCTCCTACGGTGTCTGCCATCTTGGCGCCTCTGGCGCCGAGCGGCTTAGGCTGTCCCGTCGTGGTGTCGCGCGCCGTCTGGTGCTCCATCTCCGCATTGAGCTCGGCTCCGAGCAGGATCACGATCGCCGAGATCCAGAGCCACGTCATGAAGCCGATCACGGCGCCCAAGGACCCATAGGTGGCATTGAAGGTGCCGAAGTTCGCGGCGTAGAAAGAAAACAGACCGGATGCCGCGAGCCAGAGCAAGGCCGCAGCCGCGCCGCCCCAGGTGATCCACGTCCACCGCGGCGCCTGGCGGCTGGGGCCGAACCGGTAGATGCAGGCGAGGGCAAAGGCCAGAGCCACGAAGAGTGCAGGCCAGCGTCCGATCCGGACAAGGAGGTCCGCCGCATTCGACAATCCGACGTACTGCAACACAACGGGGATGACGACGACGGCGCCAAGCGCCGCCACGACGAAGGCGATCGCGCCGACGGTGAATCCCAGCGACATCGCGTTCAGCTTGACGAAGCCGCGCTTCTCATGTTCGCCGTACACGATGTTCAGGGTGTCGAACAACGACTTCATGGCGGCGTTCGCGCTCCAGAGCGAGATCGCAAGCCCGATCGCGAAAGTAAAGCCGAGGGTTCGGTCGCCCTTAGTTGCGACTCGTGTCAATTGCTCGCGCGCCACTTCGACGGCGCCCCCCGGAATGAAGCCCGAGACATCGTCGAGGTGCTTGGCGATGCTGCCGGGGTCGGAAAAGAATCCGTATATCGCGACGAGGGCGGCCAACGCAGGAAAGATCGCGAGGATGCTGTAATAGGTCATGCCGGCGGCCAGAGCCAGAATCCGGTGGTCGCCGATGTTGCCGTAGACGCGAAGCAGGATGTCCTTCCATCCCTTCGCCGGGATCTCCGCGGGCGACTTGGCCTGCCTGCCGTGGTCGCCGCTTTCCGCGGCCAGGCCGGCCGGCGAAGCGTCCCGCTTTTCCTTGGACGGCAACGGAGCCGGGTCGTCCTTCGGTGGCGCGACGCGATCGATCAGAAACGCCGCCGCCATCAGCCCCAGCGCTGCGGCAAGACTCCATCGGGTCAAGCTGTTCTCTTGGCCGCGCGCACGTTCCGGATCGATCATGAACTCCTCCGCGGGATCCAACGGCGGGCGCGGAGCGGGAGTTCCTGTCAATGTGTGCGCCGTCGGCCAGCCGCGCAACGGGCCGAGCGGCAGCGCGATCCGGACGCTGTAACCCCGCGGCTTCAGAAGCCTTTTACGCAGCGCGATCTGCAGGCCATCGCCGCTGCTCGACGCTCGAAAGACGCCAACGTGCGCGTGCTGCGTCGTCGCCTGCCGTAAAATCGAACCGGGAACCGGCTTGAGAGTTGTGATCGAGGCAGTTCTCGATCGGGCGAATGTCGGCCGAACCGCTGCCGGTGCGGACGAGGCGATGGCTCTTTTGAAGGTAAAGCCGACGACGCCCGATATGGCGATCGCGAGGACCGTAGCGCGCAACACCAGTCCGCTCGCGGAGGTGGTGGCGCGCGGGCTGACATGGGGGGCCGACGAGAAGATCTTGCTGGTGCTCGCCGCGGCCGGCTGGGTCGCGACGCGAACGAAAGACGAATCCTCTCGGCGTGCAGCCGACCATGCTTTGATCGTCACCGTCACGGCGTCCCTGCTGCCGCATGTGATGAAATCGCTAGTTGATCAGACGCGCCCCGACCGCAAGACGGTGCTGGGACACGTCCACGGTGTCTCGTTTTCGGGCAAGCGCGAAGACGCCTTTCCGTCGGGCCACGCGCTGCACATGGGCGCCCTGGCGTCTGCCGCGGACACGTTGCCGCCTCTGCCGCGGCGGGTGATCCAGACCTTGGCGGTCGGCCTTTCCCTGACGCGGATCGTGGTGCTGGCGCACTGGGCCAGCGACGTGGTTGCTGGCTTTGCGCTCGGTGCCGTCATGGAACGGCTACTGCGCCTCTGGACAGGATATCCGTTGCAATCCATCGGAAGAGGGCGCGATGCCAGTTCTTGAGGAGCTCAAGGAGTATGTGCGACGAGCGACCGGGCTGCGCCGCCGGGGGCGCGACGAAGCCACGGGCCTGGCGCGGCCAAGAAAGCCTCACACCGTCCGGTTCAAGGACGACGGTCTCATCCCCAACCATCCTCGCTGGCCCTTCGTCATTTACCGAGGCGGAGTCGATTTCGGAGTAGGGCACGACCCGGCGGCCGTCATGGAAGACCTGTTCGAGGCCAATGGCTGGGGCGATACCTGGCGTGACGGGATATGCCACTATGCCCACTATCACTCCAGAATCCATGAGGTGCTCGGCATCACGCGCGGGAAGGAGGCCGCCGCGCTCGACGCCGCCGGTGCAGCGCTTGGGGCTGTCGGAATGTTGGCGTTCGCGGCCGTGTTCTGGTGGATCGTCGAGCGTAGCGTGGCCGGCGCGTTCGCCGCGGCGTCGCTGGCCTGGCTCGTCGTCTCGATCACGTGCTGGTTCGCAAGACGCAAGCTGCGAGCGGTCCACCGGCCGCGACGAAATAGCGACCCCGCGATGTCGGGGTCGTTAGGGCCGGGAGACACGTCTTAGGCGGCGCTGGAGCTGGAGGCCTTGGCATTCACGCCCTTGCGCAGCGCCACCGTATTGAGTTTGGTATTCGCCGCCTTCTCTTCGTTCAGGTTGGTCGTGAGGAAGCGTACGATCTCGTCGTGGCCGAGCTCCTCGGCCCAGGCAATCAGTGTCCCGTACCGGCAAATTTCGTAGTGCTCGACCGCCTGCGCATTCGCGACGATGGCGGCGTCCAGAACCGCCTTGTCCTCGATCTCGCCCGCGGTCTCGTCGGCTTCCCTGATGATGCCGTCGATGGCCGGGCACTGCGCACCACTGGGTTCCTTGCCTAGCTTCTCGAAGACCTTCTGAAGCCGCTCGATCTGCTTGTTGGTCTCTTCGAGATGGTTCTTGAGGCCCGTGACCAAATCGCGGTTAGTGGCCTTGTCGATCATCTTCGGCAGCGCCTTCGTGATCTGTTGCTCGGCATAGTAGATGTCCTGAAGCCCATGGATCAGCAAGTCATCCATGGTTTTGATGTCCTTGGTGAAGATACCCATAATCGATTTCTCCTCTCGCAATGATGGCAATGGAACGCGGGAGGTCTTCCGCTGTTCCACTAAGACGCCGATGAAGACAAGACCGGAAGCTTCGCCGTCCTGCTGGGACGGGCGGCCATAGCCCGTTCGAAACCGCGATGAAGGATAGAGAATCCGAGCGCGAAGAACTCGCGCACCTGCTGCACGATCGTCATCCCGCACGTTGCATCCGGTCAACCCTTCCCAGGAACACGCCGGCGCGCGGTAGATATATGATGTCGCTGCGGATAGCGTACATGGGGGCGAAGATGGCTGGAAACACGATCACGACCACCGGTATCGCAGTTCCGGGTGATGCTCGCGGCAGCGTTTGGCGATCTGCCATCCGTCGATCTTCCCGGGTAACCTGATGTCGGTGATGAGCACCTCCGCGACCCGCCGCTTGCAACAGGCAAGCGCCTCGTCGCCATCGGCTGGAACACGTAAAGGCCTCCTCGCGCAGAGCGTCGACAGCGAATTCACGGATGAGAGGATCATTTTCCACGACGAGTACGCGCCGAGGTAATGGGCAGCCCGCACGCCGGCGCAATCAGTCAGACCTGCTTCGCTCTTCAGGCCGAAAAATCCACTCTCGCCAAACCGTCAATAGTACGGCCATGATGACTGGTCCTAAAAACAAACCGAGTAGGCCGAAGGCAGCCAGCCCCCCGAAAATTCCGACGAACGCAAAGAGGAAAGGGAGCCGCGCCGCGCCCCCGACCAGAGTTGGCCACACAAAGTGATCCCCTGCAAGCATGACGGCCGCGCCCCAGAAAAAGACGCCTGCGGCTGCGATCCCGCTGCCACCGCCGGACAAAAGTGTCGCGGCGGCAGCCGTGAACACTGCCCAGGCACCGAATGGGAGCATCGCAAAGGCCGTGGTTATGATGGTAAACATCACGGCATTTGGTACGCCTGCAGCAAGGTATCCGACGCCGATCAACAAGCCTTCGCCGATAGCGACGATCACGGTACCGTTCACCGTCCCTCGGATCGAATCCACGATCTTCTGCACCACGCCCTCGCCGGGGTGCCCCAGGATGCGATCGCACGTCTCGATGGTACGGTTAGCGACCGAGCGGCCGTTGCTGAGCAGCACGAACAAGGCAAATAGGGAGAAGAAGAGCATGAACAGGCGACGCATCAGCTGACCGCCGAAAGTGTTGAATAGACCAGACGCATCATCCGCATTGATGGTCTTGAGCCAAGCAGTCGCGGCTTTCGGATCCGACAGATTATCGCGCCACCATTGCTGCGCGATTTCTGCTACGACCGGCAGGCGAGCGATCCAGTCGGGCACTTCGATTCCGCTCTCCCTGGCCTTCTTCAGCCAGTTCGCGATGTCACCGCTTTGCTCGGCCACCTGGTAGATGGCAAGCGCCATGGGCGTAAACAGGATGAGCGCAACGATCGCCGTAAAGGCGACGGCTGCCAGCCTTGTTGGGCCCGAGGTGAGCCGTGCAGCGAACTTGATGTAGAGAGGCCACAAGGTGACGGCGAGAATGGTCGCCCAGATCAAAGGTGGCAGGAATCCCCCCGCTGTCCACAGGGAGAGCGCTACCACCGCTACGGCAAAGACCACCCGGGCGTTCATGCGCGCGCCCGAACCAAGTGGGAGCGGCTTTTGCTGCACCGGGTTGCGAGATGCGTCGCGATCCGAAGCTGTCGATGTGCCGGGCTTTGCTATCCGCTTGCTAACCGTGTTCGGGCGACCCACTTGCTACCTCGCTTGGCGGTCCGGCGCTCGTCGATCCTACCGGGGTCGCTAATCTTGCCGTGAAGTAGGCGCCGCTCGTCAGAAACATCCGAGGCTTGATCAAGGTTCCATCCAATGTACGCGGCCTCTCATCGCTCTTACGGCAGTAAAAGGACCATTGTTCACGCAACAGGCGGGCGCCGCGTTAACAAGGCCGGGCTGCCCACGTGGGCTGTGAGCGCTCACCTGCATCGGACCCTACTCGCCAGCACCGTGCCTTCAACTCGGCGAACCTTTGTCCAACCGCTTGACGCTTTGAGATGAGATCCGCAGTCGATGCTTGATAAAGTCCGGTCACTCTTTTCCGTGGAATGGGCGCGCATCGGCTGCGAGCTGAAGGCTGGACGCTTCGGCAAGTGTCAGCGGAAGATCTACGGGTCGGGTGGGGCGCCGGAATAAGTCTAAAGTCACTTCCGCCTGTCGGAGAAATCAATCCGTCCGCCGGTGCCGCTTCCGTTAGAGGTTGCCGAAAAGCGAAGCCTTGATGGGCGAGCGCCAGCCTAGGCCATGTCAAACTCTGTCTGCAACTTTCGCACTTCCTCACCCAAAGCCGCTTCGGCGGATTCCTCCAGAGGCTTCTGCCGGATACCGCCAAGTTGCCAACTGGGGCTGTAACCCTTTACGCGGATCAGCTTGAGGCCGGTTACGCCAGACCGCTTCTCGAGTTCGGCGGCGAGCTCATATTGATACACGATTGCTTTCATCCGGCGGGTTCTCCAGGCGCATCACACTTGAGCGGCTAACAGTCCCGGCAGATGCTTCTGATCTTCTCGAGGGCGCGGTCGGTCGGGTCCCACAGAGATCCTTCTCGGGTCCAATCGTACCGATTTGCTCCGCGTCGGGTATTGTCTATGCGATCCGGGCCGTTTTCCACTAGCGGAAATCGGCTCCATCAAAAAAGGCCCCGACATGAGATCAACACGATGCTCATTTGCAGTTTTTGCAGATCGACCCCACCATCCTGTCCGTGTTGCTGTTCTCTTGATCGATCTTGGCGTCGCTATCCTGCTGGTTGGTGGTCGCAGGCCTTCCGATCCCTCCGGCAGGCGCGGTCTGCGCAGCCGCGGCCGAAGAGCCCGAGGAAGCAGCGGTGCCGGCCGCGGCTCCTCCGCCCGCGGACCCACCGCCACTGCCTCCACCACCGCCACCTTGAGCGAAAGCAGCGCAGGGAAGGATAATCGCCAAGGCCAAGGCACAACGAGAGAGCTTCATGTCGCGACACCTTTAACGACCAAGCGGGCTCTCGAGGTTTCGTTCCTAGAGTTATGCGTGCTAGGCGTCGAGGACGCCGAATTGCCGCCGGTAAGCATCGATCGCCCGGTTCGAGAGCAGCAACCTGCTACGTTCACCGTTCCGGACCATTTGCTCGATCTTATGGGAAAGAAATTGGCTGGCTTCGGCAGCGTCGCCGAGGTCGCCCGAGCGCTCGAGGAACTCCCAAGCAATCTGGACGGAATGTTCAACAAGATGAGAAAGTAGGATGTCGGCCATAGTGAGCCGAACGCTTGCTCCTTCCCAGGGTTCCTAGGCCACCTCGGAGGACGCAATGCGTGGTCGAGGTAGACGCATCCCATTGGCCATCGGCCGGCGTCCGAGAGCAATGAGCGGCGTAATCGCTTGTCGTCGCTCCCACGGCTAACCAGTCGCGGACCTCAAGGGAACATAGGTTGAACCCCGCGGTTGCTCCCCGGCAAATGGTGAAGGAAAGATGTCCAAGAAATCGCTCGCTGAAATCGCGAAGGAAATGGCCGGCATCGACATCGCCATTCTTTCGACCCACACAGAAAACGGTGAGATCGCCAATCGACCCATGAGTAACAACGGCGACGTGGCTTACGACGGCACATCTCATTACTTCACTTACGAAAAGTCGCGGACGGTTTCTGACATCCAACGGAATCCTAAATGTCGCGCTCGGATTCTCATCCGAGGCCGGTCTATTCGCCGAAGGGATCTATGTGGCCGTCGAAGGGACTGCCGAACTGATCCGGGACAAGGCCGTCTTTCATCAGCACTGGACAAGTGATCTCGACAAATGGTTCGAAAATGGCGTGGATACGCCAGGCATTGTCCTGATCAAGGTCAAACTCAACCGCGCGACCTATTGGAAAGGTCGCGAAGAAGGTGAGGTTGGACTCTGACTGAAGATTCAACCGGGGCGAAACCCTAGTGGGGCCAGCTCTTTCGATGATTTTTCCGCAATCGCAAGACCGGCGCTATCACGATTGTACAGTCACCCAATCTCATTCTGTGGATTGTGATCGTGGCCGGCCTTTTGCTCTGGGTATGGCCATCAGCAGGCAAAGCAAACTTGGCCCTGACGATCGCGGTCAACGGTGGCCTCGTTCTCTGGACGGTGGATGAAATCGTCCGTGGCGTCAATCCTTGGCGGCGCTCTCTCGGTGCAGTCGTTCTTCTCTACGAATTCACGACCCTTTTTAAACGACGGTAAAGATTCCGCACGCGGGAGCGGGAGCCAGATGTCGCCGCGGGCTTGTATTGTAACGGCGCCAGCAGGGCTCGCGAGGCGGTAGCGGTAGGCACGGCGGGCCGACTAAGCGATCCCCATGTACAAAATTCCGCCGATAACAAGTAGGGCGCCAAATCCTATCAGGACCATTCCCGCCTCCTCGATTCATGGTTGCCATGTCAAGCGCCCGGAGCCCCCGCCGCCGCAAGTGTCTCACGAGACTTCGATCGCGCTCTTGGTCACGCCTCGCCGACCCGACCCCGGCAGCGGCCGCTCCGCTGCCCTCAAGGGACCGGCCGGGGCGTCTGGGCTGTCCAGCGCCAACAGGCAGCGCCTTTGCGTCTGTTCTTTGCAGAAGTCCTCATCCATCGCGCCACTCACACCGAACTTCAGTTGGGCGGCTTCAGCTCACCGGCGAGCCAGCCGACCGCGTCCGTTTGCATCGGATCCACGGCCAAGCGAACCACTTCGGTACGCTCGCAAGTCGAGCATTCGAAGGTACGCTCGTCGAATCCGCGCGGGCCGGGAGAGATGCGCGCCAACCCCATCCGGTGTTTGCACACAGGACACATCGGACGCTCGTTGGTCGAGAGAGCCATCCCTAGATCTCCACGGCCGATGATACGCCGTCCGCAGCCGGAGTCTCCAATATTCGCGCACGAATAACCTTCCGAGGAGCGCGCAAAGGGAAGGAGCCTGAGCCCGGTCGGCCCAGATTGATGGTCGTGCTCATGGCATCACCTCTGCAACCGGCAGCGGTCGTCCAGGCCTTGGCTCACTGAAGGCGATCGGGAAGGTCGAAGCGGAAAGGCTCAGCAGAGCGGCCACCTCGTCAGAAAGCCGCCGTTCGATGAACTGGCGTTCCAAAGGCAAAAGCCTGGTACGCAGGAGCCGACGGTAGCGGCTGATGTTGTTATGATGGGCACGAAGGCGTGTCAGGTTTTCGTCCGTCGTCATCTGGGCCTCCGAAATTACGCCGCGGCGGCCGCACGTTCGGTCGAACGGAGACGGTAAGGCTTTCCGCCGGGCGGCGTCCGGGGGCCACCGTCCAGGGCGCGCAACGCGTCCAAGATCTCGTCGATCGATACCGGTTTCTTGAGGCCGGCAGGTGCGCGCATCGACGGGCAGGAGGCGATCGCGGACGCGTCGGACGCCCATGATGCCAGGATTGCGCGTTTCTCGCTCAACGTCAGCGCCGGATGATCCAGCACGTCTCTCGGTGCTTCAAACACCGTGCCGGGATGAAGAAGAGCGTCGAAATCGAAAACGTTGTCGTCAGCGGTCGTCGGCCGCATGGTCCTCTCCTATTCATTGACGAATGGATGGGAGCCGCACGATTCGTCGCGCGGCTCCAATGGCGTCTGCGCTAGGCGGCGGCCTTAGCTTCCAGCTTCGGCACGTTGCCGGCCGAGGCATCGCCGATCGAAATCCGGCGAGGCTTCATGGCTTCCGGAATCTCGCGGACGAGTTCGATGGTCAGCAAGCCGTTGTCGAACGCGGCGCTTTTCACCTGGACATATTCGGCGAGGCTGAACTGGCGCTTGAAGCTGCGGTGCGAGATACCGCGATAGAGGAAATCACGCTCGGTCTTGTCGGATTTGCTGCCTTCGACCGTCACCACGTTCTGCTCGGCGGTGATGACGATATCCTCGGGCGAGAAACCCGCCACCGCCAGCGAGATCTGATAGCGATCCTCCGCCAGCCGTTCGATGTTGTAGGGTGGATAGTTGTCCTCGCTGGCCCGCTGAGCGGTTTCTGCGAGGTCGAAAAGGCGGTCGAAACCAATGGTCGAGCGCCAGAGGGGGGCAAAATCGTAGGTGCGCATAGCCAAATCCTCCTAAGAGCAAGATGTCTACGAGCGGCACCGGACACAACCGGTGCCCGTCTCTTGGTCCGGGCCCATGAGGCGCCCGGACACCATCGTCAGATGGCGACAAAAAAATTAGCAAAGCCGGTTTTGGTTTCAAGAGGGGGCCGAAAAAAAATGTCACCGATCGCCGCGCCGTTACAGGTCCTCGCGCAGCCCCTTGAAGAACGGATGACCGCTCGAAAAGCGGACGCGCAAGCCGTGGTCCACCGACACACGGGCTTTTTAACTCAATGGTGCTGCGCTATTTTAAAGCCATGCCGCGTAGCACAAACCGTAACCTGCCGAGATCTGCGGACCTATTGGCCGCCAAGGACGAGCTTCTTGCTGGTCGACGGATCGTCATTGCTGCTTTGGCTGGACCGCGTCTTAGCGGTAAGAAAGGCATCGTTCTTGGTCAGGGAGCGACGGCCACTCAGGTCAAGGTGCTCTTAGACGGTGCCAAGGGCTACGTGATTCTCCATGCGCGATACGTTGATCTATTCGAGGATCGATCCGCTACCGAGGGGGTCTAGAATGACCGAAATGAAGGCGCGGTACGTTGCTTGGTATGAGAGACCGGTAACCGGCCGGTTCACCGTACTGGATCTTTCACTAGATGTGCCTGCGATCGGAAAAGGCGGGAAGCCTCTGTCTGGCTTGTCGCACTCCACTGCCGAAGCAGAGGCCGAGAGACTGAACGCTGCCCGCAGCCGACCGAAGGGCCCAGAAAGGGGATGGACGGAAAGGGGCAATTGAACCGCCGGGCCCCGATTGAGCAGGAGGCGCGCGACCGAACGCTCAGAATTCTCGCGTCATTGCCGGATGGGTCCGGTTCTTCACCCTGATCCAGTCTTTCGAGCGGCCGACGCCATAACGCCGGTCGCGACGTTTCGAGACCAGGCCCTCGACGCCCATGCGGCAGGCGGCGGCGAATAGATCCGAACCGATCTCGGCAGCCTCGAACGGCGCGACGAATATGCCATCAGGCCGGCCGCGCAGCAGCCGCGCCAAATTGGTCTTGCGCATCGTCAATGGCAGCTGGCGCAGGTCCTCGCCGCCAAGCGCGAGGATGTCGAACGCATAGAGCTGAACCTCGTGATCATGCTTGCGCGAGTGCAGGGCGTTGAAGTCCGAGGCGCCATCGACGCCGAGCACCACAGCCTCGCCGTCGATGGCGAATTGCTGCTCGCGGTTCTTCGGCGCGGCCTCGACGATCCAGGGGGTATCGCTTGGTCCAGTCGTGCCCGTTGCGGGTGAAGAGACGCACGGTCTTGCCCTGGCGCTCGACGCGCAGACGATAGCCGTCATATTTCATTTCGTGGATCCAGTCGCGTCCGGCCGGCACCACCTTGGCGGCGGTCAGCAGGCAGAATTCGAACGCTGTACGCATAGGGCTGAGATAGGGGCGGGAGCGGATTTTTGAAGCCCTCATAGCCAGTCCCATTGCAGAAACCAAATTCAGCGCATCATTGGCGAACCACCAGAGGCGCCAGTATGGTCGTAAATGTTCGTGGAAACATGGCAGAGACGTCCGCGGTATTCGTCGATGGCGATGACGTGTTCGCCATTGGCGAACGACATGAGCATTTGTCGGGTTGCGATCCATACAATCGAGCTTCCAGCAGTTGATCTACATGGCTGACGGTGTAGGTCTGTGCCGGGCGCTGGAGATCTCACCCCATTGGGGATCAAGCGGTGATCATTGAAATTCCGGCCCAGATCATTTTACAACTGGCATGGTACTGTTCGGCGGCGTTGTGGCCGAGATTGCGCAGAGAACGCAAGCTGGCGCGCAATGGATGGCAACCTTTCGAAGGAAGCTGCGTTCGCCACGGCGCAGGAACTT
>NZ_JBFUGY010000084.1:0-14845 GCF_056402655.1 Bradyrhizobium sp. P3_C3 | reverse complement strand
CCGGTTGCCTCGGCCGCGCCCATGCGCGCGCCGACCTCGTCACCGTCCGGGTTCGGCGGCGGCGCCGCCCGGCCGCAGATGGCGGCGCCTGCGCCGGATCCGCAAGGGGCCGCGCCCCAGCTGCGCATCACGAGCTTCACCCAGCTCGTCGCGGTCGCCGGGCAGAAGCGCGATCTCATGACCAAGGCCGCGCTCGAAGGCGACATGCGCCTCGTCCGTTTCGAGGAGGGCCGGCTGGAAGTCGCGCTCGAGCCCAACGCCTCCAAGACCATGATCTCCGAGCTCGCGCGAAAATTCGAGCTCTGGACCGGCCGGCGCTGGACCGTGATCGTCTCCAACGAGCAGGGCCAGCCGACGCTGCGTTCGGTGAACCACGCGGCGAAGCAGGAACATGCGCGCTCCGCCGAAGCCGATCCGCGCGTGCAGGAGGTGCTGTCGCGTTTTCCCGGTGCGAAGGTCGTCGAGGTCCGCAGGCTTGCCCCCGAGGCGCCGGAAACCAATATGAATGCGGACTATGGCAGTGACGATCCGCCCGATGGTTCCGACGGCGACGATCTCTAGAGCATGATCCGGACCCGAAGGGCCGCGTAGCGCAAAGTGTGAAGCGGTTTTCCGATTAGATCAGGCTCAAACCAAGAGTTAAGGCGCGATGACGAGTCATCGCGCCAACCAAGGACAGCACCGATGGTCGATATTTTCGGCATGATGAAGCAGGCGCAGCAGCTGCAATCCAAGATGCAGGAGATGCAGGATCAGCTCTCCAACGTCGAGGTCGAAGGCATCTCCGGCGGCGGTCTCGTCGCCGTGCGCATGACGGCGAAGATGGACGTAAAGGGCATCAAGATCGATCCCTCGCTGATGAAGCCGGAAGAGCGCGAGGTGCTCGAGGACCTGCTCGTCACCGCCCTCGGCGATGCCCGCCGCAAGGCCGAGACGGCCGTGCAGGAGAAGATGCAGGCGCTCACGGGCGGGCTCAGCCTGCCGCCGGGTATGTTCGGCCAATAAGATGGGTTCGGTTGCAGGTCCCGAAATCGAGCGGCTGGTCCAGCTCCTCGCGCGGCTGCCGGGCTTGGGCCCGCGCTCCGCGCGGCGCGCGGCGCTGCATCTGATCAAGAAGCGCGAAGCGCTGATGATGCCGCTGACTTCGGCCTTGCAGGTCGCGCTCGACAAGGTCCAGGTCTGCAAGACCTGCGGCAACATCGACACGCAAAATCCCTGCACGGTCTGCACCGATCCGAAACGCGATCCCGCCATCATCGTCGTCGTCGCCGACGTCGCCGACCTCTGGGCGCTGGAGCGGGCCAATGCGACCCAAGGGCGCTATCACGTGCTGGGCGCGACATTGTCGCCGCTCGACGGCGTCGGCCCGCAGGATCTCACCATCGACGCGCTGGTGGCGCGTGCGCATGCTGCCGAGGTGCACGAGATCATCCTGGCGCTGAACGCGACGGTCGACGGCCAGACCACGGCGCACTACATCACCGACCTGCTTCAGGACGCCAACGTAAAAGTAACCCGACTGGCCCATGGTGTGCCGGTCGGTGGCGAGCTTGATTATCTCGACGAAGGTACGCTATCGGCCGCGATGCGGCAGCGGACCCTGTTCTAGCCATCCAGACCTACGGAACGGACGACATGACGAAACTTTTCGCCACACGATCGGCTTTGGTCGCGACGATGATAATGCTGGCGACCCCAGCCATCTCCGCGCAGCAGGACGACGGGGCGCCGCCGCCGCCGAAGCCCGGCAAGCCAATCAGTGCCGGCGAGGTGCTCTCGGGCGAATTGAACGCAATGAAGGTGCGCGACATCAAGAACGCCGGCAAGCGGATTGCGATGTACCAGATCACCTCGGAGCCGCGTCGCCTGCCGGCGCCGAACGGGCTATGCAATCTCGAGACCGGCCCCGAGACGTTCCAGCTCGTCACCTCCAGCGACGCACAGGCCACGCAGCTGAAATCGTTCGTCGGCAGGGCGATCTCGGTCAAGGTCGACGAAGTCGCCTGCGCCAGCGATCCCGGCCAGATGAGCGAAGCCGTGATCACGAAGTGGAGCTTGATCAAGAAGCAGTAGGGGCATCAGATCGAGATGCCGTAGGGTGGGCAAAGCGAAGCGTGCCCACCGCTTCCGTCGAATGCTTGGAAAGATGGTGGGCACGGCGCAAGTGCGCCTTTGCCCACCCTACGAGACCGCTACACCCTCACCGGCCCCAGCGTCTCGAAATGCCCGCGCTTCTGCAGCCAGGCCAGCAGCACCAGGCTCGGGATCGCCACCAGCACGCAGATCACGAAGAACAGCGGCCAGCCCGTCGTGTCTGCCACGAAGCCCGCACTCGCTGACAGATATGTGCGCCCGACCGCCGCAAGCGCGGTGAGCAGCGCATATTGCGTCGCCGTGTGCAGCGGATTCTGGCACAGCGCGGAGAGATAGGCGACGAAGATCACGGTGCCGATGGCGCTGGTAAAGTTCTCGCAGGTGATGGCAAAGGCCAGCGCCCATTGGCTGGTGCCGACGAATGCCAGCCAGGAGAAGGAGAGATTGGCGAGCGCCTGCACCACGCCGCCGATCCAAAGGCTGGTCGCGAGCGAATAGCGCCGCGCGAGGAAGCCGCCGGCAAAGCCGCCGATCAGCGTTGCCGCGAGGCCGACGCCCTTCACGATAGCCGCATAATCGTTGCGGGAAAATCCGAGGTCGATCACGAACGGCGCGGTCATCGTGCCGGAGAAGGCATCGGTGAACTTGAACAGCACGACGAAGGCGAGCGCGGCGAGCGCGTCCTTGCGCGACAGGAATTCCGAGAAGGCCCCGATCGCCGCGTGCAGCACGCGCGCGAGCGCCGTCTCGGTTTGTATCGCGGCTTCCGCCTGCACCGATTGCTCGGGCTCGGTCGCGGCCAGCGCGGTGATCGTGCCGATCAGCACCATCGCCGCCATCACCACATAGCCCCACATCCAGGCTGACGCACGCGGAATGCCGGTGCCCTCGAAGCCGGACACGATGAACAGCGCGCCCGCGGTCGAGACCAGCATGCCGATGCGATAGGCCGCGACATAGGAAGCCATTCCGGCAGCCTGCTCGCTCTCCGGCAGGCTCTCGACGCGGAAGGCGTCGACCACGATGTCCTGCGTCGAGGACGTCGTCGCGACCAGCAGCGCGCCGAGCGCGACGTAGAACGGCGAGCGCGCGGGATCGGTCAGCGCCAGCAGCAGGATCGCGATGATCAGCAATAGCTGCGAGAACAGCAGCCAGCCGCGCCGCCGTCCGAACGCGCGCGTGAACAGCGGCACATGCAGCGCATCCACCAGCGGCGCCCACAGGAATTTCAGCGTGTAGGGCGTGCCGACCAGCGCAAACAGCCCGATGGTCTTGAGGTCGACCCCGGCCTCGCGCATCCACACCAGGAGCGTGGAGCCCGACAGCGCCAGCGGCAGCCCGGACGAGAAGCCGAGGAACAGCACGATCAGCACCCGCGGTTGCAGGTACACGGCCAGGCCGTCGCGCCAGGAGGTAGGGGCCGTGTCGGGGCTGGCAGGGGAGGTCGCGTCGGGTGCGGTCATGGAGAGGTGTTAGCAGATTCTGGGGGAAAAGCCTCGTGGTAGCCGGTGAGGCGGGAGACGCCTCAACACCCTCGATGTCATCGTCCGCGAAGGCGGACGATCTAGTAATCACCAGCGTTTCAGTTCAATCACAATTGCCGCAGCGTACTGGATACCCCGCCTTCGCGGGGTATGACAGCATCATGGTGGCCCGGCTATCGCGGGATACAAATCATCCCAATTCGGATTGTGCTGCTCAATCAGTCGGACCTTCCAGGCCCTGTTCCACTTCTTGAGCCGCTTCTCCCGCTTGATCGCATTCTCAGGATCGTCGAACTGCTCAAAATAGACCAGCCTTGCGACGTCATACTTCTCTGTAAAGCTCTCGATGACCTTCGACTTATGCTCCGCCACGCGACGAATGAGGTCGTTTGTCACACCGATGTACAGCGTGCCGCCAATCTTGCTGGCAAGAATATAGACGTAGTAATGGCGTCCGCCCATGCGACCACCCCAACGGTGTCATCGTCCGCGAAGGCGGACGATCCAGTAACTCACCAGCGCCTCGATTCAATCACGGCTGCCGCGGCGTACTGGATGCCCCGCCTTCGCGGGGCATGACAGTGTACTATAACCTCACTCCCCCGCCTGGAGCTTCCTCGGGAACAGCTCCGCGGCTCCCGTTGCCACCAGATGCGGACCCTCCGGCGCATCGGTCTTGCTGAAATCGAGCTCCTCGATCCGCCCGGCGCGCTTCTCGATCTTGTCAGCGGAGATCAGCACTTGCCGCACGTCCTCGTTCGCGTCGGCAAAATGCTTCTGCAATTTCAGCACGCGGTCGCGCAGGCGGCCCAAATCGTCGCCGAGCTTGATCACCTCGGTGCGGATCTGGTCGGCGGCGTCGCGCATGCGCGCGTCCTTCATGATCTGCTGCATCACCTGGATCGCGAGCATCAAGAGCGAGGGCGACACCAGCACGACGCGGGCGCGATAGGCCTTCTGGATCACGTCGTCGAAACCGTCATGGATTTCCGCATAGACGGATTCCGACGGCACGAACATCAGCGCCATCTCCTGGGTCTCGCCAGCGACGAGATATTTGTCGGCGATGTCGCTGACATGCTTCATCACGTCGCCGCGCAGCCGCTGCGTGGCGATGCGCTTCTCCTCGTCGGTGCGCGCATCGTGCAGCGCGGTCATCGCCTCCAGCGGAAACTTTGCGTCGATGCAGAGCGGCCGCTGGTCGGGCAGGAACACCACGCAGTCCGGCCGCTTTCCCGTCGAGAGCGTGAACTGGAACTCGTAGGCGCCCTTCGGCAAGCCGTCCTGGACGATCGCCTCCATCCTTGCCTGGCCGAAGGCGCCGCGCGACTGCTTGTTGGCGAGCACGTCGCGCAGGGTTGTCACCTGCGTGGTGAGGTCGGTGAGGTTCTTGTGCGCGTTGTCGATGATGCCGAGCCGCTCGTGCAGGGCGCGCAGGCTCTCCATCGTGTTGCGGGTCGAGTGTTCCATGGACTGGCCGACCCGATGGGTCACCGAATCCAGCCGCTCGTTGACCGCGCGCGCCATGTCGGCCTGGCGGCCGGCCAGCGCCTGGGTCATGGCGTCGGCTCGGCCGGCAGCTTCGCTCTGGGCGTGCAGCACTTGGCTGAGGCGCTCCTCGAGCTCGTCCGCGCGGATGGCATTGGCCATGGCAAGTTCCGCGCCGCGCCGCCCGGATCGCGCGATCACGACCGCGATCACCACCAGCAGGATGACGACGAGGGCGCCGAAGCCGATCAGCGCATCGATGGTGCGGACCGGCCAGTCGCCAGCCAGGAAAATGATCTCGTTCATGGCGGCCCTTGTAGCCGATTCGACACCCTCCGCGAACGAATAGCGAACGTTTATGGTTGATAGCCCCCTAATTTTTATGGTTAACGAACCCTGAAGTTTTATGGTTAGCGGAGGGTTAACGGAGTTCCTCGCCGCATTGACCGCATCCGGCATGCGGCTTAAATCGCGGCCATGGCCCTCAGAGAAATCATCATCCTGCCCGACAAGCAGCTGCGTCTGGTCTCCAAGCCGATCGAGAAGGTCACGACGGAGATCCGCAAGCTTGCCGACGACATGTTCGAGACCATGTACGACGCGCCCGGCATCGGGCTCGCGGCGATCCAGATCGCGCAGCCCTTGCGGCTGATCACCATGGACCTCGCCAAGCCTGACCCGGACGGCGAGACAAAGCCGGAGCCGCGTGTCTTCATCAACCCTGAAATTATCGCCTCCTCCGAGGATCTGTCGGTCTACGAGGAAGGCTGCCTCTCGATCCCCGAATATTACGAGGAGGTCGAAAGGCCTGCGAAGGTGCGCGTGCGCTTCACCGACCTCGACGGCAAGGTGCACGAGGAGGACGCCGAAGGCCTCTACGCCACCTGCATCCAGCACGAGATCGACCATCTCAACGGCGTGCTGTTCGTCGACTATCTGTCAAAACTCAAGCGCGACCGCGTGATCAAGAAGTTCGAGAAAGCCGCCAAGCGCGCGGAGTAGCCACGTCCTCCGCCGTCATGCCCGGCCTTGTGCCGGGCATCCACGTTCTTTGCCGCCGCGAGTAGCGAGAACGTGGATGGCCGGGACAAGCCCGGCCATGACGAGTAACTTGCTCGTTTCCGAGGATTGTCTCGCCACATGCCCCTCCGCCTCATCTTCATGGGCACGCCCGATTTCTCCGTGCCGACGCTGCTCGAGCTGGTCTCGCATGGCCACGAGATCGCGGCGGTCTATAGCCGTGCGCCCAAGCCCGGCGGACGGCGCGGCCTGCAATTGCAGCCGACCCCGGTCGAGGAAGCGGCGCGAAAACTTGGCGTGCCCGTGCTGACGCCGAAGTCGCTGAAGACGCCCGAAGCGCTCGACGAGTTTCGCGCCTTCGACGCCGATGCCGCCGTCGTCGTCGCCTACGGCATGATCCTGCCGCAGGCGATCCTCGATGCGCCGAAGCTCGGCTGTTACAATCTGCACGCTTCGCTGCTGCCGCGCTGGCGCGGCGCCGCGCCGATCAACCGCGCGATCATGGAAGGCGATGCCGAGAGCGGCGTCATGGTGATGAAGATGGATGTCGGTCTCGACACCGGTGACGTCGCCATGGCCGAGCGCATCGCGATTCCCGACAACATGACCGCGGTCGATCTGCATGACCGCCTCTCCCGGCTCGGCGCCGATCTGATGGTGCGCGCGATGGCCGCGCTCGCCCGCGGCGGGCTCCAGCTCAGGAAGCAGAGCGAGGATGGCGTCACCTACGCCGCCAAGATCGACAAGGCCGAAGCCCGGATCGACTGGACCAGGCCTGCGCGCGCCGTGCTGCGCCACATCCACGGCCTGTCGCCGTTTCCCGGCGCCTGGGCCGAGCTTGAGAATGCGCGCGTAAAAATCCTGCGCTGCGAGCTGGCGAAGGGCTCCGGTGCACCCGGCGAGGTGCTCGACGACCAGCTCACGATTGCCTGCGGCGCGGGCGCGATCCGCATCCTCGAGCTCCAGCGCGAGGGCAAGGCGCGGATGCAGGCCACGGACTTTTTGCGCGGCGTGCCGGTGAAGCCGCCGATGCGGCTGGCCTGATGCCCCGCTACAAGCTCACCATCGAATATGACGGCGCGCCGTTCTTCGGCTGGCAGGTGCAGGACACGCTGCCTTCCGTGCAGGGCGCGCTCGAAGCGGCGGTGAAGGCGATGACCGGCGCGGATCTGCGGGTGCATGGCGCGGGCCGCACCGACGCCGGCGTGCATGCGCGCGGCCAGGTCGCGCATGTCGACATCGAGAAGCAGTTTCCGCCGGGCCGTTTTCGCGACGGGCTGAACGCGCATTTGCGCCCACATCCGATCGCGGTGCTGGAGGCCGAGATCGTCCCTGACACCTTCGAGGCACGCTTCTCGGCCGTGAAGCGGCACTACCGCTACCGCGTCGTCAACACCCGCGCCAATCTCGCCCTTGATATCGGTCACGCCTGGCGCGTGCCGCGCCGGCTCGATGCCGATGCGATGCATGCGGCGGCACAACGCCTGCTCGGCAAGCACGACTTCACGACGTTTCGCGACACCGAGTGCCAGGCCAAGTCGCCGGAGAAAACGCTCGACCAGCTCGACGTGCACCGCGACGGCCGCGAGATCACGATTCTCACCTCGGCGCGCTCGTTCCTGCACAGCCAGGTGCGCTCGATGGTGGGATCGCTGGTCTGGGTCGGCGAGGGCCGCTGGACCGCGGACGATCTCTCAGCGGCGCTCGCAGCCCGCAACCGCGCGGCGTGCGGCATCGTCGCGCCGCCTGACGGGCTGTATCTGATGAAAGTGGATTATTAGCGCCCGCTGCCGCCACAGACGTCATGGCCGGGCTTGTCCCGGCCATCCACGTGCGCCAACATGCAACCATGCATGGTGGATGGGTCTACATCCTGGCGAGCGCGCCAAACGGCATTTTGTATGTCGGTGTGACGAGCGACATTATTCGCCGCATCTATGAGCATCGAAACGGACTCGTTCCCGGCTTCACCAAGAAGTACGGCGTCAAGCTGCTGGTCTATTTCGAGCGCTATGAGGATATCCAAACCGCTATCCAGCGCGAGCACAACATCAAGCATTGGTCGCGGACGTGGAAGGTGAGGTTGATCCTCAGGGATAATCCCCAATGGAAGGATCTGTACGACACGATCGCTCAGTGATACGGGCCCGGGCTCTCGCCACATCGTCATGGCCGGGCTTGTCCCGGCCATCCACGATCTTCTTCTCGGCTAGCAAAGAACGTGGATGCCCGGGACAAGCCCGGGCATGACGGCGGAATATTTGGCGAAGGCCGCGGTTTGCTACCCAAAATACCGCGTCAGTATCCCCCGATACACCTTCGTCAATCTCTCCAAATCCACCACCGGCACGCGCTCGTCGACCTGGTGCATGGTCTGGCCGACCAGGCCGAACTCGATCACCGGGCAGTAGCTCGAGATGAAGCGCGCGTCCGAAGTGCCGCCTGATGTCGACAGCTCCGGCTTGCGGCCCGTCACTTCTTCGATCGCCGACACCGCAAGATCGGTGAACGGGCCGGGCTTGGTCACGAACACATTCGAGTTCGAGGGCTCCCAGACGATGCGGGCGCGGATGCGGTTGCCGCAGGCTTTCGTCAGGCGCGTCTCGACCAGCTCGCGCAAGGATGCTTGGGTGTGGTTGTCGTTGTAGCGGATGTTGAATTTTGCGCGCGCCTCGCCGGGGATGACGTTGTTGGCCTTGTTGCCGACGTCCACCGAGGTGAATTCGAGATTGGAGGCCTGGAATTGCGCGCTGCCATGATCGAGCGGCTCGTCACTGATCGCCACGATCAGCCGCGAGATATCAGGCACCGGATTGGACGCGCGGTGCGGATAGGCGACATGGCCTTGCACGCCGTCGACATAGAGCGTGCCGGACTGCGAGCCGCGGCGGCCGACCTTGATGGTGTCGCCGAGCGTTTCGACATTGGAGGGCTCGCCGAGCACGCAATGATCAAACTTTTCGCCGCGCTCCGCGGCCCATTTCAGCAGCTTGATGGTGCCGTTGATGGAGACGTCTTCCTCGTCGCCCGTGATCAGGAACGAGATCGAGCCCTTTCCATCGGCGCGCGGCGTGCCGCCATTCGCGGCGAGATGCTCGAGCACGGCTGCGACCGAGCAGGCGATGCCGCCCTTCATGTCGACCGCGCCGCGGCCGTGCAGAAAGCCGTCCTTCACCTCGCCCGAGAACGCGCCGACGCTCCAGGCGTTCTCGTCGCCGGGTGGCACCACGTCGGTGTGGCCGGCGAAGGTGATGTGCGGGCCTTCAGTGCCGATCCGCGCATAGAGATTGTCGACGTCGGCGGTGCCGGGTTCGGAGAAGGTCACACGGTGACAAGTGAAGCCGGCAGCGTTGAGGGCTTTCTCAAGCACGCCCAGCGCACCGGCATCGGCCGGGGTTACCGAGGGGCAGCGGATGAGATCGCGGGCAATCGAGAGAGCATCGGTCATGCGCCCCGCTTAACATGCATGCCGCCGGGTGGGCTAGCGCTGGGCGGCACCAATTCGAGCTCGCTTTGCTGGTCCCAGCTTTTTGCAGGGGACGAGCCGTCCTCGGTCTTGGCCAGTGGATCAGGACCGAACCGGTTATCGCCGACGCTGCCTGATACGATGAACATCTCGACAAACCCCCACAGCCACAGGATGGACGCGACCAGCCAGAACGGAAGCATCCAGGTGGAGTTCGGCAGCAGGTCCGAGAATTGGCTGTACAGGCCGGGCAGGAAGAAGAACGGAACGAGCCACCAGCCACTCCTGTCGCGATCATGCAGCCGCTTGATCGCAGTCGCGAGATAGATCCAGAGGAACAGCGACAAGCCGAACGCCTTCAGGATCAGGTTGGTGCGATCAACGGGCGCCGACGAGCGATAGGCCCGGGGGTCGACCAGCTTGAAGAGGTCGTCGAGGCCGAAGTCGAAATCGAGTTTCAGGGATAGCTTCAACGCCCCCTCGGCGTTGATGAGGTGGATCACCTGACCGATCACTCCCAGCAGCGCCGCCAGCAGCGCGACGATCAGCAGCGCCTGCCACAGCAAGGCGCGATTGATGCGGCCGTCGAAGCGGAAGAGGTACCAGGTCCAGTCCATGGCGAAGGTTCCGGGCAGCGGAGGCYGTCCGGTGATTGGTCGCGATGGGGAGAAGGAGGGTTCGATACGGTAGCAAACCCGTCATCCCCGCGCAGCGGCGAAGCCGCTGTCGCTGGAGGTGCGAGTGGCGCGATGCAAAGCATCGCGCCGGGAGCCTCGAAGGATGGGCGGCCGGGATGTGGCCGCAGCCGGGCCGTCGCCCTTCGAGGGCCGCCGAAGGGGCGGCCACCTCAGGGTGGCGGTAAGGGAATGGCGCTGGTGGCGCCGATCAATCCCGCAGCAGTTCGTTGATGCTGGTCTTCGAACGCGTGCGCTCGTCGACGCGCTTGACGATCACGGCGCAGGCCGTGCTCGGGCCGATCTGGCCGTTCTTCATCGGCTTGCCGGGCAGGGCGCCGGGCACCACCACCGAATACTCAGGCACTTCGCCCATGAAGATCTCGCCGGTCTCGCGATCGACGATCTTGGTCGAGGCGCCCAAAAACACGCCCATCGCCAGCACCGCGCCCTTGCGCACGATCACGCCTTCGGCGACCTCGCTGCGCGCGCCGATGAAGCAGTCGTCCTCGATGATCACGGGCTCGGCCTGTAGCGGCTCGAGCACGCCGCCGATGCCGGCGCCGCCGGAGATGTGCACGCGCTTGCCGATCTGCGCGCAGGAGCCGACGGTCGCCCAGGTGTCGACCATGGTGCTCTCATCGACATAGGCGCCGAGATTGACGAAGGACGGCATCAGCACGACGTTCTTGGCGATGAAGGCCGAGCGGCGGACGACCGAACCCGGCACCGCGCGAAAACCGGCATCGCGAAAGCGGTTCTCGCCCCAGCCCTCGAACTTCGAGGGCACCTTGTCCCACCAGGTCGCCTTGCCCGAACCGCCGGGAATGACGCCCATGTCGTTGAGGCGGAAGGACAGCAGCACGGCCTTCTTCAGCCACTGATTGACCTTCCACTTGCCGTCGGCCCCGCGCTCGGCGACCCGTGCCTCGCCCTTGTCCAGGATCTCCAGCGCCTGGTCCACGGCCTCGCGCACCTCGCCCTTGGTCGAGGTCGAGATGCCGTCACGCGCGTCGAAGGCGCTGTTGATGGTGGATTCGAGGGCGGACAGGGACATCGGGATTTCCTCTGGGAAATGAGAATTTTGACGGATTGGGGCGCTTTTTCGGGATTTGGCGGGGAGGAGTCAAGGCATACTCCGCCGTCGTCCCGGGGCGCGCGAAGCGCGAGCCCGGGACCCATAGCCACGGGCAGTCATTTGGCGAGGATTCGGAGTTATCGATCTCGCGCCACAACCACTCCCTGTGGTTATGGGTCCCGGGCTCGCTTCGCGCCCCGGGACGACGGCGGCTATTTGGGCGACAGCTTGCCCAAAAACCCCGTCAGGTCATCCGTGACGTGGTCGACATGGGGCGCGTCCCGGCCTTCCAGTTCCCAGTCCTCCCGCACCACTTCCTTGGTGCCGTCAGGCACCACCAGCACGGTGGTCATGCCGAGCGCGTGCGGGACGGTGAGGTTGCGGGCGAGGTCCTCGAACATCGCGGCTTTGGTCGGATCGACGGCATGGTCGGCGAGGAATTTTTGATAGGTCTGCGGCGACGGCTTCGGCTCGAACCCGGCGGCGATGATGTCGAACACGCCGTCGAAATGCGTTGCCAGGCCGAGCCGCGCCAGCACGGCATCGACATGGTCGACCGAGCCGTTGGTCAGGATCAGCTTGCGCCCCGACAGTTTTGCGATGGCCTCGCCGAGCGCCGGGTTCGGCTCCAGCGGCGAGTGGTCGATCTTGTGGACGTAGGCGAGGTAGTCGTCGGCGTGCACGCCGTGCAGGGTCATCATGCCGCGCATGGTCGTGCCGAAGCGCTGATAATAATCCTTCTGGATCCTGCGCGCTTCCTCCGGACCGACGTTCAGCCAGTTGCAGACGAACTCCCCGATCCGCGCGTCGACCTGCTGCCACAGATTGACGTGGTGCGGGTAGAGCGTGTTGTCGAGGTCGAACACCCAGGTGTCGACGTGGGCAAAGGTGCGCGAGGAGGTCATATCAAATCTCTATCGGTTGGGTGCAAGCGCCGCCCCACTCTCCGCTGTCGTCCCGGACAAGCGTAAGCGCAGATCCGGGACCCATAACCACAGGGAGGAATCGTTTGCGGGATCGTAGTTACATCGTGCCCAACAACTGCGGCCTGTGGTTATGGGTCCCCGCGTTCGCGGGGACGACAGCGGAGTTTGTGGCGCGGTCTGACCCATCACGGCATCGCAAAGCGGAGCGTCTTGCCGCCGCTCGACATGTCCACCACGCCAAAACCCGTCGCCGCGAATCCGCGCGCGCCGCAATCGGCCTGCTCGTTGGTCTCGAACTTGGTCTCGCGCGTGCAGAGCTGTTTGTCGCCGCCCCAGTTCAGCGGCTTGTCCTTCAGCTTGATGACGCGGTTGTCGGCATCGATGGCTTCCGCGAAGCTGAAGATCTGCTTCGGCTGCCCGGTCACATCGGGGTGCAGGCACGTCTTGGGATCGATGCGGTACCAGCCGCGGCTCGTCACGGACTTGCCGTCGTCGGTGGCGACCGCCGCCATCACCTTGTGCGGCGTGTCGTTGCACCAGGTCAGGCCGGTCGCAGAAGGCGTCTGCACCGCATCGACCATGGTCTTGAAGAAGTTCGGCGACGACATGATGTCCGCCGCCAGTCCGCGGCTCTTCAGGAAGGCGGCAAGTGCTGCTTGCGTCTTCGGCCCGTCGACGCCGTCGATCGGCGCTGCGTCGTAGCCCGCGATCACCAGCAGCCGCTGGATGCCGGCGAGGCGCGCCTGCTCGTCGTCATATTCGGAATCCTCGGCGAGATAGGCCGTGAAATTGCCGTCCGCGGCTTGCGTCGGCGTGATCTGGGTGAACGCGGCCTGGGTCTGGCCGCTGCGGCATTGCCGCGCAGCCGCGATGACGAAATTGTCCTGCGCCACGCACAGCATGTCGCTGCCGTTCTGCGGGATCGGCGAGGCGCCGTAAACGCCGAGCGCGCGGGCGTTGAGCAGGATGCGGTCGGCGGTCAGCGTGCCCTGCACCACGACGCGGCAGGTGGCGGGATCGATCCTGAACCAGCCGCGCGTCGCGGTCGCCGCCTTGTCGTCGATGCCGATCGCGGCCTCGACGACATAGGACATGCGGTTGCAGATTTTCAGATCGGCCAAGGCGGGCGCGGAGGAGAAGAAGAACGAGACGGCTGCCGCGGGCAGCGTCATCAGGAAGCGGGTCAGGGTCGAGCGACGATGTCGCCGAGCCCTCAACTCGTCATGCCCGGCCTTGTGCCGGGCATCCACGTTCTTGGCGCGAGACGAAAGGTCGTGGATGGCCGGGACAAGCCCGGCCATGACGGCTTGCTTTGGCCCGCTCATCATCACTTATGGATCAGCGTTCCCGTGCCGGTGTTGGTGAAGAGCTCGAGCAGCACCGCGTGCTGCATCTTGCCGTCGATGATGACGACGCCCTCCACGCCCTGTTCGAGCGCGTAGATGCAGGTCTCGACCTTCGGAATCATGCCGCCGGAAATGGTGCCGTCGGCGATCAGCTTTCGCGCATCCTTCACCGAAAGCTGCGGGATCAGCTTCTTCGACTTGTCGAGCACGCCCGGCACGTCGGTGAGCAGCAGCAGGCGCTTCGCCTTCAGCGCGCCGGCGACCGCACCGGCAAAGGTGTCGGCGTTGACGTTGAGCGTCTGGCCTTCCTTCGAGGTCGCGAGCGGCGCCAGCACCGGGATCAGCTCGTAGCCGATCAGCTGGTTGAGCAGCGTGAGGTCGACCTTCTCGGGGTCGCCGACGAAGCCGAGATCGATCGCCTTCTCGATGTTCGAACCCGGATCGACGATGGTGCGCGTCGTCTTCGACGCCTTCACCATGTTGGCGTCCTTGCCCGACAGGCCCACGGCCTTGCCACCGGCTTCGTTGATGTAGCCGACGATCTGCTTGTTGACGGAGCCGGCCAGCACCATCTCGACGATCTCGATGGTCGCGGCATCGGTGATGCGCAGGCCCGCTGCGAACTCCGACTGGATGCCGAGGCGCTTGAGCATGGTCGCGATCTGCGGCCCGCCGCCATGAACCACCACCGGGTTGATCGCGGTCTGCTCGAGCAGCACGATGTCGCGGGCAAAGTTCTTCGCGGTCTCCTCGTCGCCCATGGCATGGCCGCCATATTTGATGACGATGGTTTCCTCGTCATACTGCTGCATGTGCGGCAGCGCTTCGGACAGGATGCGGGCCTGGTCGAGCGGGGAAATTTCGGTCATGAGGCGGATCTCGCTGGCGGGACTGTCGGTGCGCGTTCTATCCGATTGGCGGGCGCGGCGCAAAGTGATGTTCTTCCCCTCTCCCCTTGTGGGCCTGTTGCGTAATTCGTCAATTGTGATTCCCTAGGGCAAAGCCTTGGAGGGTAGCGATGGCGGTCAAGCGGACGGGACAGCCGAGCTTTGTGGAAGCGCTGATGCCGAAGGGSGCCGGCGCCAATGCGGCGCTGGATCGGCTGGCTGGCCTGGTCAAGTGGTACCGGTTCGAGAAGCTGATCGGCCATTTGCGGGATGAAGGGAGCCCCGGTCGACCAGGCTATCCGGTGCTGGTGCTGTTTCGTGCTGTGCTGTTGCAGTCGCTGTATGGTCTTTCGGAGCGCGAACTCGAGGAAGCGCTGGGCGA
>NZ_JBFUGY010000083.1:0-14946 GCF_056402655.1 Bradyrhizobium sp. P3_C3 | reverse complement strand
CGGTGATAGAGGGATTCGCGGAGACCCCCCCTCACCCGGAATCCGCGCTGCGCGCGCATTCCGGCCTCTCCCCGCAGGCGGGGAGAGGGGAATCCGGAGCAAGCTGTGAAGGCAATCCGCTACATCTACGTCGTCGTGGAGGACGCCTTCTACACCTTCCTCGCCGACGACGGCTGGGCGATCGCGAGCCATATCGCGCTGTCGACGCTGATGGCGCTGTTCCCGTTCCTGATCGTGCTGACCTCGCTCGCCGGCTTCTTCGGCTCCAAGGAACTTGCCGATCAGGCCGCAAGCCTGATGCTTCAGGTCTGGCCGAAGCAGGTCGCCGATTCGATCTCGGGGGAAGTCCACGACGTTTTGACGACGACCCGCACCGGCGTGCTGACGATCGGCGCAGCGCTGTCGGTGTATTTCGCCTCCAACGGCGTCGAGGCGCTCCGCGTCGCGCTGAACCGCGCCTATGCGGTGGTGGAGATGCGGCGCTGGTACTGGCTGCGCCTTGAATCGATCGGCTACACGCTGGTCGCGGCCTTCACCGCGCTTGCCATGGCGTTCCTGATCGTGCTTGGCCCGCTCTTCATCGAGGCGGCGCGGCGCCATATCCCGCTGTTCGTCGAGTCCAACGAGAGCATCCTCACTTGGCTGCGCTACGGCATCACCGTGGGTGCGCTGGTGGTGGCGCTGATCATCCTGCATGCCTGGCTGCCGGCGGGACGGCGCGCCTTCCTCCAGATCCTGCCCGGCATCGTCTTCACCATCGTGGCGTCGCTGATCTCGGGCATCGTGTTCGGCCAATATCTGGCGCGCTTCGCCAACAACTACGTGACGATGTATGCGGGGCTCGCCTCGGTGATCATCGCGCTGGTGTTCCTGTATTTCATCGCCGCGATCTTCGTCTACGGCGGCGAACTCAACGCCGCGATCATCAAGTCGCAGCTTCCTCACGGCGTTTCGCTTCAAGCAGCGCAGTCGCTAAAGCGCGAGGAGACACAGGCTTGACCAGGAAGGCGTCGGCGCCGGCCTCGCGCGAGGCCGCCTCGTCCTCGCCACGGCCGGATACGCCGATGATGGGGATCTGAGCCAGCGGCGCCGGCATGGTCCGGATCCGCCTGATGGCCTCGACGCCGTCGATGCCAGGCAGCACCATGTCCATCAGCACCGCATCGAACGCGCCCTGCGCGAGCCGGTTCACCGCGTCCTCGCCGCGCCCGATGAACTCGGCATGGTGGCCGAGCTCGGTCAGGATGGTGTTGAGCACGACGCGGCCGAACGGATTGTCCTCGACGCTGAGCACGCGCAGCGCGGCCATCGCATCCGCCTCGGCTTCGCCCTTCGACTTGCGGGACTTGCGCGATTCCGTCGCGTCGAGCGACATCGTCAACGTGAAGGTGGCTCCGCCGCCGCGCCGCGGTGCGACCGTGATGTCGCCGCCCATCGCGCGCGCCAGTTGCTTGACCGAGGAAAGGCCCAAGCCGGCGCCGCCGAAGCGCGAGGCGATGGTGACATTGGCCTGGGTGAAGGGGCGGAACAGCCGCTTGATCTCGGCCATGGTCAGGCCGATGCCGCTGTCGGACACCGCGAAGGCGACGCCGAACTTGCCCTTCGCCTTGTCTCTGGCCTTGCCTTTGGCGGGACGCCAAGGCGCGACCGCGAGCGCGACACCGCCCCGCTCGGTGAACTTGACGGCATTGTCGATCAGGTTCTCGAGCGCGGCGCGCAGGCGGACGGAATCGCCGACCACCAGCCCCGGCAGCTTCTCGGAGATATCGACCTGGGCCTGGAGGCCCTTGGCCGCGGCGCGTCCGGCGAGCGAATCGCCGGCACTGCGGGCGAGCGCGCGCAGATCGAACAAATCCTGCCGCAAGGCACTTCCACCCTTGCCCGCCCCCTTGCCGGTCCTGGCGGCATCGACGAACAGGGTGGCAAGGCTCGCCAGATGCTCGGCACCGGCCTTGATGGTGTCGGCCCAGCGCCGCTCGCGCTCGCCGAGATCGGAGGTGGCGAGCAGGTCGCTGATCGCGAGAATACCGGTCAGGGGGGTACGGACCTCATGGGCGAAGGCGGCGAGCGCGGCCTGGACCACGTCCGGCGCCACGGCCTTGGCGCTGCGCTTGCGCAACCGGCCGGTCGCCCCGGACCGCTTCCGAGGCGGTCGCCTGGACGTTCGCGTGGTGCGCGCTGAGCGCGTTTTCGCCGCCATGAATCCCTTCGAAGGGTCCCCTTCGATCCCCAGGCTCTCAAGCAAGCATCGCACGGCGGAACCCCTGGAGTCACGGCGGCGTTTTGCTAACCCCCAGAGAAACTTAACCTAATCCCACCAACCGGCGGATGCCGGCGGGCGTGGCGCCGGCTGCGCGCAGCTCGCGCAGGCCGGTCGAGCGGTCCGATTTCGACAACTTCCCGCCCGCCTCGTCCAGAATCAGGGCGTGGTGGCGATAGGCGGGTTCCGGCAGATCGAGCAGGACCTGGAGCAGGCGGTGAACCGAGGTGGCGTGAAACAGGTCCTGCCCCCGCACGACCTCGCTGATGCCCTGAAGCGCGTCGTCGACGACGACGGACAAATGGTAGCTGGTCGGCGTCTCCTTGCGGGCCAGGATGACGTCGCCCCAGGACTCCGGTCGCGCCGCGACGATGCCGCGCTCGCCATCGGGCCCCTCGCCAAGCTCGTTCCAGGTCAGACCGGCAACGCGTCGGCAGGCGGCCGCCATGTCGAGCCGCAGCGCGTAAGGCACGCCAGATGCAATGAGCCGGTCGCGCTCGCCGGCCGACAGCGATCTGGCGTCACCCGGATAAAGCGGTGCGCCATCGGGATCGCGAGGCCATGGCCCGGCGGCCTCGCGCGCGGCCACGAGCCTGGCGATCTCCGCGCGACTTTCGAACGCGGGATAGACGAGACCAAGCGCCGAGAGTTTCTCGAGCGCGGCGCGATAAACCGCGAGATGCTCCGACTGCCGCCGCACCGGCGTTTCCCAGGCGATGCCGAGCCAGGCGAGGTCGTCGTAGATCGCCGTCTCATATTCCGGCCGGCAGCGCGTCGCGTCGATGTCCTCGACCCGCAGCAACAGCCGCCCGCCGGTCTCGCGCGCGCGGTCGAAATTGAGCAGCGCCGAATAGGCGTGGCCGAGATGCAAGAGGCCATTCGGGCTGGGGGCAAATCGGAAAACGGGTGGCGCCATGCAGTGAAACTCGTCATGGCCGGGCATAGCCGTCCGAAGGGACGGCGTCGCTTCCGCTCGCCTATGTCCCGGCCATCCACGTTCTTCGGTGCGATACAGCGATCGTGTCAAGTCGTGGACAGATACGAACACTGTCACCCATGCTAGACATGTCGTGTGGTTAGAGAGACGTGGATGGCCGGGTCAAGCCCGGCCATGACGCCGGAGAGAGTTTGCCGACCCAAATGACCATCCACCTCGAAACCCAGTCCGATCTCGAAGAGGCCGTCCACGCGCTGATCAAGCGCGACCCGCGCCTCAAGCCCGTGCTCGAGATCGCCGGCATGCCCGCCTTGCGGCGGCGTGAGCCGGGTTTTACGGGGCTCGCCCACATCGTTTGCGGGCAGCAGCTTTCGACCGCGAGCGCCGCAGCGATCTGGGGGCGGCTGTCGGCCGCGTTCGATCCGTTCGACCATGAGGCCGTGAGCCGCGCCCGCACCGACCGGCTGGGACGGCTCGGCCTGTCCGCCGCCAAGATCAAGACGCTGAAACATCTCGCGCGCGAGATCAATGCGCAGCGGCTGAACCTCGATGTGCTTGCCGAGGAAGACGCCGAGGCCGCGCACCATACGCTGATCGCGCTGCCCGGCATCGGGCCATGGACCGCCGACGTCTATCTGCTGTTCTGCCTCGGGCACGGCGATGCCTGGCCGGCCGGCGACATCGCCGTGCAGGAGGGGATCAAAGTTGGCCTGGGCCTTCAGGCGCGGCCGACGGAGAAGCAGATGGCGCCGCTCGCCGAACCCTGGCGTCCCCTGCGCGGCGCGGCCGCGCATCTGTGGTGGAGCTATTATCGCGTGATCAAGAAGCGCGAAGGTGTCATCAGCAACCAGCCCTAGCCTCGCAGCCGTTCGCGATCGGCACGGGCGCATTCGGCCACGAAGTCGATGACGGCGCGCACCGCGGACAACTCGACCAGATCGGGATGGGCGAGCAGCCAGAGATCGGCGACGCTGACCAGTTTCTGCGGCGCGACGCGCACGAGGTCCGGATAGCTCTCCGCGACGAAGCAGGACAGCGCGGCGATGCCAATTCCCGCGCGCACCGCCGCCAGCATGTCGCCCTGCGACGAGCAGCGCATCACCATGGTGCCTTGCCGGGTGATCGCATCGCTCCAGCGCGCCAGCTGCGCGTTCGAATCCTGATCGGCAAAGCCGATGACGCTGTGCCCCTTCCACTCGCCGCTCCGCTCCGGCATGGACCGGCCCGCGGCATAGTCGCGCGAGGCATAGAAGCCGGTGCCGAGACGGCCGATCTTGCGGCCGACCAGGTTTTCCTCGCCGCTGTCGACCGGTCGCAGCACGACGTCGGCCTCGCGCCGCCGCACGCTGGCCGGAAACGGATGGGTGATGATCTCAAGCCGGATGTGATCATGCTCGCTCAGGAAGGATCGCAGCCGCGGCATCAGCCAGTGCGAGGCCAGCGTCGCGCCGATCGACAGCTTGACCGTGCCGCGCGCCTTGCGCCCGCCGGCGCCAACGGCGGCTTCGGCCCGGAGTGCGGCAACGGCCATCGCCTCCGCGTGCTCACGCAGCGTACGTCCATCGGCGGTGAGCACGAAGCCATCGGCGGCCCGCGCCAGCAGCTTGGTGCCGAGCTGTGCCTCCAGCGCCGCGATCTTGCGGCTGACGGTCGGATGGCTGGCGTGCAGACGCTTTGCCGCCGCAGTGAAGCTGCCGGTGTCGGCGACCGCGACGAAGGTCTTGCAGAGATCCCAATCCACCGCGGCCCCGTACAAATCTGATGATAGGCTTGTTCAATATTGAACGATCCGCTGCCCGCCGTCCAACCCTATAGTGGGATCAAAGCGCTGGACGGCGGACACCCCGCCGGCGCGACAATCGACATGGAAGCGCTCACCCCGGCCGGCAGGCCGTTGACGCGCGTCGTCAGGAGGATCCGATGGCACTGCCCGCTCTGCTCAAGAACAATCTGGAGCTGCCCGTGGTCGGCTCGCCCCTTTTCATCGTCTCCGGGCCGGAGCTGGTGATCGCCCAATGCAAGGCCGGTGTCGTCGGCTCGTTTCCGGCGCTCAACGCCCGTCCGGTGGAAAAGCTCGACGAGTGGCTGAGCCGCATCGAGGACGAGCTCGGCGAATACAAATCGCGCAATCCCGGCAAGAAGGTCGCGCCCTACGCCGTCAACCAGATCTGCCACGCCTCCAACGACCGGCTGATGAAGGACATGGAAACCTGTGTGAAGCACAGGGCGCCCATCATCATCACCTCGCTGCGGCCGCCCGCCGAGATCGTCGAGGCCGCGCACTCCTATGGCGGGCTGGTGTTCCACGACGTCATCAACGTCAAGCACGCGCGCAAGGCCGCGGAGCAAGGCGTCGACGGACTGATCCTGGTCTGCGCCGGCGCGGGCGGACATGCCGGCATGCTGTCGCCCTTCGCGCTGGTGCGCGAGGTCAAGCAATGGTTCGACGGCGCGATCCTGCTGTCGGGCGCGATCAGCGACGGTTTTGGCATTGCCTCCGCGCTGACGCTGGGCGCTGACCTCGCCTATATGGGCACGCGCTTCATCGCGACACAGGAAGCCAATGCCGACGAAGCCTACAAGGCCGCGCTGACGCAGCACGCCGCGCACGACATCGTCTACACCAACCTGTTCACCGGCGTGCACGGCAACTATCTCGGCCCCTCGATCGCCGCCGCCGGGCTCGATCCGGACAATCTCCCGGTTGCCGACAAGACGAAGATGAACTTCGGCTCCGGCGGCAACATGAAATCCAAGGCGTGGCGCGACATCTGGGGATCGGGCCAGGGCATCGGCCAGATCCTGGATGCGCCGCCGGTGGCCGAGCTGGTCGACCGGATGAAGGGCGAATTCGATCAGGCCCGGCAGGATTTCCTGATGCGCGCCAGCGCCTGACGGCTTGGTCCGACAAGAAAATTGGACTGAAAAGACAAACGGGAGGACATCATGAAGCTGACAGCCGCGCTGACAGGCCTGTCGTTGCTGACGCTTGCCGCCGGCAGCGCCGGTGCGGACGAGATCCGGATCGGACAGACCCTGCCCTATAGCGGTCCGGCATCCGGCTTCGGCGCGATCGGACGGACGCAGGAGGCGTTCTTCGAGAAGGTCAACGCGGAGGGCGGCATCAACGGCCGCAAGGTCAAGTTCATCACGCTGGACGACGCCTACTCGCCGCCGAAGACGGTCGAGCAGACGAGAAAGCTGGTGGAGCAGGACGAGGTGCTGATGATGTTCGGCTCGCTCGGCACCGCCACCAACAGCGCCGTGCAGCGTTACCTCAACGCCAAGAAGGTGCCGCAGCTGTTCGTGCTCTCGGGCGCCACCAAATGGGCCGATCCGCAGAAGAATCCCTGGACGATGCCGGGCATGGCGGCCTACGAATCCGAGGGCGTCGTCTATGCCAAGTATATCTTGCAGGCCAAGCCCGACGCGAAGATCGCGATCCTGTCCCAGAACGACGATTTCGGCCGCGACTATGTCGCGGGCTTCAAGCGCGCGCTCGGGCCCAAGGCCGCAAGCATGATCATCGCAGAGGCGAGCTACGAGACCAGCGCGCCGACGATCAGCTCGCAGCTCTCGACGCTGAAAGCGTCAGGCGCCAACGTGCTGTTTGGCGTGGTGCTCGGCAAGTTCACCTCGCAGATGGTCAAGGGTGTAGCCGAGATCGGCTGGAAGCCGGAGCTGTTCTTCGTGCCCACCTCGGCCTCCTCGATCTCGTTCCTGGAGCCGGCGGGACTGGACAATGCGGTCGGGCTGATCTCGTCGAGCAACCAGAAGGACACGATGGACCCGCAATGGGCCGACGATCCCGGCGTGAAGTCCTATTTCGCCTTCATGAAGCAATACATGCCGACCGCGGATCTCTCGAACTCCAACTACGCCGCGGGCTATCACTATGCCACGCTGCTGATGACGGTGCTGAGCGCCTGCAAGGACGATGTCAGCCGCGACAACATCTTGAAGCAGGCCGCGTCGCTGAAAGAGGTGAAGCTGCCGCTGCTGTTGCCTGGAATGAGCGTGTCGACCGGTCCGGACGACTATCTGCCGTTCCAGCAGCTTCAGCTCCGCCGCTTCAACGGCAAGAGCTGGGTGCCGTTCGGCGGCATTCTCGATGACCGGTAGAGTTTTTGTTTGACGCGTTTTCTTGACGCGAACCGGTATCCACTTCGCTTGAAAACGCCTTGAAGGGACGTCCCATGATCATCAGCGGCGAGCGCCAGATCGATTATCCAGACCTCCATGCGCGGATCAGGCGGGCCGCAGGAGGGATCAGCGCGCTCGGCGGGCGCGAGGGCACGCCGGTCGCCATGATGCTGCGCAATGACTTCGCCCTGTTCGAGGTGGTCGCGGCTTCCGCCGCGCTCGGCCGACCGGTGGTGCCGATCAACTGGCACCTGAAGGCCGCCGAAGTCCGCTATATCCTGGCCGACAGCGGCGCCGACATCCTGATCTGCCATGCCGACCTGCTGCCGCAGATTCGCGACGGCCTGCCGGGGGGCCTGGCGCTGATGGTCGTGCCGACGCCGCCGGAGATCGCCGGCGCGTTCGACATCCCCGCCGCGCTCACAAAGGTGCCGGACGGATTGACCGATTGGGACAAATGGCGTGACAGCCAGGCGGAACTCATCCAGCCGCCACGCCGCGGCGCGCCGATGTTCTACACGTCGGGCACGACGGGCATGCCGAAGGGCGTGCGGCGCATGCCGATGCGCCCCGATCAGGTCGCGGCCTCCGAGCGCGTCGGGGCGATCGCCTATGGCGTGAAGCCGGACGAGGATCAGGTCGTGCTGATGAACGGCCCGATGTACCATTCCGCTCCGCACTCCTACGGCATGCTGGCCTATCGCAGTGGCTGCACCATCGTGCTGGAACCGCGCTTCGATCCTGAAGACCTGCTTCAACTGGTCGAGCGCCATCGCGTCACGCACATGCATATGGTGCCGACGATGTTCGTGCGCCTGCTGCGGCTGCCCGACGAAGTGAAGGGACGATACGATCTGTCCTCGCTGCGCTTCGTCGTTCACGGCGCGGCGCCCTGCCCGCCAGACGTGAAGAAGGCGATGATCGATTGGTGGGGAGGCGTCATCAACGAATATTTCGGCTCGACCGAGACCGGAATTCCGGTGTGGCACTCCGCGGCGGAGGCGCTGACGAAGCCCGGCACCGTCGGCCGCGCCATCGAGGGCGGTGTCGTCAAGATCTTCCGCGCCGACGGCAGCCCGTGCGACGTCAACGAACCCGGTGAAATCTACATGCGGCAGGCCTCGGTGCCGGATTTCGACTATCACGGCAAGGCCGAAGCGCGCGCCGAGGCCGGCCGCGACGGGCTCGTCAGCGTCGGCGACGTCGGCTATCTCGACGCGGACGGCTATCTGTTCCTGTGCGACCGCAAGCGCGACATGGTGATCTCCGGCGGCGTCAACATCTATCCCGCCGAGATCGAGAACGCGCTGATCGGAATGCCCGGCGTGCGCGATTGCGCCGTGTTCGGCATTCCCGACGCCGAATTTGGCGAGCGGCTCTGCGCCTATGTCGAGCCGGAGCCGGGCGCAGCGCTCTCGTCCGCCGCGGTTCAGTCGTTCCTGCGCGAGCGGCTCGCCAATTTCAAGGTGCCGAAGGACGTCGAATTCCGCGACGCGCTGCCGCGCGAGGCGACGGGAAAGATCTTCAAGCGCAAGCTGCGGGAGCCCTATTGGGCGGACCACGCGCGCGCCGGCGCGTAACGAACGGCCGCGAACGGCGTTTTAAACTATGTTGCTGTTGCAAAAGGATCATGGGTGAACGATGAAATGCCGGCACGGACAAAGCCGGGATCAAAGCCATGACATCGATCGACTTCGTCGTTGCGAAAGATAACCTCGACCAGTGCAAGGTGGTCACGACCGAGCTTCCCGGCGCGGATGCGCTGCCGCCTGACGCCCTGCTCGTGAAGGTCGACCGCTTCGCCTTCACCGCCAACAACATCACCTATGCGGTGATAGGCGACGAGTTGAAATACTGGCAGCTCTTTCCCGCGCCGAACGGTTTTGGCAACATTCCGGTATGGGGCTTTGGCGAGGTGATCGCCTCCAGCCATCCGAACGTTGGGGTGGGCGAGCGCCTGTTCGGCTATTTCCCGATGGCGACGCATCTCGTCATCGAGGCGACCGATGTCGGCAAGCGCGGCCTTCGCGACGGTGCCGCACACCGGCAGGGCGTGGCGCCGGTCTACAACGCCTATGCACGCGTCAGCGGCGATCCCGCCTACGCCGGCCGGAAGGGCGATTACCAGGCGCTGCTGCGGCCGCTGTTCATGCTGTCGTTCCTGGTCGACGACTTTCTGGCCGAGAACGACGACTTCGGCGCACGCACAGTGCTGCTCTCCAGCGCCTCGAGCAAGACCGCGTTCGGCCTCGCCCATCTGCTGCACACCCGCGGCCGCAAGGCGATCGGGCTGACGTCCGCCGGCAATGTCGACTTTGTCTCGTCGCTCGGTTGCTATGACGAGGTCGTCACCTATGACCGCATTGCGTCGTTGCCATCGGGCGCGCCGGTCGCCTTCGTTGACATGGCCGGCAACAGTGCGCTGCGCGCCGGATTGCATCAGCACTTCGGCGACCGGATGAAATGCTCCGTACGCGTCGGATTGACGCATCGCGCCACCGAGCCCGACGAAGGCGAGCTGCCCGGTGCAAAGCCGCGCTGGTTCTTCGCGCCCGAACAGATCCGCAAGCGCGCCAAGGAATGGGGCCCGGGCGGTATCGAGCAGCGCTTTGGCGCGGCATGGTCCGGCTTTGCGCCGCTGCTGGAGAGAAGCCTGACCGTGGTCGAGAGCCGCGGCCCCGACGCGGTGCGGCAGGTGTTTCTCGACACGCTGAAAGGGCGTATTCCGCCTGAGCAGGGCCACATGCTCTCGCTGCTCGGGTAAACCGCTTTCGAGGCCCGTCGAACCGGTATAGCGTCAACCTCAGAGGAAACGCCGCGAAGACGGCCACGAGGTCGCGCATGCTGGACAAGACGAAGGATATTTCCGTCTCGGCGCAAGCCTGGCTCGATGAGTTCGAGCGCACGCTCGGCGAGCCTGATCCGGCCGCACTCGACCACCTCTTCCTCACCGACAGTTTCTGGCGCGATGTTCTGGCGCTAAGCTGGAACCTGCAAACGATCGCTGGCCACGACCGGATTGCCCAAGCGCTGGGGGCGCTCGCGCCACCGGCGGCGCCGGCCAGCTTCACGATCGCGCCCAACCGCGCGGCGCCGCGCTGGGTCACGCGCGCCGGCACCAGCAATATCGAGGTCATCTTCAATTTCGAGACCGAGATCGGTCGCGGCAGCGGCATCGTCCGGCTCGTGCCCGATACCGCCGACGGCGACCGGCTGAAGGCGTGGACGCTGCTCACCGCGCTCGATGAGCTCAAAGGCTTCGAGGAGCAGCTCGGCACGTCGCGGCCGCGGGGGCAGGCCTATTCACGCGATTTCCGCGGGCCGAACTGGCTCGATTTGCGCAACGCAGCGCGCGACTACGCCAATCGCGATCCCACCGTGCTGGTGGTCGGCGGTGGCCAGGCCGGCATTGCGATTGCAGCACGGCTGAAGCAATTGAAGATCGACACGCTGATCGTCGATCGCGAGACGCGGATCGGCGACAATTGGCGCAAGCGCTATCACGCGCTGACCCTGCATAACCAGGTGCAGGTCAATCATTTGCCCTACATGCCGTTCCCGCCGAACTGGCCGACCTACATCCCGAAGGACAAGCTCGCCAACTGGTTCGAAGCCTATGTCGACGCGATGGAGCTGGATTTCTGGACCGCCACCGAATTCGAGGGCGGTACCTACGACGACGCGAAGGGCTGCTGGACCGTCACGCTGCGCCGCGCCGACGGCAGCAAGCGCACCATGCAGCCGCGCCATGTTGTGATGGCGACCGGCGTCAGCGGCATCGCGAACGTGCCTGATATTCCGACCCYCAGCAATTTCAAAGGCACGCTGCTGCATTCGAGCCGCTACGAGGACGGCGAGAACTGGACAGGCAAGCGCGCCATCGTGATCGGCACCGGCAACAGCGGCCACGACATCGCGCAGGATCTCTGTTCCAGCGGCGCCGAGGTGATTCTGGTGCAGCGGTCGCCGACGCTGGTCACCAATATCGAGCCGTCGGCACAACTCGCCTATGCGACCTACAATGAAGGCACGCTCGAGGATAACGATCTGATCGCGACCTCGATGCCGACGCCGCTCGCGAAGAAAACCCATGTGATGCTGACCGAGCAGTCGAAGGAGCTCGACAAGGAGCTGCTCGACGGCTTGCGCAAAGTCGGATTCAAGCTCGACTTCGGCGAAGCCGGCACCGGCTGGCAATTCAAATACCTCACCCGCGGCGGTGGCTATTATTTCAATGTCGGCTGCTCCAACCTGATCGTCGAGGGCGCGATCGGGCTCAGGCAGTTCGCGGACATCGAGAGCTTCACGGCCGAAGGCGCTCGGATGAAGGACGGCGCGATGATCGCGACCGATCTCATCGTGCTGTCCACCGGCTACAAGCCGCAGGAATATCTGGTGCGAAAACTGTTCGGCGACGGCGTCGCCGACCGCGTCGGCCCGGTCTGGGGCTTTGGCGACGGCCTGGAGCTGCGCAACATGTATGCGCGCACCGGGCAGCCCGGCCTCTGGTTCATCGCCGGCAGCCTCGCGCAGTGCCGGATCAACTCGAAATATCTCGCGCTCCAGATCAAGGCGATCGAGGAAGGGATTTTGGGGCGTGAGGCGGGCGCCGCTTAAGCCTCGTCATTGCGAGCGCAGCGAAGCAATCCAGGATCTTTCCGCGAAGACAGTCTGGATTGCTTCGCTGCGCTCGCAATGACAGTGTAGAGACGATCGCGCCGCTGAAACGAAGAAGAGGAAAAACAAATGCCTGCCATTCTCGGCACCGGCGAGCACCGCTACCGCGTCGTCGACAATTTTGCGAAGCTGCCCGACGGCTGGACACTGACCGACGTCGCCTCGGTCGCCGTCGACAGCAAGGACCGCGTCTACGTCTTCAACCGCGGGGCCCATCCGATGGTGGTGCTGGATCGCGAGGGCAATTTCCTCCGGAGCTGGGGCGAAGGCCTGTTCTCGCGCGCGCACGGCCTGCACATCGATGCCGACGACCATCTCTACTGCACCGATGACGGCGACCACACCGTGCGCAAATGCACCACCGACGGCAAGGTGCTGCTGACGATCGGCATCCCCGAGAAGCCGTCGCCGTTCATGAGCGGCGATCCGTTCCATCGCTGCACCCATACCGCGCTGTCGCCGAAGGGCGAGATCTACGTCTCCGACGGCTATGGCAATGCGCGCGTGCACAAGTTCACGCCGGACGGCAAGCTGCTCAAGAGCTGGGGCGAGCCCGGCACCGACCCCGGCCAGTTCAACATCGTGCATAACATCGCCGCCGACGCCGACGGTTTTGTCTATGTCGCCGACCGCGAGAACCATCGCGTGCAGGTGTTCAATGGCGAGGGCAAGTACGAGACGCAGTGGAACAATCTGCACCGTCCCTGCGCACTGTGCTGCTGTGGTGGCGGCAAGAGCCCGACATTCGTAATCGGCGAGCTCGGCCCGGGCCTCGCCGTCAACCGCAAGGTGCCCAATCTCGGCCCGCGGCTGTCGATCGTGGACGCGCAAGGCAAACGCATCGCGCGGCTCGGCGGTGAGGAAGGGCCGGGTGTCGCCAGCGGAAAATTCCTGGCTCCGCACGGCATCGCGCTAGATTCGAAGGGCGCCATCTATGTCGGCGAGGTCGGCGTCACCGACTGGAAGACGAGTTTTCCGGACCAGGAGATGCCGGCCGTGGTGCGCGCCACGCGGTGCTTGCAGAAGCTGGAGCGGGTGCGGGAATAGTTGGGCGGGCGAGGCCGCGACGCGCTGTCGGGTCGACCCTGCCTCCCCCGGCGTCGTTCGCGCCCCCCAAATCACGGCGGTTTTGAGCGCTTTGCCACCCCGCCGCCGCATTGCTTGCATCTGAATAAGTCGCTCAACGGGCTTCACAATCCCGTCACGCTGCATGTAGTATGTCAGTACATGCTGCTTCGCAGCGTATATTGGAGGCCGGGAGCGTTACTTGAACGCACATGTCTCGCAAGGCAGTTGGCCGGTGTTGGTGCTGAATGCGGACTTCCGGCCGCTGAGTTACTACCCGCTGTCTCTCTGGTCGTGGCAGGACGCGATCAAGGCAGTGTTCCTCGACCGCGTCAACATCGTCGCGCATTACGATCAGGCGGTTCACAGTCCCACGCTGCAAATGCAGCTGCCGAGCGTTGTCTCGCTCAAATCCTTCGTCAAGCCGACCACGCATCCCGCGTTCACCCGGTTCAACGTCTTCCTGCGCGATCGTTTCGCCTGCCAATATTGCGGCTCGCCCGAAGACCTCACCTTCGACCACATCGTCCCGCGCAGCAAAGGCGGCCAGACCACCTGGGAGAACGTGGTCGCGGCATGCTCGCCCTGCAATCTGCGCAAGGGCAATCTGACGCCGGCGCAGGCAAAAATGTTTCCGCGCCAGAGCGCGTTTGCGCCGACCGTGCACCAGCTCCACCGCAACGGCCGCCTGTTTCCGCCGAACTATCTGCACGATAGCTGGCTGGACTATCTCTACTGGGATACGGAGCTGGATCCGTAGGGCGACGCGGTTCGCGCTCGGCCGTTCGTGCGACGTGCTGAAATCGAAAGATCGAGGACCCGTCGGGTCCTCGGTTCGTTTCATCGAACGTCACGCATTCTGCGCCAGCGAATGAGCCTCGATTCGTTGGCGGATATCGGGCGAATTGATCAGGTCGAACGGCTCGACGAGTTGCACGACATCCGAGAACGCGCGCTGAACCACCGGATCGGCCACGACGGCCCGGAATAGAGCCGCCTCGAACTGCCGGCTTTCCTCGTACCGCTCCGGGCGCTGGCCCCGTGTGGTTGGATAGGCGAAGTCAGCGTTCACGCCCATGTTCCAGGGTGCCTGAAGCAGCGCGCCCACTTCGGACATGAACCCAGCCTGGAGGGCCTCGATCGGGTCCGCCTCCCCGGCGACGCGATCCAGGATCTCGCGCAGCAACTTTGCCTCTCGCGCGGCGACCGTCATGCCCTGCCCGTAGACCGGATTGAACMGGCACAGCGAGTCCGCCACGGGGAGAATCCCGCGCGGCAGCCGCTTGAGCCGTTCAAAATGCCGCCAGCGGCTCGCGTCAAACACGAAATGCCGGAGGCCTCCGGGTGGCAAGAGCTTGTAGACTGCGTTGTAGATCGCCGGCGTCTTCAATTGGCGTGCAGCCGCAAGATAGTCCTCCCACGTGCCGGGGCGATTCGTCGCGCCGTGATGGGAGATCGATGTAAACCAGCGCCCGCCTTCGAGAGGAATGATCAAGCCGGCTGTCGCCGACGTGGCGGGATCGGGCAAGGTGACCAGATTTTGCCAGTCGAACGAGGTTCGCCCCGGCCGCAGAACCGCGGTGGTGTAGCTGATGTCGACGCCCACGACGGTCTCCTGCGGCCGCTCCCAGCCAAGCACATCGAGCAGGCCGAGCGTCGGCGCGCCGCGGCCGGATGCGTCCACCACGAGATCCGCCTCGATCGCCGCACCAACGCCTGCGTCGTTCTCGAACTTCACCATCGGCCGGGTTGCAGCCGGCACAATCTCCGTCACGCGGCTCTGCGATTGCACTTTGACATTGGCGATCGCAGTCACCTTTCGGCGCAGCGTATGCTCGATCTGCGGCCGCGAGCCACACAGCAG
>NZ_JBFUGY010000082.1:0-15302 GCF_056402655.1 Bradyrhizobium sp. P3_C3 | reverse complement strand
CCGGCTGCACGTGCGCCGGCTGTCGTGCGGCCCGCCGCGCCCGCACCGGCTCTGCATGCGCCGTCGTCTGGGGTGCTGTCCACGCGCCCGTTCTCGGCCCACGCACCGAAGGTGCTGCTGATCGGCTCCTCGACCGGCGGTCCGCAGGCACTGATGGCGCTCGTCACCGAGCTCGGCCCGGTGATCGACCGCTTCCCGGTGCTGATCACCCAGCACATGCCGCCGACCTTCACCACCATTCTCGCCGAGCACCTGGCGCGCGCGAGCCGCAAGCCGGCGGCCGAGGCGGTCGACGGCGAGCCGGTGAAGCCGGGACGGATCTACCTCGCGCCCGGCGGCAAGCACATGCGTGTCGTGCGCAGTGGCGCGGACGTGGCGATCGCGCTCGACGACGGTCCCGCCGTCAATTTCTGCAAGCCCGCGGTCGATCCGTTGTTCACCTCCGCCATCGACATCTGGCACGGCAACATCCTCTCGGTGATCCTGACGGGCATGGGCTCGGACGGCATGCGCGGCGGCAAGGACATCGTCGCCGCCGGCGGCAACGTGATCGCGCAGGACGAAGCCTCCAGCGTGGTCTGGGGCATGCCGGGCGCGGCGGCCAATGCCGGCATCTGCGCGGCGATCCTGCCGCTCAACCAGATCGGCGCCAAGGTCAACCGCCTGTTCGCGGGAGACCGCTCGTGACGCCGGTTGACTACGAATATCTGCGCAAGTTCCTGAAAGAGCGCTCCGGCCTCGATCTCTCCGCCGACAAGCAGTATCTCGTCGAGAGCCGGCTGCTGCCGCTTGCCCGCAAGGCGAGCTTGCCCGGGATTCCCGATCTCGTGCTGAAGATCAGGAACGGCGACGGCCGGCTTGCGACCGACGTGGTCGAAGCGATGACCACCAACGAGACCTTCTTCTACCGCGACAAGATCCCGTTCGATCATCTGCGCGAAACCATCCTGCCGGGCCTGCTCCAGGCGCGCGCGGCGCGCAGGTCGCTCCGCATCTGGTCGGCGGCCTCGTCGACCGGGCAGGAGCCCTATTCGATCGCGATGTGCCTTAAGGAGATGGGCGCGGCCTTCGCCGGCTGGCGCATCGAGATCGTCGCCACCGATCTGTCGCAGGAGGTGCTGGAGAAATCCAGGGCCGGGATCTACAGCCAGTTCGAGGTGCAGCGCGGCCTGCCGATCCAGCACCTGATGAAATACTTCACGCAAGTCGGTGAGCTCTGGCAGCTCAATGCCGACATTCGCGCGATGGTGCAGTTCCGCCAGCTCAATCTGTTGCAGGACTTCTCCCATCTCGGCACGTTCGACGTGATCTTTTGCCGCAACGTGTTGATCTATTTCGACCAGGACACCAAGGCCGTGATCTTCGAGCGCATGGCGAAGGGACTGGAAGCCGACGGCACGCTGCTGCTTGGCGCCGCCGAATCCGTCGTCGGCATCACCGACGCGTTCCGCCCGATCACCGAGCGCCGCGGTCTCTATCAGCTCAATCCCGCGCGCTCCGGCCGTCCGATGGGCGGATTGATGCCGCAGCCGCTGAAAATCGCAGCGGCGAGGTGATTCGCCGAACGACAGGCAATCTCACTGAACGCCGTCGTCGCGAATGATCGGCAACAACTGGCGGATATCGTTCCGTCAGAGTGCGTGACGCTTCACACGCGTTTGAGCATTGCGGATTACTCGACTACCGCGCAATAGAGCTCGTGCCGCGATGCAATGCAATCGCGGCCCTGATCAGCATCTGACGGTTGTGCTATGCTGGCGATGGTCCCGCCGAACCGAGGCGGGATTCCATTCCATCATGAATTGTACTGAGGAGGACATACCATGCGAATGTCTTGTGCCTCGTATTTCTTGTTCGCGGCGCTTTCGTTGCCCGCCACCGCTCTCGCTGGCGAGCAGGTCCTCGAATTCAAGCTTGTCACCAAGCCGATGGACTTAAAGGTCACCGAGGTCGCGAACGTCGAAGGTCAGACGGTCATGTCTGGCAAAATGTTTGGCGTTGCCTTCTTCAAGGACGGCCGCGTTGCGGTGAAGGACTTCGTCCACTCCGCCGACCTGATCAAGGGCTCAGGACCCATCTACGGCTACAGCACCTACACCTTCGACGACGGATCCTCGATCACGGCGCGCTACGCCGGCGCGATCAAGGATGGTCGGGCGAAAGGCGAATACACGATCCTGTCGGGCACCGGGGCGTATGCAAACGCGACGGGCACGGGCGGCTTCGAAAGTGCGCAAGCCGGCTTCAAGGGCGCGGGCCTCTACGACGGGAGATTCATCGTCAAGACACCCTGAGTAAGCACGCAAGTCTCTGCGCTCGCGTCCCGTTCCGATGAGGTCGCGAGCGCATTTCACAAAATCGCATGCGGCATAAACCGCGAGCGGTTGCCCGTGATCGGGCTCTCGTCCTCGCGGATCGACAGGCCGCACGGCTCGTGGTTCACCAGCCAGCTTCCCACCACCACATAGAAGCCCGAGAAATTCGGCAGCGGCGACAGCGCCTGCCGCACGAAGCCTTCTGCGCCGTAAGGTCCTGCCTGCTCGTCGAGCGGCATGCCTCCGGACACCAGCGTGACATTGGCGCCTTCGCGCGACAGCAGCGGCTTGCGGACGTAGGAGCTGCCGAGCTCGGCTGCCCGCGCGTCGTCCTCGAAGAAGGCCGGCAGCAGATTGGGATGGTTCGGAAACATCTCCCAGAGCAGCGGCAAAATGCCCTTGTTGGAGAGCACCGCCTTCCACGGCGGCTCGATCCAGCGTGTCGTCGCGCTCATCAGCTTGGCGCCGAAGGCGTCGTGGAACATCCATTCCCAGGGATAGAGCTTGAAGGCGAACGCGATGTCGCCGTCGTCGAGATCGACGAAGCCGCCAGGCTCGTCGCGCCAGCCGATCTCCTCGATGTCGAGCATCCTGGTCGAGAGCCCCGCCTGGCGCGCGGTGTCCTCGAGATAAGCGAGCGTGCCGGCGTCTTCCTCGTTGCCGGTGGTGCCGGTGAGATGGACATGGCGGCCTGCGGCAATCTCCTTCCACGCCGCGATCAGCCGCTCGTGGATGGAGTTGAACTGGTCGGCACGCGCCGGAATGATGCGGCGTTCGATCGCCTGTTCGAGCCAGGTCCATTGAAACACCGCGGCCTCGAAGATCGAGGTCGGCGTATCCGCGTTGTATTCGAGCAGCTTTGCAGGCGACTGTCCGTCGAACTTCAGATCGAGCCGGCCATAGAGGCTGCGGTCGTCGCGCTCCCAGCTCTCGGCGATCAAGCTCCAGAACGCCTCCGGAATCTTCAGGCGTCGCAGATAGCGCTCGTCACCGATCACGCGGCCGGCAAGCTCGATGCACATCGCGTCGATCTCGGCTGTCGGCGCCTCGATGCCGCGCTCGATCTCGTCGAGCGTGAAGGCGTAATAGGCGCTCTCGTCCCAATAGCGTTCGCCGTCGATGGTGTGGAAGGCGAAGCCGCATTGTTCGGCGGTCTGCCGCCAGTCGTCGCGCTCGGGGCAGACGATGCGTCGCATGGATCACCCGCCGCCCGAGAAGCCATGGCCGAACGAACCGAAGCCGCCACGGCTCACGCTGCTGGAGCCTGAGTCCGAAGAGGTTCCCGACGAGGAATGGCTCGAGGAATCGCTGCTGAAGAAGCTTGACCGCGACGACCAGCGCGAGCTGCTGCCGCCCGATGAACTGCTGCTACTGCTGCACGTCGTGGTCGTCTGGCCCGGCACGGCTCCTGGCGAGGGCTCGCAGTGCTGCCGTGGCATCAGCGTGTAGGCGGCGGTGCCGACCGCGATCGTGCCCATCACCAGTAGCGCGACATGGCCGGAGCGCTTCACCGGCGGCCCCGATGGCGGCGCCACGGGCGCCGGCCGGCGCTTGCCGAACTCCTTTTTGGAGGGTTTGGCCATGTCAGTAGATCATGCAGGCGGCGTTCAACAGGCCCGCCGCGAGGGAGGACAGCCCGAGCCAGATCGCCGGCGCAAGCTCGCCTGCGGCAATCCGTGCCGACAGGTTCGGCACCGGGACCTTCACCAGAAAGAGCACGATGATCTGCACGATCAGCGCGATGACCGCCCAGATCAGGCAGTCCAGCACATTGGCCGAATGCGCGATCGCGCTGACCAATGGCGCCACGAAGCCGAGCAGGCTGAGGCCGAGCGCGATCGCGGCGGCCGGCTCGTTGTCGCGGATGAGCTGAAACTCATTGTGCGGAGTGATGCGGGTGTAGACGAACAGATACGCCACGATCGCGATCAGGCCGGTGCAGAAATAGACCAGGAAGGCGGGCAGGCCGGCCAGTGATTGCAGGATCATCGTTCCCCCATCGTGCAGCGACCATTCGTCGGCGGGGGGAGGATAGCGGTTCAATGGCGCAAGGACGATGAGGCCGCGTTGGCGTCCCCAAAAAACAAAACCCCGCCATTTGCGGCGGGGTCCAGGCTGGGAGGAACGAGCCCCGGGGGCTCGCGACGTAAACTTAGGGATCAGGCGGGAATGCGCTCTTCGTGCTCGTGCGGCTCGCGCAGCACGTAGCCGCGGCCCCACACGGTCTCGATGAAGTTGCGGCCCTCGGAAGCGTTGGCGAGCTTCTTGCGGAGCTTGCAGATGAAGACGTCGATGATCTTCAGCTCGGGCTCGTCCATGCCGCCATAGAGATGGTTGAGGAACATTTCCTTGGTGAGGGTCGTGCCCTTGCGGAGCGAGAGGAGCTCCAGCATCTGGTATTCCTTGCCGGTCAGATGCACGCGCTGGCCGCCGACTTCCACCGTCTTGGTGTCGAGGTTGACGACGAGGTCGCCGGTCTGGATGACCGACTGGGCGTGACCCTTGGAGCGGCGCACGATCGCGTGGATGCGGGCCACCAGCTCGTCCTTATGGAAGGGCTTGGTCATGTAGTCGTCGGCGCCGACGCCGAGACCCTTGACCTTGTCCTCGATGCCGGCGAGGCCGGAGAGGATCAGAATTGGTGTCTTGATCTTGGAGACCCGAAGCTGCTTGAGCACGTCGTAGCMGGACATGTCGGGCAGGTTGAGGTCGAGAAGAATAATGTCGTAATCGTATAACTTACCGAGATCGACGCCTTCTTCCCCCAAATCGGTCGTGTAGACGTTGAAGCTCTCAGACTTCAACATCAGCTCGATCGACTGCGCGACGGCGCTGTCATCTTCAATCAGCAAAACGCGCATGCCAGTTCCCCATAGTCGCCGCTCCTGGGCGTCAGGTCGGCCGCATTCGCGGCACTCAACAAAACGCCTTTGAACAACTGATTCGGATCCTGACAACAGATGGTTAACAAACTCTGATTCTGGAACGCAAGTCCCCCCGGTGCAATTTTTGTCGAATCGCCCTAAGGTCTTGCGCGCGAAGCAGCTTTCGTCACCCCGTACCGTTCAAGTTCCACTTTAAGAGACGGGCCTAACCGACTCCCGCGACTCAGCCTTCTTCTGAAGGGGAGTCACGCTCAGTCACAAAGACAGTGACGCAATGATTAACGATGCGGGTAAACACGAAGTTAAGCGCCGTTCAGAAATATGGCGAAACTTAAGTCTTTCGCCATGAAGCCCGGGATCGGAGGCGATCACCTTATGAAGGTCCTCTTATTAAAGGCGCGCCCCTGATGAAGGCTCTTGCCGAACAGATCGGCGACATCGACGGCGTCAACATCTATGGCCGCGTGGTCGGCGTTCGCGGCCTGATGGTCGAAGTGGCCGGACCCATTCACGCGATGTCGGTCGGTGCGCGGCTCGTGATCGAGACCGGCGCGAACCGTTCCATTCCCTGCGAGGTGATCGGCTTCTCCGGCAACAACGCTGTCGTGATGCCGTTCGCCGGCCTGGACGGCGTGCGCCGCGGCTGCAAGGCCGTCATCGCCAATGCCGCCAATCAAGTGCGTCCGTCATCGGCCTGGCTCGGCCGCGTCGTCAACGCGCTGGGCGAACCGATCGATGGCAAGGGGCCATTGCCGCAGGGCCCGGCGCCGATGCCATACCGCAATTCGCCGCCGCCGGCGCATTCGCGCAGGCGTGTCGGCGCCCCGCTCGATCTCGGCGTGCGCGCGATGAACACGTTCCTCACCTGCTGCCGCGGCCAGCGCATGGGCATTTTCGCAGGATCCGGCGTCGGCAAATCGGTGCTGCTGTCGATGCTCGCGCGCAACGTCGATGCCGCGGTCAGCGTCATCGGGCTGATCGGCGAACGCGGCCGCGAGGTCCAGGAATTTTTGCAGGACGATCTCGGCGAGGAGGGCCTGGCGCGCTCGGTCGTGGTGGTCGCGACCTCCGACGAGCCGGCGCTGATGCGGCGCCAGGCGGCGTATCTCACGCTCGCGGTGGCCGAATACTTTCGCGATGAAGAGAAGGACGTGCTCTGCCTGATGGACTCGGTGACGCGTTTCGCCATGGCCCAGCGCGAGATCGGCCTGTCCGCCGGCGAGCCGCCGACCGCCAAGGGCTATACGCCGACCGTGTTCACCGAGCTGCCGAAGCTTCTGGAGCGCGCAGGGCCGGGCCTGGGTGAGGGGGCGATCACCGCGATCTTCACGGTGCTGGTCGACGGCGACGACCATAACGAGCCGATCGCGGATGCCGTCCGCGGTATCCTCGACGGCCATATCGTGATGCAGCGCTCGATCGCCGAGCGCGGCCGTTACCCCGCCATCAACATCCTCAAATCTGTCTCCCGCACCATGCCGAAATCGGCCGATCCGCAGTTCTGGCCGACCATCCAGCGGGCCCGCCAGGTGATGGCGACCTATGCCGACATGGAGGAATTGATCCGGCTCGGGGCCTACCGGGCCGGCTCCAGCCCCGAGGTGGACGAGGCGATCCGGCTGCACGAGCCGCTGGAGGCGTTCCTGCGCCAGCGCAAGGACGAAAATGCATCACTGGCGGACGGCTACCGCCAGTTGGCGCAAATCCTCGGTGATTTGGAAACGGAACGCTAACTTTGTCAGGTCATCATCCGCTCTCACAGAGTAGCAGAGCCGGTCTTGGCCCTATCAGGGCCTGTGGGGAGACCGGTGACGTCCCACGTGCAGCCAGGGGACTTCTGGGGAGTATGAGTCGATGAAGTCACGTGATACCCTCATCCGCCTGAAGAAATTTCAGGTCGACGAGAAGCGCCGCCGGGTCACCCAGATCGAGACCATGATCGCCGACTTCCAGCGGATGTCGACCGATCTTGAACGCGAGATCACGACCGAGCAGGAGCGTGCCGGGATCAACGATCCCTCGCACTTCGCTTATCCGACCTATGCCAAGGCCGCGATTCAGCGCCGTGAGAACCTGACCCGCTCGGCCGACGAACTGAAGGGCCAGCTCGACGAAGCCAAGGCCGCGCTGGCCGAAGCCTTCGAGGAACTGAAGAAGGTCGAGCTCCTCGACGAGCGTGACCAGGCCCGCGAGCGCGCCGAAGAAAACGCCCGCGAGCAGGCCGACCTCGACAGCATCGGCCTGATGCGCGCCYGCATCGGCGCCGTCGCCTGACGGCGCAGCCAGCGGTCCAACAGCCGAGAATTCGTCGAACCCGGACCCGCAAGGTCCGGGTTTGCGTTTGCTATCCACAGTGTGGCGCGCCGCCCCTTGGTGATGGGCTTTGCCGCGCGCTATGGTAGCGGAGTGCCAGGGCCTGCGCCGAACGCGACAGGCCGTGCGTGGGGGGCTGAATGCTGACGCCAGCAGAGCTGGTCGGGCTGATTGGGGAGGTCGCCAGGGGCGATCAGGCCGCGTTCGAGCGCCTCTACGTCGCCACGCGCGCGAAACTCTATGGCGTCGTGCTCCGTATCTTGCGTCGACAGGATCTCGCAGAGGAGGTCATTCAGGAGACCTACGTCAAGATCTGGAACGGCGCCGGCCAGTTCAATCCGGCCTTGTCGTCGCCGATCACATGGATGGCGTCGATCGCGCGCAACCGCGCCATCGACATCGTGCGCAAGAAGACGGAAGTCTCCATCGAGGAAGAGCCGCAGGCGATGGAAGTCGCCGCCGACAGCCCCGATCCGCTGGCGCGGAGGGAGATGACCGAGGAGTTGAAGCGGCTCCTGGAATGCATCGGCCGGCTCGAGCCGGATCGTCAGAGGCTCGTGCTTCTCGCCTATTACAACGGCTGGAGCCGCGAGCAATTGGCGGAAAAATTCGCCGCGCCCGTCAACACGGTGAAGACGTGGCTCCGGCGCAGCATGTTGGATATCCGCGAGTGCCTCGGACTATGAGGACTTGCATTGTGAGGGTGGTTCTGGACTGGAAGTGATGGCCTACACGGAGGACCATATCGCGCTCGCCGCGGAATATGCGCTCGGTACGCTCGACGCCAGTGAGCGCGCGCAGGTCGAGACCATGATGGCCGTGGACAAGGCGTTCGCCGATGTCGTGCAGGCCTGGGCTTACCGGCTCGGCGTCCTCAACCAGATGGTCGGCTCGGTCGAACCGCGTCCGATCGTGTGGGAGAACATCCGGTCCGAGCTTGCGCGGACGGACTTTGCGCAGGAGACATCCGCGCCGGAAGTTTCGCCGCCGCCGCCACCTGTGCCGGAGTTCTCCTCGATCGAAGCTGCACCGCCTGAGCTGGCACCGGACGTCGCGCCGCAACCGGAGCAGCAGCCTTCCGAAGCAGAGCAGCCCGGGACGGCGCGGCCGGCACCCGATGCGCTTCCCGACATCGCGCCGATATTCATGCCGCAGGTCCATGCGCCCGATCCTGACGTCGCGCGCGCGCCGCCGGCGCCGGTCGCCGACAACAGCAACGTGATCCGGCTCGAGAGCCGCGTGAAACGCTGGCGCACCATCGCCTCCGCGGTGGGCGCGCTTGCGGCGGCACTGCTGGTGACGCTGTCGCTTCAGATCTTCCAGCCCGATGCGCTGCCGGGCGGCTTGCGTCCGGCGCCACGCATCCAGACGGTGGAAGTGAAGACGCCGGCGCCGCTCACGGCTGCTGCGCAATATGTCGCGCTGTTGCAGGGCCAGGGCGGCGGTCCCGCCTTCATCCTCACGGTCGACGGCGCGACGCGGAATTTCACCGTGCGCAAGGTCGGCGCAACGCCGGAGGCCGGCAAGAGCTTCGAGCTCTGGCTGATCTCCGACAAGCTGCCGCGTCCGCGCTCGCTCGGCGTGATTGGCGCGGGCGATTTCACMGCGCGCCCGGTGCTCGGCTCCTTCGATCCCGAGGTCGTCAACGGTGCGACCTACGCCGTCACCGTCGAGCAGGCCGGCGGCTCGCCCAACGGCCAGCCGACCTCGGCTCCGGTGTTTTCCGGCAAGCTGATCGAGACCGTGCCGCCGTCTCAGCCGCAGGCGCCCACGAAGAAGTAGGTGTCGTGGCGCCGTAGCCCGGATGGAGCGCACACGGCGCTCGACCGTCGCCAAGGTCCGTCCAGCCGTCGCAGCCCGACAAGTTCCGCCGAATCCACTCCCGCGTTGAACCTCCCCGCAATCCACGGCGTCAAATGCCCGGAATTTGCAGTCGGCGCCGCACATCATGGCGCCGGAAAAGGGGCTAGAAGTCAGATGGATGCAGCTAAGACGCCGGGCATCTTCGTCCACCAATATGCGGGCCTTCCGCATGGTCCGGCCTTCGAAAATTGGCGCGAGCGGGCCTTCGGTCCCTGCGGCCTCGATGTCGGGCCGAGCCATGGCGACAACATCGATTGCCGGCTCCAGGTCAGCGTAGTCGACAATATCGCGTTGGCCATTCCCGAAGGTGCCTCCGCGCAATATTCGCGCACGCAGAGCCATCTGGCCGACGGCAGCGACGATCTGGTCCTGATCGCCGCGCATGCGGGTCTCGTCTGCGTCGGGCAGAACGGCCACACCGTCGAACTTGCGCCCGCGCAGATGGTGCTCGTCGACATGGGCGTCACCGGCACCGTCGGCCACACCCAGGAAGATCGCTTCACCAGCATCCGCATGCCGCGCCGCGCGCTGCTCGACATCAATCCGCGTGCCGAGGACAAGCTGTCGCAAGTGCTCTCGGATGGCGCGGTGGCCGAGACGATCTTCCGCTACCACGCACTCGCCGCCAATCACGCGCCGCATCTCGACGCCGTCGGCCAGCGCCTGACCGCGCAGCACGTGATCGATCTCGTCGGCCTGCTGCTCGGCACCGATGCGGAGCATGCAAGCCTTGCGCGCGGTCGCGGACATGCGGCGGCCCGTCTCGATCTCATGCGTGCCGACGTGATGGCCGCGCTCGGCCGCAACGATCTCTGTCTGTCCGAGATCGCGACGCGCTCAGGGCTCAGCCCGCGCCAGGCGCAACGCTTGTTCGAGCAGGCCGGCACGACCTTCACCGAATTCGTGCTGGAGCAGCGCCTGGTGCTGGCGCGCAAGCTGCTCGGCGATCCCCGCGCGAGGGCGCGCAAGATCAGCGACATCGCGCATTCCTCGGGCTTCTCCGACCTGTCCTATTTCAACCGCGCCTTCCGCAAGCGTTTTGGCGCGACGCCGTCGGAGCTGCGCGAGGCCTGAGCCGCGATCTTATGCAGCGGAGCGGCGCCGCCGCAGTTGGTCGATCCGGGCGAATGAGCTATATCTGCCCGCGCGGGCAGTTCGCCGGAATTCTTGGACAAGGCAGTATACGGACATGGCGCGTATCGTCGTGCTCGGCGCGGGGTTTGCGGGTCTGTGGGCGGCCATCGGCGCCGCGCGCAAGCGCGACGAGATCGGCGCGGCCGGCCGTGACGTCGAGATCCGTGTCGTCGATCGCAATCCCTACCACAACATCCGGGTGCGCAATTACGAGGCCGACCTCAGTGAGGTCGCGCTGCCGTTGCCGCAACTGCTCGATCCGATCGGCGTCACTCATGGCATTGGCGAGGTCGAAGCCATCGACCCGGCACGGCGCGAGATTTCTCTCGTCACGAGCGGCGGCGAGGAGACGCTGAGCTACGACCGCCTGGTGCTGGCGCTCGGCAGCGAAGTGATGCGTCCCGCCATCCCCGGCCTCGCCGAGCATGCTTTCGACGTCGATACCTATGCCGCCGCGCTCATCCTCGAAAATCATCTCGTCTCGCTCGGACACAGCGCGCCCTCGCCGGGGCGCTCGACGGTCGTGGTGGTTGGCGCCGGATTCACCGGCATCGAGGTCGCGGCCGAGATGCCGGACAGGCTGGCGCGCGCCGGCATCACCGGCAGCCGCCGCATCGTCCTGGTCGATCCCAACCCTGCGGTCGGCGCCACCATCGGCGCGCATGCGCGTCCCGTCATCGAGACGGCTTTGGCCTCGCTCGACGTCGAGACGCGGCTTGGCGTGCGCGTCGTGTCCGTCGAGGCTGCCGGCATGCACCTGAGCTCGGGCGAATTCATCCCGGCGCAGACCGTGATCTGGTGCGCCGGGATGCGCGCGAGCCGGCTGGCCGAGAGCTTCGCGGGCGCGCGCGATCGCCTCGGCCGCCTGCTGGTCGATCCTTTCATGCGGGTGGCCGATGTGCCGGGCGTGTTCGCCGCCGGCGATGTCGCCTCGAGCGTGGTCGACGGGCTGCATCCGACGGTGATGTCCTGCCAGTTCGCCCGTCCCATGGGCCGCTTCGCCGGCCACAACGTCGTGGCCGATCTCGCGGGCCTGCCGATGCTGCCGCTGCGCATCGACTGGTACGTGACCGTGCTCGACCTCGGCGGCTGGGGCGCGCTCTATACGGAAGGGTGGGATCGCGAGGTTCGCACCACTGGCGCGGCCGCAAAGGCGACCAAGCAGACCATCAACTGCAAGCGCATCTACCCGCCGCTCACCGGTAGCAAGGCCGAGCTCTTCGCTGCGGCAGCACCGACGGTCCAGGCGCCGCCGCCGACTTATGGGGCGCGGTAGAATTTGATCGGGGCTGGTTGGAGGATCGCGGCTGTGCCAATTGCTCCGTCATTGCGAGCGTAGCGAAGCAATCCAGAATCTTTCCGCGGCGACAGTCTGGATTGCTTCGCTACGCTCGCAATGACGAGGTACCCCAGACATGAGAAAGCGCCCGTGGGGGGCGGGCGCTTTCCGTAGTCGACTTGGGGTTGGGGTCGTCTACATATCCACGTGGCGACTTTGGGGGGCTGGTAAAGAGCCGCGTGAATTCACAAAACTCGTCAAATCTCCTTATCGAACGAGGGATGCGTTCGAGCTGGTGATAACAACCGGCTTGCCGGCCTTGATGACGCGGGCGGTCTGGGTCAGACCTTCGTCCGAACCCGTGCGCGCTGCCGTGATGCCGAAGCCTGCCACCGCGATGCCGGCTACGAGGGCTACGACCACAATTTTCAAGTGGGTCGAGCGATCGGCGCTGTAAATCGAGTGGTTCATGGAAGGCTCCTGCCGCCATCTACCCGAAGTAGTCGCTACCCTGTTGGGGGAGGTTCATGCTTCCGGTCACCAACAACCTAGTATTGGGGGGATTCGTTCCCAAGGGGCGATCACAAGAGCGTGACAGGACGTGAAAGATCGCGATCGAAAGCGACCCCTCAATCGTGCGATTATATAATTATTTCAAAGGTGTAATGTGCTTGCGAGGCGCCTTGTTTGCATTTGGTCGACAAGGCGCCAGGAACTCAAAAACCATTTGCCTGTGGCCGAAAAACATACGGCTTCTTAAGGCAAATCAGATGCTTCCGACCGTTTTCAATCTCGCCCTGGGGTGGATTTCAGCCTGCGACAGCACCGTCGTCTGAGCCCGGAACCGCTCGACGAGGGAGCGTACGAAGGGACGAATTGCCGCAGACGTGACCAGCACCGGCGCCTCGCCTTCGCGCGCGGCGCGCTCGAAGGCCTCGCGCACGCCGGTCATGAATTCCGACAGCTTCGAGGGCTGCATCGCGAGGCTGCGTTCCTCGCCCTGGCCGATGATGGATTCGGCGAAGGCCTGTTCCCACCGCGCCGACAGCGCGATCAGCGGCAGATAACCGCTGTAGGAGGTGTTCTGCGCGCAGATCTGCCGCGCGAGGCGGGCGCGGACATGCTCGACCATGGTCGCGGGATTGCGCGAGAAGGCGAGCGAGTCGGCGATGCCTTCCAGGATGGTCGAGAGGTCGCGGATCGAGATGCGCTCGGCGAGCAGCAGCTGCAGCACGCGCTGGATGCCGGAGACCGTGACCTGGCCCGGCACGATGTCCTTGACCAGCTCGCCCTGCTCCTTCGGCAGCTCCTTGAGCAGCTTCTGCACCTCGCCGTAGGAGAGCAGGTCCGACATGTTGGCCTTGAGCAGCTCGGTGAGGTGGGTCGAGAGCACGGTCGCGGCGTCGACGACGGTGTAGCCCTTGAGCGAGGCTTCTTCCTTGAGGCTGGCATCGACCCAGGTTGCGGGCAGGCCGAAGGTCGGCTCGGTGGTATGGATGCCGGGCACCTGCACCTGGCTGCCGCCGGGGTCCATGACCATGAACTGGTTCGGCCAGATCTTGCCGGTGCCGGCRTCCACTTCCTTGATCTTGATGATGTAGGTGTTGGCTTCGAGCTGGACGTTATCGAGGATGCGCACGGCGGGCATCACAAAGCCCATCTCGATCGCGAGCGAGCGGCGCAGCGCCTTGATCTGCTCGGTGAGGCGGTCGGTGCCATCAGGGCCGTTGACGAGCGGCAGTAGCGCATAGCCGAGCTCGATCTTGAGATCGTCGATCTTGAGCGCGGCGGAGATCGGCTCTTCGGCCGCAGCGGCGCCAGGTGAACCCGGCGTTCCCGGAGCGGGTGCGGTCTTTGCAACTTCGTCAGCCCTGGCAGTCGCCCGGTTGCGGTTGCGGGCGTGCCAGGCGAGCGCACCGGCGCCGCCGCCGAGCGCCAGGAAGGGGATGGTCGGGATACCCGGCAGCGCCGCCAGCACCAGCATGACCGCCGCGGACATCGCCAGCGCCTGCGGATAGCCGGAGAACTGTTTCATCAGCGCCTTGTCGGCGGCGCCGGACACGCCGGCCTTGGAGACGAGCAGGCCGGCCGCGGTCGAAACGATCAGCGCCGGCACCTGGGTGACGAGGCCGTCACCGACGGTCAGCAGCGTGTAGCTGCGCCCGGCGTCGGCGAAGGAGAGGCCCTGCTGCGCGACACCGATGATCATGCCGCCGACGATGTTGATGAAGACGATCAAAAGGCCCGCGATGGCATCGCCGCGGACGAATTTGGAGGCACCGTCCATGGCGCCGAAGAAGCCGCTCTCGTCCTCCAGATCCTTGCGCCGCTGCTTGGCGACCTTCTCGTCGATCAGGCCGGCGGAGAGATCGGCGTCGATCGCCATCTGCTTGCCGGGCATGGCGTCGAGGTGGAAGCGTGCGGCGACTTCGGCGATACGGCCCGAACCCTTGGTGATGACGACGAAGTTGACGATGATCAGGATGGCGAAGACGATGATGCCGATGACGAAATTGCCGCCCATCACGAAGCTGCCGAAGGCTTCGATGACGTGACCGGCGGCATCCGTGCCCTCGTGCCCGTGCGACAGGATCAGGCGGGTCGAGGCCATGTTCAGCGACAGGCGCAGCATGGTCGAGATCAGGAGGACGGTCGGGAAGGCGGAGAATTCCAGCGGCGCCTGGATGAACAGCGACGTCATCAGGATCAGGATCGAGAGCGTGATCGAGATCGCTAGGAACAGGTCCAGCACGATCGCGGGCAGCGGCAGGATCAGCACTACCAGGATGGTGAGGACGCCGAGCGCCAGCGCGATATCGCCGCGCTTGAGGATGTTGCCGATCTCGGTGAGGGTCGGGAAGCCGGCGTTCGTGCTGCCTACGCCCTGTCCCGCGGTGACGTCGACCATGGTAGCTGCTCCCCCGCGCGACTGCCGTCCGCGCGCCCCAAATGTCTGCGCGGCGGCCGAAGGGCCGCCGTTTCGAAAGTGAGGCACCGCACTGGCGTCCACGGGGGACCTCCCGTTCTACGCGGCTGACGACACTCGACTTCACCCGGCAATTCTTGCCGGGTGTATGGTTAGCAAAGGGTTAACAGAGGGTGCGGCAGGAGGTCAGATCGGGGTGTTTCGGGCACCTGGCAGGGACGAAGTCGTCATGCCCGGGCTTGTCCCGCCTGCGCGGCCTAAGCCGCTTCGGCGCGGCGAAGGCCCGGGCGTCCCCACGTTCTTCATGTCGCGCCCAAGGCGTGGATGGCCGGGACGAGTGTTTAGTCCGGAGACATGGCTGACACCTGTTCGGACACATCACTGACAGGTTGGCCATTGGTCAAGTCGATCGATGCGACCTGCCAGCTGGCGAAGAAGATTCCGTAGTGGCCGTCACGAACCAGTGGCCGGATGGCAAGGCGTTCGCGGGCGAAGGCCTGGGGAACTTTCCAGAAGCGTCCCTTGAAGGAGATGTAGGGTCTTGTCGATGAGACCCTGCGCACGATCTCGCCGCTGTCGTATTCGAC
>NZ_JBFUGY010000081.1:0-15394 GCF_056402655.1 Bradyrhizobium sp. P3_C3 | reverse complement strand
CTTCGGCGCCGAGCGGCGCAGCACGGCCTTGACGCGCTCGACCAGCAGGCGCTGCGAGAACGGTTTGCGGATGAAGTCGTCGGCGCCCATCTTGAGGCCGAACAGCTCGTCGATCTCTTCGTCCTTGGAGGTCAGGAAGATCACCGGCAGGTCGGATTTCTGCCGCAGCCGGCGCAGCGTTTCCAAGCCGTCCATGCGCGGCATCTTGATGTCGAGAATGGCAAGATCGGGCTGGGTGGTGCGGAAGCCGTCGAGCGCGGAGGCGCCGTCGGTGTAAGTCATGATGCGGTAGCCTTCCGTCTCCAGCGCGATCGAGACGGATGTGAGAATGTTGCTGTCATCGTCGACCAAAGCGATTGTGGGCATGAGCCTCTGCTTTCTGCTTTCCGTTTGGGTCGTGGCTTGAAACGGCGAGCAATCCGCTGATGCGCCGCATACATGGGTGCCGAAGCCGGCGGTCGAACCTTGTCACCGAGCAATGCAAGCTGGGCTGAGGTGTGACCAAGTTCTACAAAGCGACGGCAGATTCGCCCCGTTTCGCCCCTTAACCTGACCCCCGTTTACCCGAAAAAAGACCTCCCTTGCAACCACCTGACCCTAGAAAGCTGGTGCAACCGACCTCCGATTTCGACGCTCGGGCCAGTACGCCTATCCGGTCCGGATTGTATCCTTCAACCCCGTCGAGGGGTGCTCGCGGGATGCGACTTCCGAAGTCGCCGACGCGCTGGCCCAGCGCGCAGCCGACACGGAGGCCGAGATCTCGTCTGCGCTGCAAGACTTCATCGCCGCCAACGCCACAAGACGTTTCGACATGCAGCTCGCGCTGCCCCTGCGCGGGCATTTTCAGCGGGCGTCTGGTTCAGAGCCACAGCCACGCGAATAACGCCGTGATGAGGGCCCAGCCTATGAGCTTTTCAGCGAGAACCTGCGCATAGTGGAAGTCGTTCGCGCCGCAGGCATCGAGGTCGAGCTGGCGCATTGCTTCCAAGAAATAGCCGCCGCTCACGAGGACAAGGAGCACTGCCATGATGACGTGGTAAGTCTGGTCGCTCATGGCTGCAGCTCCTCGGGCTTGGTGCCTGTGTCGAGCATCAGGTTGACAAGCAGCGCAATGTGGCGCGGCACGAGCCAGCTCGCCGCTGACTCACCTGCGCACGGCGCGTGGCGTCGCGGCGATGGTCGATCAACTGGCGCCCCGCTCAAATGTATGGATGGCATCCCGACAAATGCCCATGTCCCATTGGTGAACATGCCGTTCGCCGATGACGAATACCGCGGACGTCTCTGCCATGTCTCCACGAACATTTACGACCATACTGGCGCCTCTGGTGGTTCGCCAATGATGCGCTGAATTGGTTCCTACAATGGGACTGGCTATGAGGACTTCAGAAATCCGCTCCCGCCCCTATCTCAGCCCTATGCGTACCGCGTTCGAATTCTGCCTGCCGACCGCCGCCAAGGTGGTGCCGGCCGGGCCCGACTGGATCCACGAAATCAAGTATTAGGGCTATCGACTGCGCGTCGAGCGCCAGGGAAGACCGTGCGCCTGTTCACCCGCAACGGCTACGACTGGACTAGGCGCTTCCCTTGGATCGTCGAGGCCGCGCTAAAGAACCGCGAGCAGCAATTCGTCATCGACGGCGAGGCTGTGGTGCTCGGCGTCGACGGCGCATCGGACTTCAACGCCCTCCCCCCGCGCCGGCAGGATAACGAAGTGCAACTCTACGCCTTCGACATCCTTGCGGTTGGCGGCGAGGACCTGCGTCACAGCCCTATGCCAAGCGGATCGCGCACCGGGGCATCTGGGTCGAGCCGAAGCTGCTTGCCGAGATCAAGTATCGCGTCAAGTCCGCCGATCCGTTCTTCAAAGGTCTCCGGGAGGATCTTTGATGCGCATCGCCGAACTGAACGTTCGTTGCTCGGAAGAAATGCAGGCGCGTGCCCTTAGCCGTGAACCGGTTAAATAGCGCCGGAGGTCTCCGGCTAGGGATACGGGCACCGGATGAGATCCGGCCGCTTCCCAAGCAAATCGGCCCCCAGACTGAGATCTTGCCGGTGGGATCTCTTTTCTACGAAATCACTGATGCTGGAAGCGCGGTGACCGCGCCGAAGGAGCGCTCGGATGGGGCCGAGTTGCCGGGAGCGGTGGCCGAGATGATCCCCTCGGCACAGCGGCGCGCTCCAAGCCCGGTCGTTCGGCCGCTGATTGACTAGCCAGAGGTTGTCTTCGCTTTAGGGGGCGGTGCGTTTGTTCCAATGCTCGGCCGCCTGCCTAACGGTCGGCGCATTGAGGCCGAAAGCCGAACATTTCTTACATACTACGAATTTTGGATCGATGTCGCTGTTGATCCAAACCTCAGAACCGCCGCAGAAAGGGCAGGGCCGCAGCGGTTGTACAGAAACAGGGAATCCGCGCAGTGGATCGATAGCTGCGCTGTCGCTTGGCTGCCTAGGCATCTTAACGCGAGCGTTTAGACAGACAGTATTTCTGAGCCGATGTCGACGACCTCGACGAAAAGATGACCGACGTCGCTATTGAAGCCGATGAAGTCCCACTTGGCGCCGTCGCCTTGGCAGGTAGCGCCGAAGCGTGCCGGCTGCCACTCGGGATGTTTCGTGCTCGAGCGCACAAGGACCCAATAGAAGCGACCTGGAATCAACTGTGTGACGTCAGTCATCGAATCACTTGCAGACCCCCTCGCTCACGCCGCCGCGCGACGCTCGGCCGAGCGCAGACGCATGGGCTTGCCGCCCGGCGGGTTGCGCGGACCGTTCCCGTCTAGCGCGCGTAGCGCTTCCAGAATTTCGTCGATATGAACAGGCGCCTTAGTCCGTCCGGCGAGCGTAACGCTGGACAGGACGCGATCGCCGAGGCGTACGACCTCGCGCGGCTGCGAGAACACCGTGCCGGGGCGAAGAAGGGCATTTAAATCGACGACGTTATCGTGTGCGGGCGTCGTCCGCATGGCTAAAGCTCCTACCCATCATAAGACGCATTAGGTAGCCGCGCGGGAGCACCCGCGCGGCGGCGATCGGAACCAGGCCGCGGGTTGTCAGGCGGCCTTGCCTTCGATCTGCTTGACCTGCCCGGCGCTTGCGCCCGCGATGGCGATGCGCCGCGGCTTCATGGCCTCGGGAATCTCGCGTTGAAGCTCGATGACCAACAGACCATTCTCGAAGTGCGCGCCCTTGACCTCAACGTGGTCAGCCAGGGTGAACTGGCGCTTGAATGACCGTGTCGACATTCCGCGATGCAGGAAGGTCTTCTCGTCCTTCTCGGCCTTATGGCCTTCCAACGTCAGGACATTCTGCTCCACCRTAAGGCCCACCTCGTCCGGTGTGAATCCGGCGAGCGCCACCGAGATTTGGAAGTGGTTCTCGTCGAGCCGCTCGATGTTATAGGGGGGATAGGTCTCTTCGGCGGTCCGCTGGACCTCGTCGAGAACGTCAAACAGGTGGTCGAACCCAATGGTCGACCTCCACAGGGGAGTCCAATCATACCTCATAGCCAAATCCTCCAAAGAGCAAGTTGGGTACGAGCTGGCACCGGACACCTTCCGGCGCCCGCCTTGATGGGGGGCCCCGAAGGCGCCCCGGCCGCCACGTCTGCGGCGTCCAAAAAATCTGCCACGAGCAAAAAAGTTTCAAGAGGATGACGAAAAAAATTTCGCGCTCTAAACGGGCGGTCTGGTCAAGCGTTGTTGTCGAAGGTTATATCCGCTTCTCTGCGGTCGATTGCCGCTTGGGGGCGAAATCAGCGGTGGACGCCAAGTTGGATCGGTGTCCGGTCTGCCTGACAGCCGACATGACACGCGCTCAATCGACCTGCTGCTAAGGGCCACAACCCGACTACCCACCTCGGCGACGATATGGGGCTTTGCTTGGTCCGCAGGTGTACCATCGGCCGACCCGGCCCGCGATAGCTGAGGCGCAGCCTGTCCCGTGCCTGCTCAGCAGGTCCCACTTTACATTATCAAAGGGAATGTAAGCGTTGTTGTTGTACCCGCGTCGCTGCTGGTCTGGTTGACGGTACCGCCAATTTGTCTCGCCAGAGAGGTAATCAGCTTAAGGCCCGACCCGTTCTTGTTCGGATGTTGAATGCCGCGACCGTTGTCGGTCACTGTCAATCGAGCCTCGCCGTAGCCGACGCCTCCCACCAAACTTACGCTGATCCTGCCTCCCTCTGCACCGAACGCATGCTTGATGCTGTTCATCGCAGTCTCATTCAAAATGAGGCCAACCGGGAGGGCCCGGTCGATCGCCAATTCGAGCTCGTCGCATTCGACGTCGACTTCAACCTCATCCACCTGATTGCGGATCGCGCTGCAAAGAGCCCGGATGTAATGGGAAAGTCTAACGATCTGCCCCTCTTGGCGAGGGGCAAGCTGATCATGTGCGAGCGAGATGGCGTTGATGCGGCTGGCCACGTGGTCCAGAGCGCGGTGTGATTCTGGATCAAGATAGCGGCGCTTCTGGATGGAAATCGAGGACAGGACGAGTTGAAAATTGTTCTTGACCCGATGTTGCATCTCTCGAAGCAAGATCTGCCCCTTTTTAGCTTCCGCGACCGCAGCCATAAGGCTTGCATGTTCGTCCGGTTGCGCACCGCGACGCAGCACAGCACCTATCAGCGCGGCGGCGGCGGTCAGAAACTCGGTCGTATCCTGGGAGAAGTCTCTCGGCTTTGTACTGTCCACCTCCAGCACGCCCCATGCGGCGCCGCCGATGAGGATCGGGACGTTGCTGACAGCCACAATGCTGTGCTCCGCCAAGAACTCGGAACAAACAAATTCGTTCTGCTCGGCGAAATCTCTGATGCTGACAGGCTCGGCCGTTTGGAAAGCGCGGCCAGGCGGCGAGCGGAGGTCGGCCGACAGCGTGGCGGTGCGGAGGGCACCATCCTTCCAGCCGACTCCCGCAATCAACAGAAGATCGGACGTGTCTGGACGATATTGAAGCACCTTAACATGGTCGATTTCCACGGCTCGGGCAATTTGCAGCACGGCTTGGTCCAAGAAGCGTTCTGTTCCGGCCTCTTCAACCGAAAGACGACCGATATCGACCAAAATGCGGATATGGCGCCGGAGTTTGTCCAGCACATCGCCCTCAGTGTGTTCGGCCGGGTGGTCCTCCATTCGTTTCTAACATCGGGCCTCATGAATTGTGCCTAAGCGCCGAGACCGTACAATAGGAACGAAGCAGGGAACCTCCACTCCAATGCGGGTTTGGTTCTCAAGACAAAATAGCGAGAGCGAAAATGGGAAACAGTGGCGTCGGAATGCTACTCGACGATACCTCAGTGACGGCGCTCTGGATGATGTTTATCGGTGCCTTCATCTTGGGTGGCACAATTCTTTATGGCGTCATAAAGACGGAAACGGTTGCGCCGCAGCGAGCGTGCGCAGCTCGATCGAAACACAGAGAAGGCGCAGCGCCGGGACGACCCGAAGAAAAGCGCCGCTCGTAAGCAATCGGCGCGTCGACCGGTCAACGTAAGATTTAGGAACTTAGGCCGGAATGGCGCTGGGGCGTCTACTCATAAGTCCGCGATGTCCGCTTATTCCCTAACAGCCGCACAGAAGCGGACAATGCGCGAGGTCCGAAGAAAAGGGCCGTGAGCCGGCGTTCGCTGCGACTGGCTAGGAACCAGAGCGTCCGTCCTTGCCCGAAAGAAGTAGAGCTTGGTCAAAAAACAGAGCGTGCAGATAAGGAGGCTCTCAAAAAAAACAACAGCGTCGCTAGGAACAGGACCGGCTCCTCGGACGGGACAATCGTTCTGACGAAGCCTAGCTTTTCCCAGCCGATTGTCAGGCGCCCGAACAGATATGGATACAAGGAAACCGAAATCGCGGCTGTTGCTAGTCCTGCTATCGCAATGCACTTCTCCCAAAACGGTCGAGCCGCCAATCGATTGAGATTCTCTGCTCTGATCTTCTGGTGTTCGGCGTCGCTCATGAGCAAGACGCGACCATTAAGGATATTGGTTCGATCTGTCATCAGTGTCTCCGTGTCGCAAAGCAGAACCGCCGAAGACCCTTCGGCGTTCCGTTGACATCATTGCGAGAGGAGAAATCGATTATGGGCTTCTTCACCAAAGACATCAAAAMCATGGATGACCTTCTGATCCACGGTCTTCAGGACRTCTACTACACCGAGCAGCAAATCTTGAAAGCGCTGCCGAAGATGATCGCAAAGGCCACCAACCGCGACCTGGTTACCGGCCTCAAGAACCATCTGGAAGAGACCAATAAGCAGGTAGAGCGGCTCGAGAAGGCCTTCGCAAAGCTCGGCAAGGAGCCCAGCGGCACGAAGTGCCCGGCCATCGACGGAATCAGCAAGGAAGCCGACGAGACCGCCGGCGAAATCGAAGATAAGGCGGTGCTGGACGCGGCCATCGTCGCCAACGCGCAGGCCGTCGAGCACTACGAGATGTGCCGCTACGGGACGCTGATCGCCTGGGCCGAAGAACTCGGCCATGACGAGATCGTGCGCTTCCTCACGACCAATCTGAACGAAGAGAAGGCGGCGAACACCAAGCTCAACACGATCGCGCTGCGCAAGGGCGTCACCGCCAAGGCCTCCGACGCGGCCTGACGGCTGACCAACTTCAGAAGGGCCGGCTTCGCCTTAACGCGGGCCGGCCCTTTCGTGTGCGGGCGAGCTCCGACATGATCTCGCCTTGCGTCGTACGAACCAAGTCGCGACCGACACCGCCAGCCACGCCAGCGAGGCGCTCGCAAATGCGCCGGCGACGCTTCGTTCGACCAGTAGCCAGAACACTCCGGCGAACGCCAGCATCCCGAGCGCACCGAGCGCTGCGCCGGCGGAGTCGAGCGCTGCGGCCTGTTGCCCTCGCCGCGTTCCGTCAAGTCCGGCCTCGCGCATGCGGCGGATTTCATGCTTTTCGATGAGAGTGGCGCTGGCGCAGAAGATCGCCGGCAGAGCAAGGATAGGCCGCCGATCGAAGCCCCGTACCAACTGCTGACCAGGCCGGCGAAGACGGTCGCTGCGCCGCCCAGCGCGAAGCGGACCGCGTATTCGTGCCAGCGTCCTTCTTGCAGCGAGGACGGCGAGATTTCAATCGGCGCGCTCATGTCTGACCTCCCGCGGCCGCCCACAGGCCGAAGGCCGCTGCGAGCCACACGACGATCGACAGCAGCGTGGCCGGCAGCGCACGCATGCGCGCCCGGATCAAGAGCTGGCAGACGACCACGCTGTAGATCCCGAGCGCGATCGCACCGGCCATCATCGAATGGGTTTGGACGGCTGCGTAGGATTCGCCGTGCTGATAGATCGCGATGCCAAGCGTGGCGAGCGCGACCGAGGGCGCGGCTCCAAACAGGCCGGCGAAGCTCTTCGGCCTGAGCACGTCTCCGAGCATCGCGACGGCCGACACAACGGCGCCGCCTACCAGGAAGCGGACGACGTACTCGCTCATTTCGGTTTCTTCCATAGCTTTGAGAGCAGGCCTCCCGCGCCGTACACGGGATCCTTGCCCGGGACAGGCACCTTTGGAATCGTCTTCAGAGCTTTCGGACGGTCCTCGACCTGCGTGCACTCGTCGTAGGTGCCGACGCGCGGATAGGCGCCGACGACGAGGAAGTCCTCATCTGCGGACGGGCATTGGTGTCCCGTGCCCGCCGGCAGGATGGCGACATCGCCCGCCTTAAGTTTGAAGATCCGGCCTTTGCTTCCGCCGAAGCGTACACGTCCCCTACCCCGCGCGATGCCAAGCACCTCATGGATACGTGAATGGTAGTGAACGTAGTCGTAAATCCCGTCCCGCCAGGTTTCGCCCCAGCCGCTGGCCTCGAACAGGTCCTCCATGACGGCCGCCGGATCATGCCCGTCGCCGAGATCGACAGCGCCTCGGTAGATAACGAGAGGCCAGCGCGGATGATTCGGGATGAGACCGTCGTCCTTGAAACGAGCCGTCTGAGGCTTCCTTGGCCGCGCTAGGTCAGGAGCCTCCTTCTTTCCGGGTCGGTGCAGACCGGTCGCGCGCTGCACGTATTCCTTCACGTCCTCAAGGATTGGCATTGTCATCCTCCTTCGGTGGCGACATCGGATAGCCGGTCCAGAGACGCAGTAACCGCTCCATGACGACTCCGAGCGCGAAGCCCGCGACCACGTCGCTCGCCCAGTGCGCCAGCACTATGACCCGCGTCAGGGAAAGGCCGACCGCCAAGGTACGGATTAGTCGCCGCAGCAGAGGCGGCGATGTGCCCGCAGCGGATGCCAGTGCGCCCATGTGGAGCGCGTCTACCGCGAACGACGAAATAGCGCCCATCCGGCGTGACTGGATGCTGCAGGCCCGGCATCAGATGAAGGGCTTCCCTCCGGTCACCGCGACCGTGGTGCCGGAGGTGTAGCTCGATAGCGGATCGGCAAGCATCACATAGGCCGTCGCCAGCTCGGCCGGCTGCCCGGCCCGCTTCATCGGCACCTGCTTGCCGAAATTCTTCACGGTTTCCTCGGGCATGGTCGATGGGATCAGCGGAGTCCAGATCGGCCCGGGCGCCACCGCGTTCACACGGATGCCCTTCTCCGCTAGCATCTGGGCCAGCCCCCCTGTGAAGTTCTGGATAGCGCCCTTGGTCGTCGCATAGGCCAGCAGCGTGGGGTTCGGCATGTCCGAGTTCACGGAAGCCGTATTGATGATCGCGCCGCCCGGCTCCATGTGCGGCACGGCGGCCTTCGCGAGGAAGAACATGGCGTGGATATTCACATCGAACGTCATTCGCCATTCCTCGTCGCTGATGTCGCCAAGATCCTTGAAGGTCGCCTGATGCGCGGCATTGTTGACGAGGATGTCGACCCCGCCGAGATCCCGGACCGCCCGATCGACGACCTTCCTGCAATGGTCCGCAGCCCTTAGATCGCCCTCGACCAGAACAACCTTGCGCCCCTCCGCCTCGACGAGGGCCGCAACTTCCTTGGCGTCGTCGTGCTCCTCGAGATAGGCGATCAGAATATCTGCGCCCTCGCGGGCGAAGGCGATAGCGACCGCCCTTCCTATTCCGCTGTCGCCACCGGTGATGATGGCCCGCTTGCCGTTCAGGCGGCCCGCCCCTTTGTAGCTGGTCTCGCCGTGATCGGGGCGCGGGTCCATTTGCGCGGTTGACCCGGGCATCGGCTGCTTCTGACTGGGGTAAGGGGGCTTCGGATAGTCGGGCATCGGATTCGATCTCCGCGGGTCGAGAGCGCGACAACCGCCTGACGACAACCAAGGTTCCTAGCCCGTTGCCCGCCACTCTCCTCCGGACGCCGCCCGCGACGCGCTTGCGCAAAGTAGGAGAAAGAGAGCGCCGTTGGCCTTGTACCTAGCGCCCGCGCGACTGCACTCCGAGCCGGACATGACGACTTCGCCCGCGGCGGTGCAGACGGCCCACTTCCATCGGCTCCGCCCGCGCCGCTTCAGCACGACGTCGAACCCCGCAAATCCATCCTCGCCGTCCGGAGAAGTCACGCCGCCACCCTGTTCGGTAACCCACCCTGGAGCTGGTCGAGAAGCCGTTCCTCGCGCTCGATCCGGCTCAGGTAGAGCTGGCGCTCCCGCTCTGTCTTCGCGCTCGCCAGCAGCAGTCGATAGTGGTCGATCACCTTCTCGCTGCCGCGGATCAGCAGGTCCCTGACATCGGTCATGACGCCACCCCCGCGCTCGGCGAACCAGGCAGGACAAATATGATGGGGAAGGTTTCGGAAGTCAGCGCCTCGAGCGATGCGGTCTCCTCGGCCAGGCGCCGTTCGATGAACTGGCGCTCGAGGTCGGACAGCTGCGTCTTCAGCAGGCTGCGATAGCGGTGGATGTTGTTGCGGTGCGCACGGATACGGGTAAAATCTTCGTCGAGCATCATCGCCTCTCCTGACGGTCTTCCATGTCCTTTGCGGTTCGAGAAACGGGGAAGCGTGCTTCCCTCGGCAAAAAATATTCCGCGCGGAAAACCTGTCAAGACAGTAGTGGTGCAGCCGATCCTTCGGGCCACCCCGCGTTAACCATCGGCACCGCCGGACCACCGGACGCAGAAAATTTTCAGCCGACCTCTTGAATCATCCTTGCGTTTTTCTAAGTCGTTTCTCGCCGCGAGAGCGGTGTGCCGGACGCCTTCAAGGGTCCGGCTCGGGCGCGGCCGGCGGGTCTCGGACAGCCGTCCTGCGCTTCTTGTAACCATCTTGCTCCTAGGAGGACTTGGATATGAGGACCACCTTCGACTTCGCGCCCCTCTGGCGCTCCACCATCGGCTTCGACCATTTGGCCGGCCTCGTCGACAGCGCGTTGCGCCAGGCGACCGAAGACAACTATCCGCCCTACAACATCGAACGCTCCGGCGAGGACAACTACCGGATCACGCTCGCCGTGGCCGGCTTCGGCGCCGACGACATCACGGTCACCGCCGAGCAGAACGCGCTGACGATCGAGGGCAGGAAGCCCGACAGGCCGGCCGGCGAATTCCTGTATCAGGGCATCGCCGCGCGACCGTTCCGGCGCGTCTTCAACCTCGCCGACTATGTCCAAGTGAAGCAGGCCTCTTTCCAGGATGGGCTGCTGATCATCGACCTGGTCCGCGAGGTGCCCGAGGCCATGAAGCCGCGAAGGATCCAGATCGCGGGCGCGCCTTCTCCGACGCAGATCGAGCAGAAGAAGGCGGCCTGACCGCTTCCGGATCGAAGTCCAGTGACGGCGGGTTCGCGCCCGCCGTCCATCACACCTACCCATTGAAAGGAGCGTAAGGAGGCCGGCGATGACCAATGCCAGAACGAATTCCGGCGATCTCAATCCCTTCTTCCACCCCGCCGCGCACTATGCGTCTCCGGACGACGTGCTGAACGACGAGACCCTCTCGGCACCCGAGAAGCGCGTCATCCTGTCGTCCTGGGCGTCCGATATGTACGCGGTCGAATCCTGTCCCGCGTTGCGCGAGATCCCCGGCATGGGACTCGCCATCAGACTCGCCGACATCCTCGCGGGTCTGCGGCGCCTCGACGGCGAGAACGACGATCCGCCCCGCCCGGGCGGCGCCACCATGCGACTGCGGCGGCCTTCGGCCGCCGCGTGGTGAAGGTCTGCGTGATTTCACTCAGGCCGTTCTTGGAATGGTGCTGCTCGGCCATGTCTCGGCGGCCTGGACCGTGCCCTTTCTGGCGCTTTTGTCCGGTTCGGCGGCACGGTCGCTCGATCAAAGGCTATTCTGACCCGATCAATCCCGCGCTAAACGAAGCGCTTCGGATAGCTTTTGCTTCTCGCGCTGCCAGCGGGTGTCTTCGTCCTCGATCCGCTTCTCGATTTTGCCGCGCTCTGCTTCGAGAGACCGCGCCTGATCCTCGTGTTTCCGCTGCGCCTCGTCCAGCGCTGCTCGAACCTTCGCCACCGCGCACTCCCGCTTGGCGCGTTCCTTCTCGCGTGTCACTTCTTCTCTACGGCGATCTGCGTCGCGGCGCTTCTCTTCGCGCTCGAACTCCGCGGCGGCTCTGCGCGCATCCTCTCGCTGATCTTGGGCGAGATCTGTCGTCGCAGCTCGATGAGGTCAAGCTCGCCTATCGACGTTAAAAACGAAGTCGCCGCGCCGAGTATCTTGGCGCGACGACCTCGCCATGGTGAACCCGGACGGGGCAATGTCCGGTGCAGAGTGGCTAGCGCTCCGCAGCTCCGGTGCAATCGAAGACGCGGATTAAGCTTGTTGTCGCCGCGCGGAGTTAATTCCGGAACTCGCCCGCGACGGCATCCTTGGCATCCTACTTGCTCAATCACGACCAAAGGTCGGCCCCAACGACGGGGCCGTTTCAAATTGAGGCAAAAGATGCAAGAAGTGTCGCGTTCCGGCATCACCGCGGAGTTGCAGCTCAGGGCGCTCATCTCCGATCTATGGTGGCGCGTCGATCTTTTGAATTCCGATATCCTTGAAGAGGAAGCCAAGGCAGGCGTGTTCGACGTGCGATAGCCAACGTATCCGCTTCTCGCGCTAAATCTTCGCGCGCGACGCGACAACCTCATATCGACGATCTATGCTCTTGAGGAGCGTGTGAAGGCTGCGCAAGTGGCGGCGTAATCGCCTCACCGAGGGCGGCGCTCCTATCGCTGAGGATCGCCGATGTCGAATAGCCTAGACGATATTCTTCGCCTACCGGCTGCTCGTCCGCCCTTTGCGTGATCAAGGTGAACGTCGCGTCGGGATAGTGCGTCCACACTTCGATATCGTCTGACGTGACGGTGAGATATCCGAAGAAACACTTGTATGGACCCGGCTCCGTTACCCGGCCGATTTTGTCCCAATCGATCTTGTTAACGCGCATCGCTAAGTCCACTCGTTCTCAGGCAACGAACCGGGCGGAGGTTTAAGTTCTTCGAGGGCGGCTTCGATCACCGCCAATTCCTCTTGGATTGCTTTGGCCGCGTTTTCTGGGTTGATGCCCGAAACGGCTTGCAGCTGGGCGAGCACCTTGCGACGATGCGCCAGCAAGTCGACCAGAGCGCGACGGTCCCGCACCTTCACGTAGCTAGCGACGATAAGTTCCATGGCCTTTGACACATTCATCGTTTCCCAACGGTTTGCGGTTTATCGGGGCGGCTAAGTTCTGTCAGGCCGGCTTCGTTCCGGGTGATCGGGCAGCTTTGAAGAAGATATCCAATCGCCGGTCACGAAGAGGATCGAGCATTAGCCAGTGATACTGATTAAAGAGCGGCCTGCGCTTTTCCTGCCGACCAACGTATCGTTTCGAGCGGGCGTTCGGTTTCCATGGCCGTTGGTTGCCATCGCATCGTTCACGATCAGTTACGGATTGGGAAATGTCGGCAATCTTTTCTAAATGGTTCAAAGTTAATCTTCGAGCATGGACCACGAGGACGCATCGGCTTGGTTCGTTCCGGCTCTCAGGCGAAGCTACGCTTGTCTAGCAGCGTGGATGACGCGCGGTAATCGCGCGCCTGAGCCCAGCCGCTTGCCGGCGCCGCCCCGCTCAGAGCGGCCAGCTCGCTTTCTCGACCCACCCAGGCGGCCAGCGCCGCCGCGCATATAGGTGTCTTGCAGCCACCGCAAATGACGAACGATCGCACATCGACGCGTCCGTGGTCGCCTGAAGAAGAGGCGGAATTGCTGTCGCTATTTGGCGCAGGTGCCACTGCTGAGGAGGTCGGCGAGCGGCTGCGCCGCACCCGTCAAGCGGTTTACGCTCGCTTGCAACGCTTTCAAAAACAGCGGGGGCGAGCGAGTAGGATGAGTGGGCGATTATTTGCTCAGTTGCCAGATTGATCTAGCGACGATCGATCTCTAAGTCGCACGGATCACGTCCGCGGCGGATATAGGGTAGCAAGCCGATCTATCGCATCCTCCGTTCGCCCGCGCTGAAGCAGCCCCTCCCCCGTACATCGAAGGTTCAATTGCATCCGCGTCAAAGGAGCCAAGCTGTAAGCGATCGCATTTGAGGTATCGCGTTCCACAGGCGTCATTCCATCAGAATGACCGTTGGCTCTCCGCTCCTTGGTTTTGCCGCGGCGACTGAGATTGGCATCATCTGCATGGTGGCGATCGCCATGCGGGCGAAGCCATCGAACAGAAGGATAGGAAAGTAAGCGAGCAGCATAGGAGCCTCCGATTTTGTGAGTTGTTCAAAGTCTCTCGCGCGTTTGCGCCCGATCCCAGATTTGAGCTCCGCACGGGCATTCGAAAAAGCTGTCCGACCCGTTCGACCTTGGTTCGATCTTCACCAGCCGCGGCCACCGCTCGCACCGAGGGCATCGAAACTCTTGATGCGGCTTTGCCGTGGCGGATAGCCTCTCGAACATCAAAAACATCGTCCGCTCCGTTGCGAGACGAACAGCATTCGAAATCGCTAGCCTTCGCGAGGGCCATTCGGGCGGGTCGTAGACCTTTGGCTATCCGCTACGGGCGCCGCGATGAAGCGGCGGACGGCGATCTCGCTTAAGCAATCGTCTCGCATGATCCCCTGTTCCGACGGGTTGAAGCATCCTTTTTAGGCAGCTGGCGCGGGTCCGCGCAGCCAATTCGCAGCTATTCGTCGGTGATCTCGTACAGAAGAGATGCCCGCAAGGTCAAAGAAAAGGTGTCGCGTGCGCCAAGGACGAAGGACGGCGCCGCCGCGCCTTGCCCTCTCCCCACGTACAAGGTCGCGTATGTTCCCCATGGCCCGTCCGCAGCCCGAATTTGAACTGGTCCGATAACAAGCCGCGTGCACCATGATCCGGCCTCCGGGGCGTTTCCGGCGGCGCTATGGTCCCGCGCCTCGGATAGGTGCGGCCCCCGAAACGCGGGGCCGATCGGCTCCGCATCGGCATGGGCGTTCGTTGATCAAAGACAATGGCCGGCGGGCATCACAGCCGCCGGCCATCGCTTGCGCTACCTTGGGCTGGGGGTTGATCGGCAGCGCTGACCGCAAGCCTGCCGAACGCCGATTAACAACCCATTAACCAATTCGGGCAGGCTCTGGCTATTTCGCTGGCAACAACGGGGCGGCTCGTGCTGCTGCTGCTCGTTCTTGGTTGAGCGCGAACATCCTCGCGGCCGGCGGCGAGGACTTGCGCCAGCTGCCATTGACGATGCGCAAGGCCAATCTGGCGCGGCTACTGCGCGGTCGGCCAGGACGGCATATTCGTCGCGCCATTCGAGGCCGGCGAGATCGGCCCTGACCTGTTCGGCGCTGCCTGCCGCATGGGCCTTGAGGGCTTGGTCTCGAAGCGTCGCGATCGCCGCTACATCGCCGGCCGCACGAAGGAATGGATCAAGGTGAAGAATCGAACACACCCTGCGATGTCCAGGGAGTTTTAGGATGCCGGATTATGGCCGCTTCTCGAGCTGAAGCAGACCTACGCTAGATCAGTCGGGCATTTCCCGTTTCGACCCGAAGCGGACGTGAGGACTGAAGCATCTCGTGTCCGCTTCACTTCATTGATTTAGGTCAAGATCGTCGCCACCGAATGACCGAAGGTTCGGTTGAGCTCGAGCAACCTGTGCGTGCACACAATGGGACCACCGATGGATCGCATAAGCGCCAGCAACTGGACCGCGGATCAATATCGATCGGGATGCCAAGTAGCGTGGCATGCATCCGTTGGGGGATAACGCTTTGACAGCGCACCCTTCAGCTAGGCTTGCGTCCGATGCTGCCGTTTGTGACGGTCCTTCAGACATCGATAAAATGGTCTGGATACAAGGCGGCACGTTTCGCATGGGTTCGGATCGGCATTATCCGGAGGAAGCGCCGGTCCACCGTGTCACCGTGGATGCGTTCTGGATGGATTGCCATCCAGTGACCAACCGGCAATTCAAGGCGTTCGCCAAGGCTACCGGCCACGTCACCGTTGCCGAGATCGCGCCCGATCCAAAGGACTATCCGGGAATACTCCCGCACATGGTCTATGCGGGCTCGCTGATGTTTTCTC
>NZ_JBFUGY010000080.1:0-15705 GCF_056402655.1 Bradyrhizobium sp. P3_C3 | reverse complement strand
CGTCGCGCCCCCGCCGCGTCCAGCGGCACCTCCGCCGCACCCAGCGGCGCCGGCGGCGAAAAAGTGCCCGCCGAACCAGCCCAAGTGCTAGGTCTTTACGGGCTGGCGTGGTCTTTACGGAAGAGGGCCTTCGGGAGGCGAAAACAGCCCCCGAAAGGCCCTTATTTCCTTGCTTCTGGCCGAAATGGCGCTATATAGCGCCCCATCTCACACGGAAACATGGCTCACAAGGCCGTCCGGTGGCAACCGGGGCGAGAACGCTCCGTTTTGCTCACACGTTTCCGGAGGAACCAACCGGAGAATTGAAACTATGGCGCTACCCGATTTCACCATGCGTCAGCTCCTCGAAGCTGGCGTGCACTTTGGTCACCAGTCTCACCGCTGGAATCCGAAAATGGCACCGTTCATTTTCGGCGCCCGCAACAACATCCACATCGTCGACCTCGCGCAGACCGTACCGTTGCTGCACACCGCCTTGCAGGCGGTCAGCGACACCGTCGCCAAGGGCGGCCGCATCCTGTTCGTCGGCACCAAGCGCCAGGCGCAGGACGGCGTCGCGGACGCTGCCAAGCGCTGCGCGCAGTATTTCGTCAATTCGCGCTGGCTCGGCGGCACGCTGACCAACTGGAAGACGATCTCGGCCTCGATCAAGCGCCTGCGTCATCTCGATGACGTGCTGTCCGGCGGCGACGCCAGCTCCTACACCAAGAAGGAGCGTCTGACGCTTCAGCGCGAGCGCGACAAGCTCGATCGCTCGCTCGGCGGCATCAAGGACATGGGCGGTCTGCCCGACCTGATCTTCGTGATCGACACCAACAAGGAAGACATCGCGATCCAGGAAGCCCAGCGGCTCAACATCCCGGTCGCCGCGATCGTCGACACCAATTCGGATCCCAAGGGCATCACCTATGTGGTCCCGGGCAATGACGACGCCGGCCGCGCGATCGCGCTGTATTGCGACCTGATCGCACGTGCGGCGATCGACGGCATCTCGCGCGCCCAGGGCGATTCGGGCATCGACATCGGCGCCTCGGCTCGTCCGGTTGCCGAAGAGCTGCCGGCCGCTTCCTCGAGCGGCTTCCAGGGCCTTGCCGGTCCGCGCGGCACCGCCGACGACCTCAAGAAGCTCCCGGGCGTGTCGGGCGCGATCGAGAAGAAGTTCAACGACCTCGGCATCTTCCACTTCTGGCAGCTCGCCGAGCTCGATCACGACACCGCGCACAAGATCGGCGAAGAAGTCGGTCTGCCGAGCCGTGCCGATGCCTGGGTGGCCAAGGCCAAGGCGCTGACCGCGGAAGCGGAATAGTCAAAAAGAGCGATGGGTTGGCCGGATATAAGTCCGGCCACCATTTCAGTTGACGCGAATTCCTGAGATGGACCGCGGCGGGGCTGTTTGATGCCACGCCGCGGCAAACCGGCAGGCAAGAAGGATTTTCAACGATGGCAACGATCACAGCTGCGATGGTCAAGGATCTGCGCGAGTCTACCGGCGCAGGCATGATGGACTGCAAGGCCGCGCTCACCGAAAACGACGGCAACATGGAAGCGGCGCAGGACTGGCTGCGCAAGAAGGGCCTGTCGAAGGCCGCCAAGAAGTCCGGCCGCGTCGCCGCGGAAGGCCTGATCGGCGCGCTCACCAAGGGCACCAAGGGCGTCGTGGTCGAGGTCAACTCCGAGACCGACTTCGTCGCGCGCAACGGTCAGTTCCAGGGCCTCGTCAAGATGGTCGCGCAGGTCGCATTCGACGTCGGCGCCGATGTCGAGAAGATCAAGACCGCCAAGGTCGGTGACGTCACGATCGAAGCCGCGATCAACGACGCGATCGCCACCATCGGCGAGAACATGACGCTGCGCCGCGCAGCTTCGCTCGAAGTGACGCAGGGCGTCGTGTCGAGCTACGTCCACGGCGCCGTCGTCGAAGGCGCCGGCAAGATGGGTGTGATCGTCGCGCTCGAATCGCCCGGCAAGGCCGATGAGCTCGCAGCCCTCGGTCGCCAGATCGCGATGCATGTCGCGGCCACGAACCCGCTCGCGCTCGAGCCGTCCGGCCTCGATCCGGCGGTCGTGAAGCGTGAGAAGGACGTGCTCGCCGACAAATATCGCCAGCAGGGCAAGCCCGAGAACGTGATCGAGAAGATCGTCGAGTCCGGCCTCAAGACCTACTACAAGGAAGTCTGCCTGCTCGAGCAGGCCTTCATCCACGACACCGGCAAGTCAGTGGCGCAGGCGGTGAAGGAAGCCGAAGGCAAGGTCGGCGGCGCGGTGAAGATCGCGGGCTTTGTGCGCTATGCTCTCGGTGAGGGAATCGAGAAGCAGGAAAGCGACTTCGCGGCCGAGGTCGCAGCGGCCAGCGGCAAGAAGTAAGCGCCGGTACGTTCCTTCCGGCTTGCCGCCGGAAGCGGCGCCCGGACGGGGAAAGTGCTCATGACTGATCCGGTCTATCGTCGCGTCGTGATCAAGCTGTCCGGCGAGTATCTCGCGGGGCAGCAGGGTTTTGGCATCGATCAGCCGACCCTCGACCGGGTTGCGGACGATCTGATCGCCGCCCGCCAGCTCGGTACCGAAGTTGCGGTGGTGATCGGCGGCGGCAACATCGTGCGCGGCGTCGAAGTGTCCTCGCAAGGGGTGTCGCGCACCACCGGCGACACCATGGGCATGCTCGCCACCATGATGAACTGCCTCGCGCTGGAGGCGACGATCGAGCGCAAGGGCACGCCGGCACGTACGCTGTCGGCCTTCGTCATGCCCGAGATTTCCGAGCTGTTCACCCGCACCGCGGCGCACAAATACCTCGCCGAGGGCCGGATCGTGCTGCTCGGGGGCGGAACCGGCAATCCGTTCTTCACCACCGATACGACCGCGGTGCTGCGGGCCGCCGAGATCGGAGCCGAGGCTGTGCTGAAGGCAACCAATGTCGACGGCGTCTACTCGGCCGACCCCAAAAAGGATCCGACCGCCACGCGATTCGACCGGCTGACGCATTCGCAGGCGATCGAGGGCGGCTACAAGGTGATGGATGCGACCGCCTTCGCGCTTGCCCGCGAGACGTTGCTGCCTATCATCGTATTCTCGATCGCGGAGCCGGGTTCGATCGGCGCTGTGCTGCGTGGCGGCGGCCACGGAACCGTCGTCGCCGGCTGACGGCTCGTCGGTCGCGCCTGAAGGGCGCGGAGTGGGTCGCCGGGATTTTGAAGGAGAAACGTGATGGCCACGGGTAATTTCGACCTCAACGAAGTGAAGCGTCGCATGCAGGGCGCCGTCCAGGCCCTCAAGCACGAGCTTGGCGGCCTGCGCACGGGGCGCGCGTCGGCCTCGATGCTCGACCCGGTGCAGGTCGAGGCTTACGGCAGCCACATGCCGCTCAACCAGCTTGCCACCGTCAGCGTGCCGGAGCCGCGGCTGATCTCGGTGCAGGTCTGGGACAAGTCGATGGTCAAGCCGGTCGAGAAGGCGATCGTCGATTCCAATCTCGGCCTGTCGCCCGCGACCGAAGGCCAGGTGCTGCGCCTTCGCATCCCCGAGCTCAACGAGGAGCGTCGCAAGGAGCTCGTCAAGGTCGCGCACAAATACGCGGAAGCGGCCAAGGTCGCCGCGCGTCACGTCCGCCGCGACGGCCTCGACGTCCTCAAGAAGCTCGAGAAGAATCACGAGATGTCGGAAGACGATCAGAAGCGTCACGCCGACGAGGTGCAGAAGGCGACCGACGGCACCATCTCCGAGATCGACCAGTTGCTGGCTGCCAAGGAAAAAGAAATCCTCACCGTCTAAGGCTGCCCTCATGTCCAACGCCGCCGCGCCAGTAACCGAAGGACCCGACCGGTCCGACGCGCCTGCGCATGTCGCCATCATCATGGATGGCAACGGGCGTTGGGCCGCCGCGCGCGGCCTGCCGCGGGCCGAAGGGCATCGCCGCGGCGTCGAGGCGTTGCGCCGGGTGGTGCGTGCCTCGCACGAGCTCGGCATCCGCTATCTCACCATCTTCTCCTTCTCTTCGGAGAACTGGTCGCGCCCGGCGAGCGAGATCGGCGATCTGTTTGGTCTCCTGCGTCGCTTCATCCGCAACGATCTCGCGAGCCTGCACCGCGATGGCGTCAAGGTCCGCATCATCGGCGAGCGCGACGGACTCGATAGCGACATCTGCGCACTCCTCAACGAGGCCGAGGAGCTGACGCGCGACAACACGCGCCTGACGCTGGTCGTCGCCTTCAATTACGGTTCGCGGCAGGAAATCGCGAAAGCCGCGCAGAAGCTCGCGCGGGAAGTCGCAGACGGCAAGCGCGCCCCTGAAACGATCGACGCCGAGACGATCGGGGCTCATCTCGATGCGCCCGACATCCCCGATCCCGATCTCATCATCCGCACCAGCGGCGAGCAGCGGCTGTCCAACTTCCTGATGTGGCAGGCCGCCTACAGCGAGCTGGTCTTCGTGCCGATCCACTGGCCCGATTTCGACAAGGCGGCGCTGGAAGGCGCGATCGCCGAATTCGCCAGACGCGAGCGCCGTTTCGGCGGTCTGGTCGCGAAAAACGCCTCGTGAGCGAACCCGACGCCGCATCGGCGGGCGAGAAGCCTGCCCCGAGCAATCTCGTAATGCGAGTCCTCGCAGCGCTGGTGCTGGCGCCGCTCGCTATTGCACTCGCTTATGCCGGCGGCTGGCTGTGGGCGCTTCTCGTCACGCTCGTGTCGATCGGGCTGTTTGCGGAATGGCTGATGGTGGTGGGCGCGGGGTCTGCCGCACTGACCGGGGCAGGGACCATCGTCATTGCCATGATGGGGGCTTGCGTCGCCTTCGGCGCGCTCAAGACCGCGATCATCACCGGCCTCATCGGCGGCGCGATCGTGACGCTGGTCGCGCGGGGCAAGTTCATCTGGGCTGCCACCGGCTTCGCCTACGCATCGGCGGCGCTGCTGGCCTCGATCCTGGTGCGGCAGGATCTCGTCAACGGCTTCGCCGCGCTGATGTTCGTGCTGCTCGTGGTGTGGGCAACCGATATCGGCGGCTATTTCGCCGGACGCAGCATTGGCGGACCGAAACTATGGCCGCGCGTGAGCCCGAAGAAGACCTGGTCCGGGGCGCTCGGCGGCTTTGCGGCGAGCCTTTTGGTTGCGGCCGGTTTTGCGGCGTGCGGGATCGGAAAGGCGGTTCCACTGCTGCTCGTCAGCGCCATCCTGTCGGTGGTATCGCAGGCGGGCGATCTGTTCGAATCCGCTGTGAAGCGGCGCTTCGGCGTCAAGGATTCCAGTCACTTGATTCCCGGCCATGGCGGGCTACTGGACCGTCTGGACGGTTTTGTTGCCGCCATCCTGATGGCATGGATTATCGGCTTTCTCCGCCATGGTGTGCATAGCGCCGGAAGCGGTCTTATGGTTTGGTGAGGATATGAGCGCGGTCCCATTGCGTAACAACAAGGCTGCGGCGTCGACCGTCCGCAGTGTCACGGTTCTCGGCGCCACCGGCTCGATCGGCGACAGCACGATGGATCTGCTGCGCGCCTCTCCCGAGCGTTATCGCGTCGAAGCCTTGACGGCGAACGGCAATGTCGAGGCGCTGGCCAAGCTCGCCAAGGAGTTTTCCGCGCGCTACGTCGCGATCGCCGACACATCCAAGTTCGCCGAGCTCAAGGCTGCGCTCGCGGGAACGAGCACGGAATGCGGCGCGGGCGAAAGCGCGGTGATCGAAGCCGGCGCGCGTCCGGCCGATTGGGTCATGGCTGCCGTGAGCGGCGCCGCCGGACTGAAGCCGGCCCTGGCCGCCGTCGATCGCGGCGCGCATGTCGCGCTCGCCAACAAGGAATGTCTCGTCTGCGCCGGCGATTTCTTCATGCAGCGCGCGGCGAAAGCGGGCGCCTGCATCCTGCCGGCCGATTCCGAGCACAATGCGCTGTTCCAGGCGCTCGGCTCAGGCAACCGCGACGAACTCGTCCGCGTCATCATCACCGCCTCGGGTGGGCCGTTCCGGACCTGGAAGCCCGCCGACATCGAGCAGGCGACCCTCGAGCAGGCCCTGAAGCATCCGAACTGGAGCATGGGCCAGAAGATCACGATCGATTCCGCCTCGATGATGAATAAGGGCCTTGAGGTGATCGAGGCATCCTATCTGTTCGCGCTCTCGGCCGACGAGATCGACGTCCTCGTGCATCCGCAGTCGATCATCCACGGCATGGTCGAGTTCTCCGACCGTTCGGTGGTGGCCCAGCTCGGTTCTCCCGACATGCGCACGCCGATCGCGCACTGCCTCGGCTGGCCCGATCGCATCAAGGGGCCGGCGGCCAAGCTCGATCTGGCCAAGATCGGCCAGCTGACCTTCGAGGCGCCGGACTTCGAGCGCTTCCCTGGGCTTCGGCTGGCCTTCGATTCGCTCCGGACCGGGAAGGGGGCGACCACCGTCTACAACGCCGCCAACGAGGTTGCGGTCGCCGCGTTCATCGCCGGCAAGATCCGGTTCGGCGCGATCGCGCGGCTGGTCGAGGCGACGTTGGACGACTGGATTCGCGGCGGGAACCAGGCTCCCCTGACGTCCGCCGACGATGCAATCTCTGTTGACCATGTTGCGCGAAATAGAGCTGCCGCCCTATTGCCTCAAATTGCCTTAAAGGCATCCTAGATGGCACGGGGCCAGGGCCTTGCGGCGCTGGATGAGGGAATTCGATGATCGACTTTTTCGTCCATAGTTTCAATACGTTGAGCCATGGGCTCCTCGGCTACGCGGTTCCCTTCCTGTTCGTCCTGACGATCGTCGTGTTCTTCCATGAACTCGGCCATTTCCTGGTCGCGCGCTGGGCGGGCGTTCGGGTGCTGACCTTCTCGCTCGGTTTCGGACCGGAGCTGGTCGGTTTCAACGACCGCCATGGAACCCGCTGGAAGATCTCGGCGATCCCGCTCGGCGGCTACGTCAAGTTCTTCGGCGACGAGAGCGAGGCTTCGACCCCGTCGGCCGAGACGCTCGCGGCCATGACGGCCGAGGAGCGCGCCGGCAGCTTCCATCACAAGAAGGTCGGCCCGCGCGCCGCCATCGTTGCGGCCGGACCGATCGCCAATTTCATCCTGGGCGCACTGATCTTCGCCGCCATGGCGCTCTATTACGGCAAGCCGAGCACGATCGCCCGCGTCGACGGCGTCGTCGCCGACGGCGCTGCGGCCACTGCCGGCTTCAAGATCGGCGACGTCGTCGTGCAGATCGACGGCAAGCCGATCGAGAGCTTTGCCGACATGCAGCGAATCGTTGCGATGAATGCGGGTTCGGCGCTTGCCTTCCAGGTCAAGCGGGACGGCGCCATCGTCTCCCTGACCGCGACGCCGGCGCTGCTTGAGCGCAAGGATCCGTTCGGCAACAGCCACCGCCTCGGCGTGCTCGGCGTCGAGCACAAGTCCCAGGCCGGCGAGGCCTCGACCACGCCGGTCGGCGTCGGCGAAGCGCTCAAGATCGGGGTCGAGCAGGTCTGGTTCATCATCACCAGCACCTTCAAGTTCCTTGGCTCGCTGTTCGTCGGACAAGGCAATCCCAACGAGGTCAGCGGCGTGCTCGGCATCGCCAAGATGTCGGGGCAGGCGGCCAGCGCCGGGTTCCAGTTCGTGATCAATCTGTGCGCGGTGCTGTCGGTGTCGATCGGGCTGTTGAACCTGTTCCCGATCCCGCTGCTCGATGGCGGTCACCTGATGTTCTACGCGGCGGAGGTGGTCCGGGGCCGACCCCTGTCCGAGCGGACTCAGGAGATGGGGTTCCGAATCGGGCTCGGTTTGGTGCTGATGCTGATGGTGTTTGCCACCTATAACGACATCTTGCGGATGGCAGCTTCCTGATACGGGCTTTTTTGTGGCGTTGCTCATGAGCAACGTCTTGGAATGAAATTGAAATTACGGTGTCAGCGGCCGTTTGCGACATCGGGGAAATTGGCTACAAGCGGCTTCGAACTTGGGGAATCTCCCGGACCGGCGTTGGGGTTGGGTCTGGTACTGATAAGGGCGCGTTGCGCAATGAAGTTTGGACTGCGACTCCGGGGGGGCTTGCTCGCATCCCTGATCTTGTTCGGCGCGCCGGTGCTTGCCCCGGTTGGGGCTGGTTTTGTGTCTTCGTCTGCGCTTGCTCAGACCGTCCAGTCGATTTCCGTCGAAGGAAATCGCCGTGTCGAGGTGGAGACGATCCGCTCCTATTTCAAGCCGGGCCCGGGTGGCCGCCTGGATCAGGGCGCCATCGATGACGGCCTGAAGGCCCTGATCGAGACCGGCCTGTTCCAGGACGTGCGAATCAATCGCGGTTCCGGTGGCCAGATCATCGTCTCCGTGGTGGAAAACCCGGTGATCGGCCGCATCGCGTTCGAAGGTAATAAGAAGGTCAAGGACGAGCAGCTCACCGCTGAAGTCCAGTCCAAGGCGCGCGGCACCTTCTCCCGCGCCATGGTGCAGTCCGACACCCTGCGAATCGCCGAAATCTACCGCCGCTCGGGTCGCTATGACGTCCGCGTCACGCCCGAGATCATCGAGCAGCCGAACAACCGCGTCGACCTGATCTTCACGGTCGAGGAGGGCGCCAAGACCGGCGTCAAGTCGATCGAGTTCGTCGGCAATAACGCGTTCTCGTCCTACCGCCTGCGCGACGTCATCAAGACGCACGAATCGAACCTGCTGAGCTTCCTCGCCAGCAACGACCTCTACGATCCCGATCGCGTCGAGGCCGACCGTGACCTGATTCGCCGTTTCTATCTCAAGAACGGTTTCGCCGACGTCCAGGTGGTCGCCGCGCTCACCGAATACGATCCGGAGAAGAAGGGCTTCAACGTCACCTTCAAGATCGAGGAAGGCTCGCAGTACCGCGTCGGCACCGTCGACTTCCGCTCCTCCATTCCGAACTTCGATCCGACCACGATGCGCAACTATTCGCGCGTCAATGTGGGCGCGCTCTACAACGTCGAATCGGTCGAGAAATCGGTCGAGGAAATGCAGATCGAGGCGTCGCGGCGCGGCTATGCCTTCGCCGTGGTCCGTCCCGGCGGCGACCGTAATTTCGAGGCGCACACCGTCGCCGTCGTGTTCAACATCGACGAGGGCCCGCGCACCTATATCGAGCGCATCAACGTCCGCGGCAACACCCGCACGCGCGACTACGTGATCCGCCGCGAGTTCGACATCTCCGAGGGCGATGCCTACAACCGCGCGCTGGTCGACCGTGCCGAGCGCCGCCTGAAGAACCTCGACTACTTCAAGAGCGTGAAGATCACGACGGAGCCGGGCTCCTCCAGCGACCGCGTGGTCCTGATCGTCGATCTCGAAGAGAAATCGACCGGCGACTTCTCGGTCTCGGGCGGCTACTCCACGACCGACGGCGCGCTCGCCGAAGTCTCGATCTCCGAGCGCAATTTGCTCGGCCGCGGCCTGTTCGCCAAGGCGTCGGTGACCTACGGCCAGTATGCGCGCGGCTATTCGCTGTCGTTCGTCGAGCCGTATCTGCTCGACTACCGCGTCGCGCTCGGTCTCGACCTCTATCAGCGTCAGCAGCTCTCCAACAGCTATATCTCCTACGGTACGAAGACGCTGGGCTTCAGCCCGCGCCTCGGCTTCAGCCTGCGTGAAGATCTGTCGCTCCAGCTGCGCTACTCGATCTACCAGCAGGAAATCACGCTGCCATCCTACCTGGCGAACTGTAATAACAACCTCGGGCCGGCCTTTAACCCGTCGCCTGCGTTCGCCAACACGCCGCAAGGCGCCGCAGATATCGCGACCAGCGGCTTTAACTTCGGAGCGACCGGCGGTCTCGGCTGCTACTCCGACGGCGAAGCCTCGCTGCCGGTCCGCAAGGAGCTTGCCGGCGGCAGGACCCTGACCTCGGCGCTCGGCTACACGCTGACCTACAACACGCTGGACAACAACAAGAACCCCACCGACGGTCTGCTCGTCGACTTCCGTCAGGATTTCGCCGGCGTGGGCGGCGACGTCACCTACCTGAAGTCCGTCGTCGATGCGAAGTACTACGCTCCGCTGGTGTCCGACATCGTCGGCCTCGTTCACCTTCAGGGCGGCATGTTAAACAAGGTCGGCAACAACGATATCCGCATGCTGGATCAGTTCCAGATGGGCCCGAACTTGGTCCGCGGCTTTGCTCCGAACGGCATCGGTCCGCGCGATTTGAATCCCTTTGGCACGCAAGACGCGCTTGGCGGTACCAAATATTGGGGCGCTTCGTTCGAATTGCAGATGCCGTTCTGGTTCCTGCCGAAGGAAGTGGGTCTGAAGGGCGCGGTCTACGCCGACGCCGGCGGCCTCTTCGACTATCAGGGCCCGACGACGTGGTCGCTGACCAACGAAATGACCACGACCAGGAACTCGAACTGTACGCCGTCGACCATCAACCCGTCCACCGCTGGAACCTGTACCGGCTTGGTGTACGACAACGGCAACGTCGTCCGTTCGTCGGTTGGTATTGGCCTGATCTGGCAGTCGCCGTTCGGTCCGCTGCGGTTCGACTACGCCGTGCCGCTCACCAAGGGCCAGTTCGATCGCGTGCAGCAGTTCAGGTTCGGCGGCGGCACCTCGTTCTAATTCGATCAGTAGGGCATGAGCCGGCCCCTTGTTGGGGCCGGTTTCCAAAAAGATCGTGCTCAATCCGTGAGATAAGGCATGATGCGGCCTGACCGCTTCATGCCGAAGCCGGACCGCGATGGGGTGGAATGGCGCAGCCGACCTTCTTCAAAAAGCCGCCGGCCTCACCGCTGGCTGACATTGCCGCGCTGACCAAGGCGCAGCTCGTCGACCCTGCCAGGGGGGGGCACGTCATTACCGGTCTTGCTTCGCTCGACGAAGCCGGCCCGATGCATCTGGCGTTCTTCGACAACCTCAAATATGCCGACGAGCTCAAGGCGACCAAGGCCGGGGCTTGCCTGGTGAGTCCGCGCTTCGAGGCCCAGGTGCCCGCGCATGTGGCCGTGCTGCGGGTGGCGCAGCCGTTCCGCGCCTTTGTCGGGCTCGCCCGGGAATGGCACGGCGATGCGCTGCGCCCGCAGTCCTGGGTCGGTAATGACGGCATCGCCCCGTCGGCCATCATCGATCCCTCGGCCCGGCTGGAGGACGACGTCATCGTCGATCCCCTGACCGTCATCGGCCCTGACGTCGAGATCGGCAGCGGCACCGTGATCGGCGCCGGCGTGGTCATCGGTCCCGGCGTCAAGATCGGCCGGGACTGCAATGTCGGCGCCCGCACGGCCATCCAGTGCGCGTTGATCGGCAACAACGTGCTGATCCATCCCGGCTGCTCGATCGGCCAGGACGGCTATGGCTTCATCTTCTTCGGCCCCGAGGGCCATCTCAAGGTGCCCCAGACCGGCCGCGTGCTGATCCAGAACAATGTGGAAGTCGGCGCCGGCACCACCATCGATCGCGGCTCCCTGCGCGACACCGTGATCGGGGAGGGCACCAAAATCGACAACCAGGTCCAGATCGGCCACAATGTGACCATCGGTCGGAACTGCCTGCTGGCGGCCCAGATCGGGCTCGCAGGCAGCCTGACGATCGGCGACAACGTGGCGCTGGGAGCGAAGGTTGGCATCAACAACCACCTCAAGATCGGCGATGGGGCTCAGGTCACCGCGATGAGCGGCGTCAAGGACGACATCCCGCCGAACGGGCGCTGGGGCGGCTTTTTCGCCAAGCCGACCAAGCAGTGGTTCAAGGAAATTATCGCGGTGGAGCGCCTGGTACGCGACAGCAGGGCCGATCCGAAGAACGAGGGACGGGAATGACGGAGGAATCACCGATCAAATTCGAGCTGGTGGATATCAACGCGATCCTCCGGACTCTGCCGCACCGTTTCCCGATGCTGCTGATCGACCGGGTGATCAATATCCGCGCCGATTACAGCGGCATTGGCATCAAGAACGTCACCTTCAACGAGCCGGCCTTCCAGGGACATTTCCCGGAGCGCCCGGTCTATCCCGGCGTGATGATGATCGAAGCGATGGCGCAGACCGCGGGCGTGATCGGCATCACCTCGGTCGAGGGCACCGAGAAGCCGCGCGCGGTGTATTTCCTCACCATCGACAAATGCAAGTTCCGCAAGCCGGTGCTGCCCGGCGACACCATCGAATATCACATGCGTTCGATCGGCCGCCGCAAGGCGATGTGGTGGTTTCACGGCGACGCCAAGGTCAACGGACAGATCGTTGCCGAAGCCGATGTCGGCGCCATGCTCACGGACTGAGCGGCTCAAGCCAGCGGAAATGGATTATGCGCGGCAGCCGTAACGGCTGCCGGCCGTCTCGCGCCTGATATTCCGGTTGAAGAACTGGCCCATCGACGGCGCGCCGAGCAGGCTGTCGACCGTCTCGGCCGCGACCCCGCAATAGCGGTCATATTGGCCGTCGATCGCGACGATGAGGTCCCGCCGCGCGCGGTCGTAGCAGACCCGCTGAAGCACCGTGCTGCGGGTGATGTCGCGGCACTCGAACGTCCCGAGGTCGACGAAGCGGCGTTCGCCGGTCTCGACCGTCTCGGAGACGATCGGGGCGGCCGCGAGCTGTGCGAGCAGAACTGCCAGGGCTCTGACCACGATGACTTCAAGCTCCACATGAAGGCGTTGACGAGCTAGAGCATGATCCGGAAAAGTCTGCAGCGGTTTTCCTAAAGGATCATGCTCAAACAATAGCCTGAAGCGCGACGACGATTCATCCCAATCTCATCGTGCTTTAGGACGGCAGGCTCATCCGGTGCCTGAAACAGGCCGAGATGATACGTCACTGGACAGATCGGGCATAGTCGCGCTAACCACCGGAAAACTGAGCGACTTCAACACATAATCAGACCTTCTTGATGAGTCAGATTGCTTGATGAGTAAGATTGATCCCACCGCACGGATCGAGGACGGCGCCGTGATCGGCGAGGGTACCGAGATCGGACCCTTCTGCATCATCGGTCCGAATGCCGTCATCGGCGCGAACTGCAAGCTGATCGGACAAGTCACGGTCATCGGCCACACCTCGATCGGCGACGGCTGCGTGATCTCGCCCTTCGCGGTGCTGGGCGGGGCGCCCCAGGATCTCAGCTACAAGGGCGAGCCGACCAGGCTGGAGGTCGGTTCCGGCTGCACCATCCGCGAAGGTGCGACGATGAATGTCGGCACCATCAAGGGCGGCGGGCTGACACGCGTCGGCAACGGTGGCTACTTCATGAACAACAGCCATGTCGGCCATGACTGCATGGTCGGCAACAGCGTGATCTTCGCGACCTCGGCGACGCTCGGCGGCCACTGCGAGATCGGCGATTTCGTCTATATCGGCGGCCTGTCGGCGGTGCATCAACTCACGCGCATCGGCCCGCAGGTGATGGTCGGCGGCCTCTCGGGCGTGCGCGACGACATCATTCCGTTCGGCCTCGCCAACGGCCAGTATGCGGCGCTGGAAGGCCTCAATCYCATCGGGATGAAGCGGCGGCAGTTCACCAAGCAGCGGCGCGCGACCGTGCAATCGTTCTACCAAAAACTCTTCCACGGCCCCGGCACGTTCGCCGAGCGGCTCGCGGCGGCCCAGCCGCTCGCGGGCGAAGACCCCGCGATTGCCGAGATCCTCGACTTCATCGGCAAGCGCAAGCATCGCCCGATCTGTCTTCCCGCCATCGAGAAGTGATTTCGGGATGGCCGCGGGCATGACATCGGCGGCTTCGGAGATTTCGTCGCCGGTCGGCGTCGTCGCCGGCGGCGGCGCCATGCCGTTCGCAGTCGCCGATTCGCTTGCCGCGCGCGGCATCACGCCGGTGCTGTTCCCGCTGCGCGGTGCCTGCGATCCGACGCGGGTGGAGCAATTCCGCCATCGCTGGATCTCGGTCGGCCAGCTCGGCCGCGCCATGCGGCTGTTCCGCGAGGAGGGCTGCCGCGATCTGATCTTCATCGGCACATTGGTGCGGCCCGCGCTGTCCGAAATAAGGTTCGACGTCACGACACTGCGCCTGCTCGGCAACGTCATCCGTGCCTTCCGCGGCGGCGACGATCATCTATTGTCCGGGGTCGGGCGCATTCTCGAGCAGGGCGGCTTTCGCATGGTCGGCATCAAGGATGTTGCGCCGGATCTGCTGATGCCCGAGGGCTGCATCAGCCGCGCCTGGCCGAACGACAACAGCAAGGCCGACATCGAGCGCGGCCGCGCGGTGCTGACCGCGCTCGGCCCGTTCGACATCGGCCAGGCCGCGGTCGTGATCGACGGCCATGTAGTGGCGATCGAGGATATCGAGGGCACCGACGCGCTGCTCTCGCGCGTGGCACGCCTGCGCGAGGAAGGTCGCATCCGCGCTGCGACAGGACGCGGGGTGCTGGTGAAGGTGCCGAAGAGCGGGCAGGATTTGCGCTTCGACCTGCCGACGATCGGCCCGCGTACCCTCGAGGGCGTCGCCCGCGCTGGACTGGCCGGCATCGCCGTCGTCGCCGGCAACACCATCGCCGCCGAGCCGCAGGCGATGATCTCGCTCGCCGACGCCAAATATCTCTTCGTCATCGGCCTGACGGCATGATGCAGAGCCGCGATCCCAAGCGGAAGATCTTCCTGATCGCGACGGAGGAATCCGGCGACCGGCTCGGCAGCGCCTTGATGAAAGTGTTGCGCCAGCGGCTCGGCGACGGCGTGCAGTTTGTGGGCGTCGGCGGCCGGACCATGGCGCGTGAGGGGCTCGAAACGCTGTTTCCGATCGAGGAGCTGTCGATCGTCGGCTTCGCCGGGGTCGTCCAGCAGTTGCCGAAGATTTTGCGGCTGATCCGCCAGACCGCGGATGCCGTGACTGCGGCCGCACCCGACGCGCTCGTCATCATCGACAGTCCCGATTTCACCCATCGCGTCGCCCGCCGCGTGCGCGCGAAGACGCCGGAGATCCCGATTGTCGACTACGTGGCGCCGCAGCTCTGGGCCTGGCGACCCGGGCGGGCGCGCACCATGCGCCGCTATGTCGATCACGTGCTCGGCCTGCTGCCGTTCGAGCCGGAGGAATACCGCAAGCTGGGCGGACCGCCCTGCAGCTATGTCGGCCATCCCCTGATCGAGCAATTGCCGTCGCTGCGGCCAAATGCGGAGGAGCAGCGGCGCCGCGATGCCGAGCCGCCGGTTCTGCTGGTGCTGCCCGGCAGCCGCCGCAGCGAAATCAGGCACCATCTCGACGTGTTTGGCGCGACGCTCGGACGGCTCCAGGCCGAAGGCCGTGCCTTCGAACTGAAGCTGCCAACCATGCCGCATCTCGAAGCCACCATCCGCGAAGGCATCGCGAGCTGGCCGGTCAAGCCGCAAATCGTGGTCGGCGAAACCGAGAGGCGCGCCGCGTTCCGAACCGCGCGCGCGGCGCTGGCCAAATCCGGCACTGTGACGCTGGAACTTGCGCTGTCCGGCATTCCGATGGTGACGGCCTATCGCGTCGGCGCGATCGAAGCCTTCATCCTGCGCCGCGCGATCCGCGTCTCCTCGGTAATCCTCGCCAATCTCGTGATCGGCGAGGATGTCGTTCCGGAGTTCTTGCAGGAGGACTGCGTACCGGAGAAGCTGGCGCCGGCACTGTCGGAGCTGCTCACGGACACGCCGCTGCGCAAGCGGCAGGTCGAAGCGTTTGCCCGGCTCGACACCATCATGTCTACCGGCAACAAGTCGCCGAGCGTGCTCGCCGCCGACATCGTGCTCGCGACGATGCGCAAGGGGCGGCGGCAACAGACGGCTTCGTAGGGTGGGCAAAGCGAAGCGTGCCCACCACTTC
>NZ_JBFUGY010000079.1:0-16145 GCF_056402655.1 Bradyrhizobium sp. P3_C3 | reverse complement strand
CCCTTATGGCTGGGGGTACCTTGTAGAGCGCAGGGATCAGGAAAGCCGAACGCAGGAGTGCAGGACCGCGGTCCTGAAGCCCGAGCCGCAAGGCGATGATGGCTTTTCTCCGAGTGCCTTCCGAATTACCAACCGACTAGGCTTCACTTTTCAAGTGTGAGAATCCAGTGCAAATGCTGAACCTGCAAAGCAGCAACGTTTTGTAAACGGACCTCGAGATTGTACACTTCGTAGAGAAAAGCGAGATCAAGTCTTAGAGCTTCTGAATCGGTGGCGACCCAGAGGTTGCGTTTGAGTTCTATTTCGGGGGCAAAACTTGTGACAGCAAGCGAGCGATCTGTCAGAACCCTTTTCGCAGTAGCAAGACGCTCCTCGATCTCAGATGGTTCCTCACCCGCAGCCCATCGAAGTGCTGCAAGGTCATAAAATAGCACATGTGCGTCAGGTGAGAACCATTTGCGTACGAGTTGAAGCAAGCCAGAGTCCAGGATCCGCTTGGCAAATTCGTGATCAACGTCACGATACCAGTCAGATTGCTCTCGTGCCGCCTTAGCAAGGAGGCTAAGTCCGTGCGAGTATGTTTCAAGCTCGACGCCGGCGTGTTTAAACGTCGCCTTCATCTTTTGGACAATGGCCTGTTTTATTTCAACTTCCTCAAAGTGAACGCTTTGCGAAGACGGTCCGTCTAGAAAGCCAAACGTTCCGCCGAAAACATCTAAGCGCTCGACATCAATTTCTTCGACGCAGGAATCCGTAACGTCCTCAAGTGATGCAGACTTGACGATGTCCCCCGGCGTTACCTTTGAACTCTGGCGGTCAACAATAGGAAGTCCGGCAGATTCATAGGACGCAGATACGAGCTGCGAACAAAACCATTGCCCTTTGTTGATCGATGGAACGACCGGGAGCAATGAAGTGAGCATATCTTCGTCGGCATATTCTCTCGTAACCTGCCCCTCTGCAAATCTTGCAGCGGCCAGTAGCTTCTCTCGGAGTGACGAACTTTCACGGTAACGAAAGACCCGAACATTGTTTTTGTCGAGTATTGCGTGTCGGTTGAGAGAAAGCCTCACGACGCCGAAATCACCGGATTCCACCGCTATTGGAGGGCGAACAACTATAAGGACGTGCGAAAAGTCATGCCCTGTTGCTAGCCTGATTGCCCCACTGATAAACGATCCAGGCGTGCGAGTGGCCACTATATCGCCTGGTGCAAGGCTATCGGTCCGCAAAACCCAGCGGGGATTATCTGTCAATCCCAGTGCAATGTTGTGCTTCTTCGACACAGCCTGCTCTCCTTCTTCAGGGTCAACAGGGAAGTGCAACGAACGAATGACAAGCTACCGCATCTTGATGCGGTCGTGCAACGCACTACACACCTAGAAAGGCAGGTGGCTGATTTGAGCAGCTAAGAGCCAAACGGTAAAGCAGTCGAATTGCTGCAACGCACGAATCAACCTGTAGATGATCGCAAATAGAGCCGAGGTAGAAATTCTCAGCGGAGTGAACAAAAGAACGAAGCCGATGTTGCGGTCAACAAGCAAACAAAACATGTTTGTAGATATTCGTCAGACAACCGTCTGTGACTCCCTTAGGGGGAAAGCTGGAGACGCTTGGCGACGGCAGCTGAAAAAATTCAATCTCTCGGCCGCCAAGCACAGCCGTTACTATGGGGGTCATGAACGGCGCAGCAAATTTGGCGCACTCGGCACTGGCATCAAACTGTGCAACTGACTCTGATGACGATTTTCGGTCAGCAAGCGTTCGCTCAAACGCATCATACAGATCAAGCTTGCTCAGAGACTGAAATGTCCACCTCGCCGCTACTTCAGCCGTGAAGGCGAGTCTTTCAATTTGGCGATGTTCGTCGAGCACACGATGAAGGTCAGTCAGGTCCTGAGTTTGAGGGGCAATAATATCTTTATCAAAGGAGCTGCATTCCGGCGTTCTTGCGTAGGTCTGCAGCACATCCTTCATCCAAATACCGTGCCTTACGAGAAACTTGCATGCTGCCGCCTGGTACTCGGCAGCCGGAGCTTGATCCTCCGGCAGCGGCGTGTTGAACGATTTTGCAATCGTATTCATGAACTTCCAGAACCGGTTCTTTCCTGATCCATAGAAGAAATGAAAGTCGAGGGGATTGCCCCCCTCGCCCGCACAATTGGGGTTACCAAATCTCGGGGGCGGTGCCGTACCGACGACTAAGGTGCGTGTGCTCTCTGGAATCGGGTGAGCGTCGTTAAACGGATGAGTTTCGATAAAGGTCATTTCTAGCTCCGGGCCTTTTCTCAGCCGACACGGTTAGTCTAAAGATACGTTCAGCTGCCGACCGGTTTGGACTGAGAGATGTCGTATCCCCACATGAACAGTGCGGCTTCAATCTCCCTTGGACTAGCCCCGGACGCAACATTTTGAATGAGCGTGGAAGTGAGGCGCACCATCGAAGCGTGGCAAACATCCCTCTGGCTGCCAAACAGTCGACCAAACGGGAAATCGGCAGTTGATGGGTTTCTGCGCCTTTCATTCGCTACGGCAAACCGCAACTCGTTAGGAACGTTCTTACCTCGCTCTTCGGCGAACCTGATCGCAAAGAAGGCCAGCGCAGCGGCCACCCGACTGTCGTAGATAACCAGCCGCTCCTCTTCGTCTGCAAGGCTCACAATCTTTGTGATGGCCGAGTTCATTATAAGGTCGTGGCCGTCAAACCGTACGAGAGATAAATGATCGTCTCGGAGCAGACGTATCGAATCTAGAAGCTTCGTGCAGAGAACCTCGCTGTTACGATCCAACCAGTCGAAAGTGCGTTTCTGGCGATGGGGATTGTCTACGCCACCCCAGGCAAGGATTTTGCGGATGACCCTCAATGCATCGGCATTGGCCCCCTTGTGGATGGCTGCTCTCAATTTTGCTGAGTGGATCGCCAACTCCCTGGACGTTACCTCAAAGTCACTGCCGTTCCAGAAGTATTTCAGCCTAGCATCGTTTAGCCCGTAAGCGGTCCAGACGCCCTGAGGGTCAAGCCGTCGGGACCAGACCGCTGACCTGCCGCTCAGAGGGACCGAATAACTATGTCTGCGGGAGCCGTGCCACTCTGAGTTTAGGAATTGGCTGAAGGCCTCTAGATTCGTATCCCGTCTCATGCGCCGTGGCCTGCCAATGAGGGCATGGAAGGTTCATTTGCGCTTCTATTCCGCAGCTCGACGTACCTTGCAGCGAGCCTAGTCCATATCTGATCGACCTTTTCTGCGCCGCCTGCATTTGCGTGTCCCAATCCCCCCGTGTGCGGTACTCCATAGATTTCACTTCCATTGTAAATCGTGTGCGCAGAAGGCACGTAAGCGTCCTTGAGCTTGAGGTCGGGGAGCTTCAGGGCTCGCCGAACAGAGTTGAAGGTCTTTGCGCCAAGACAGATGGCCATAGCCGGCTGCACTATCTTTATCTGGGGAACGGCGTACTCGGAGGCGCAATACAGCATGTCCGCCATCGGAACATTGCCGGTCATGGTGCCCGGCTTTATGAACACCAGGACGTCGGTTGCATAAGTCTGCGCAAACTCAAGACCGAAGTGCGCTTCGAGCAGCGACTTCAATCGCCGGTTTGTTGGCAAGTATTCGTCCTGACCTGCCGCCTTCCTAGCGCTGATCCGCTCGGGCGTATTGTATCTTGGCTCTCTCAGAAACTTCTCCGACGCCCAATCCTGTCCGATGATCATCAAGCCGGCGTCAAGGTTGCATGCGGACTTGGTCCAAGGCACGACGTGTTCGCAATCCCATATACCTTCGTCGAAGCTGTGGAGATGATGGTAGGCCAGCTGAGTTTCACGACGCCTTTTAGTAACCAATTCGGAAAGAGCTGATGCTTTGTTCAAAATATTCCAACCAAAAACAGGTCGAGTTGCAGCGAAGAGCCGAATCAACTCTTATGATTGCAAATACTGGAGGAATAGCGATGCGGGTTCAACTGACTGTTTTTGCTACGGCCATCTTGGCCTTGAGCACAGCAAAGGCATCAGCATTCTCGATGCACTTTCGCTGGTGCGGGCTAAGCTCTCCAGTGTTCTCTGTGAGCGGTGTGCCGAAGGGTACAACCACGCTGCAATTCCACATGGTTGATCTCCAGGTCCCAAGCTACAACCATGGTGGAGGATCGGTGCCGTACAAGGGGCAGTCGACAGTAGCTTGTGGCGCTCTGCAGAACTATTCGCCACCAAGCCCACCGAGCGGCAGCCATTCGTATCAGATCACTGTCACCGCATTCGGCCCGAGTAATTCGAACTTGGGGTCGGCGACCTTCACGAGGGAATTCCCAGAGAAGAAGTGATCTGCCGCTGCATACCTGCAGGCCTTGCGCATAAGGCGGCATGGCTCGGATGGTGGCCGCCGCTATGGCTGGCGGTGCCCGTACATGCAGGAATCAGAGAATCGAAGGATCAGCAGTACAGGACCATTAGATCCTGTAGCCAAGCCGCAAAGCGAATGGCTTTCCTTCAAAGCCGATAGGCAGCACTACAGTGCTGCGTTCTTGGATAGCTCATTTGGGGTGCCGGCTCGCATGATAAGACAAGTTAGCGTGTTGCGGCGTATTCGAAGCACGCCGAGGGCACGCCCGTGCAGACTTTGCAGCGATTCCATGGGATCCGTCAAAACGTGTGGCCCTGGCACATATCGCCAGACCCCAATGTGAAGCCGGCTCATTTAGCGCCCGTGATTCGTCAGGCTAAGCAATGTGCCAGAACTCTCCATCTGGCTCGATTTTGGTGGCGGAATGACATCATTTTGGGGCAACTTCATTGGAAACGCCGAATCTCCAAGGCTCATCTCCATGGCTCACCGCTCCTTCGTCGCATTCGCTTCCCGAGACTCTGTTCTCGCAGATACCATCACTCGAGCGTGCGAGGATGCAACTGGAAGTGCCGTCGAACTCGTTTGCTGGAATATGAATGATGCGTCGGGCCAACCTCTCGGTTCAACGGTATACGGCTGGGTCGAAGACGCCGACTCTATCGTGGCCGATATCTCAGAACCCAATCACAATGTTACGTACGAGGTCGGCCTCGCTCTCGGCATGGCTAAACCGCTTCGCCTTGTTCGCTCACAAAGCAAGGACTGGTCCAAAGTCCAGGAAATAGGCCTGTTGCACAACATTGGGCATGACTCCTACTCGAATCAATCGACGCTCAAATCCATTCTTGAGAAGGGGCCACCAGCCACTGCACCCTGGCGACATCCACGCAAAAATCGAGAAGCTCCGATCTACTTCTTGCAGCCGTCAACGGCGAGTGCGGTTAATAGCAGGGTTGCCAGTGGAATAAAAAAGATCGTTCGGAAACGATTTCGGAGTTTCAATCCCAGAGAAATTGACCGTCTTACTGCATCTGAGGCGTTCTCTCAGGTTGCCGCTTCACTCGGCATAATAGCAACATGGCATAGTGACGCCGAACCAGAGTCATTTAGACAGAATCAGAGGGCGGCCTTTGCCATAGGTTTGGCTCGTGGATTGGGATTGCCGTTCTTGTTGCTGGCGCCGGAGGGGCTCCACCTCCCGCTAGACTTAGATGAAATCGCTTCACGCTATAATAAGACAACCGACGTTGATGGTCATCTAAGAGGCCTAAAAGAGGAGCTGGAAGAGTTCGAGGAGGACTTCGTAGAGGCTCGTGAGCTTGAGGATAATCTCCTCGACTCTGTTAGCTGCGGCGATCCGACGGCGGAAAACGAAGCGGCGACCCTGTCGGACTACTTTCTTCAGACCGAACAGTATCGCCTGGCGTATCGAGGCGAGTTGAACGTCATCCTCGGAAGAAAGGGCAGCGGAAAGTCGGCAATTTTTCTCCAAGTACGAGACAACATCCGAGTCAAGAAGGAGAATATCGTTGTCGACCTTGCACCGGAGAACTACCAGCTTCTTAAGCTGAAGGAGTTCGTGCTCGAAAAGCTTGCTCTCGGCACCCGGAAGGAATTCATCTCCGCCTTTTGGGAGTACATTGTACTGCTTGAGATTACATACAAGCTTCTGGAGAAAGATCAGAAGCGGGCCAAGTATGACTCTCAACTTCAAGAGCGGTATCGCAGACTTGAGAGCGCATACAACTCTCGTGTTGATACTGGCTCAGGCGACTTCTCAGAGCGACTGACGAGACTCGCCGACCGGATAGTTGAGAGGTTTAAGCACCGAGAGTCGGCCGATCAATCTACTCTATCGTCGAGCAAAGTATTGGAGATCGTCTACGGAGCAGAAATTCGCACCCTGAGAGACGAGATCAACGCTTACTTGAAGATTAAGGGAGTCGTCGTTTTTCTTTTTGACAATATCGATCGCTTTTGGTCGCAAGCCGGTTTTGATTCTGTAGATGCGCTAATCATCGTCGGGTTGATTGAGGCTCTTCAAGAGGTGAAGAAGCGTTTCGCCCGAGTGAAAACTGACTTCGATTGGGTGACATTTATCCGCAGTGATGTTTTCGAGTTTGTCGTCAAGGCAATGGCCGACTACGGAAAAGTGCCGGTGGCTAGCGTTGAATGGAACGACGAGCAGCTGCTACTCAGTTTGCTCGAACATAGGGTGATGTCTCATTTCACCGGCAAAAGCGTGAACTGGCCCGACTTGTGGAAGACCGTGAGCGTTGCCGCAGTGCGTGGCACTCCTACTCTGCATTTTTTGTCGGAATCCTCGCTAATGCGACCTCGCTATCTCATCAGATTATTTGAAACTGCGAGACGTCGTGCGGTTACGCTGAGACGTTCCAAGATTGAGGAAGAGGATTATCTCAAGGCTCGTGAAGAGCTTGGATGGCAAGTCTTGGAGGATGTTAGCCACGAACTGTTCGATATAGTCCCGGAAGCGGAGGACCTGCTCTACGACCTGACGACGCTTGGCTCTCAAACGAGTCTGGCGGACCTGAAGCTAGCTATTGAAAAAAAGGTCGACGGCGACAAGGTCGATGCCGTGATAGATGTGCTTGTATGGTCTGGCTGTATCGGCGTTGTAGGACCGAAGGGACCCACCTACATCGCCGATTGCGGCTTTAGGAGGCCTTTTATCCGTTCCCTGATGGAGCAGGCTGCTGCTGGCAAATCTATTTTGCTTCATCCCACGCTGTGCTCGCTCATATCCTAGGGGTGGTGTTAGTAAGAAGGCAGTTGCCACCTCGAGAGGTGGCAACTGCTCTCAGCTTGCAAGGACACTCTATCGCCTTGCTTACTCGCTAGGCTGCCTTGCGGGGCGGTATGGGCCTGGCCGCCTTGCTTGCCTCGCTCAATTGTGAATCGAGCTCACCAGCTCGGACAGCCTTGATCAGAGCGTCAATGACGCTGGTGAGCTTCTCCAGCGGCCCGACTGCAATTGCTGCCCTACCTTTCTCGAACTCGATGCGCTTCGATCCGACCTTCACAGTCATCACGTATCCGCCGTTCTGATCCTGCTGCCACCATTTGCTCGTGCGGAGCGGCCTCTCGACGAGCACCCTCTCGCCGCCTTCTTTCTTTTCCCAGCGCTTGATGCGTCGCTGGTACAGCGGGTCAGCGAGCAGCTTCTTCTGATCTTCCAAGCGGGACACCATGCGTTCCCGCTTGATAATCAATGGGTCAGAGCTGACTTTGGGCTGCGGGACGAAAGTGAGGGACTTCAAAATGGACGTCGACATTTCGTGGCTCCTGGGTCTTGGATGACGTAACGCCAATCCGACATACAGCCTTCGATCAGGCCGTCGAGCCAAAAAGGCCAATGCTGCTTTGAAGCTTCGGCAACGAAGCGCAATGGACTCGAACTGTTCGGAGGCAAAGCACATGCTATCGTCCCTCGGCGTCTTGAGGATCACGGCTCGAAATAAAAGCAACGAGAGTTCGTCGACCTTGCTGGGCAAGCCCTTCCGCTTTTGATTGCTAGGTTACCCAAGGTAATTGACAGACTGAACGTGATTTGTAGTTCTTACCCGCACGGTGATGGGGTTCAGCATGAGAACCTCTCGGATAAGCCTCCGTAATCGGCTAGCAGCCAGCGCCTGGCTGCTAGGTTTGGTAGGTTCGCTTGTCAATCCTGCAGCTGCTGCCGATATCTATCCCGTGAAAGGCGTTTGGGTCGCACCCAATCCCGATTTCCCCATTGGAGCCGATGAAGCGTGCTTCACCATCAGACTCTTAGGCATCGAAGCAGTCGCTCAAAAATCCATTGCTGAACTTCTGATCTTCAATGACAACAAGCGGTACGACCTCAAACATGATGCGCAAGTGAGCACGCTGTCCTCCATCAAACCCCTAGGGGACGGCTATTGGATAACCGAATTGCTCGACGTTCGGAGGCGCTTCTGGTTCAGACAAAAGATTTCTTATCTTTTGGCAATGATTGATCCCACTACCATCGAGATTACAAAAAATGGGCACAGAACAAGGTTTTTGAAATGCGGTCCTCGAAGAAAATTGCCTATCTGACTTCGAGCGCAATTGTGCACGAGTTCGAAGGCGCCTTGATGACCGGTCGCTCGACCAATTCGGGCAGCCCAATGCTAGTTCTTCGGCGTCATTTGCAGCCATGTTGAATCGAAAAGGCCCGGGCGTACCCGGGCCTTTTGCTAGTTACTTCTGTTGCTGGCTCTTTGAGTGGGCTTGATCGCTGTGCTGGTTCGCCGTCTGTGAATGCTGCTTTGCCATATTCGAATGTTCCTTGCCCTTGGCATGATCGCCCTTGCCGTGATGCTCGGCAGCAGAGCGATGGGCCTTGGCAGCGTTGTCGTGGTGTTCTGCCGCCTTATTGTGTTCATCTCTAGCCATAGTAAGCCTCGTGTTGACTCAGCCGCCCAGTGATCGACCAAGACCGCCCAGTTTAATTGGTTCCGAAATTGTTGCCGATTATCAGTCACGACTTTGGTTTCGGGGAGGGAGAATAGGTGTTTTGCTACTGAGTTTTGCTTGGGAATGGAACGACCAGAAGAACGAGCCGTTGACGCTCCGACGATTACCCGGGGAAAACAATGAAACCTTTAACGGCCCTTATGGTCTCCCTGCTTCTCTCAGCCGGGTGCATAGCATGCGTAAAGCCTGCCACAGCTACAGAACAGACTGCAGCCTCGGCGAGCGCAATGCCTGCAGTAGATTGTTCAAAGGAAGTCTGGCCGAACTTCTCTCCTTCGTGTCTCCGCACCGCTGGAACAATGGAAGTGCGGAGAGTTATCGTTAATCGCGCTCAATGAGCCGAGAGAGCAGATCGTGAAAGACTTCGGTAATGCTTCCTTTTCGCCCGACAAGATCGCAATCTTGAAAGCGGCGATGGATGCCGCAATTACGACGCTACCCGAGCCGGTAAGTTCGACCAACGTTCAATTGATTGCTGAATCGATTCTTCGCCACGCCAAGAATGGTGAGCTGGATCCCCTAACGCTAGGACGAATGGCCTTGCTCGAGCTACAAATCACGCCTCATGCCTGACCGGACGACCTTGTTCGACACCAACGTTTCTCGCCGGTGGACATTCACCAACTTGATTGACGTCTTGAGAACCGTCTTACCTAAGCCGCTCGTAAGACGCCCTGTGTAGCCTTTCTTGAGAAGAAAAAGGGGAAGGCATGTTTATCGGTTTGCGGATCGTGATACTGCTGTGCAGTGCTTCCGCTGGTTGGCAGACGGCGAGCGTCCAATGCGGCGAACTGCCAGAGTCTCAGCAGCAAGTGCGATTCCAGATGCCGTAGGCCAACTATGAAGAAGCTGACACCTCAGGTCAAAAGTGAGCCGCCACGCCACGTAAAGCGTGCCGACATCGCGCCAGCCATCGGTTTTGCGATAGTTGTCGATGGATGTTTCAAGACTGAGTTCGACGACGAGAAGGCGGCAGAGAGAGCGGCAGCCGAGTTGCGGACTAAGTATCCGACGCTGAAGATCGAGATCTACGACGCATCATCGAAGGCAAGGTCGTTGGCGAAGTAACCACCGCTGCATCGCAACAACGATGCTAACCACGTTTCCAGCTTTAATCTATCTTTAGCGATCTGCTAACAACACCAGTCCCAAGGTCGTCTCAAACGGAGGCGGCCTATGCCTTTGATGAAGTATTTTGGGTTCGTCGGCAGCGCTTTAGTCCTTTTGCTGATCGGAATCGGCTGGTGTTTCCCGCAACCGGTCACGGTGTCACTAGGAAGCTTTGCCGAGCGACCAGCCATCAGGATAGCATCGGCCGAACAGTTACCTGAGCGGGTGATCATAGATACCAGCGTGCCGACGATCGTTCCACCACCTAGCGTGTTGGAGTTTGCTGATCGATGGCCGCAAGAAGCAGTTGCAGTTGCAGCCATCGATCAAGTCTCCAGGCCCGTGACTACCAGAGTTCCTGCGCCAACTGGCCAAGTATCGAAGCTGAAAATGCCTGCAAAGCAAGAGCCAACGAAGAAAATCGCCGCCCATCGAGCAGCGCCGAAGCCGAGCCTCGAATCAGCAAAGAGTGACAAGGTGCCAGCTTCGCCTGCGGTTACAAGATTGTCCCTACTGGACGTCCTAAAGGACGGCGTGGAGCAGACGCAAGCCAAACTACTAGCGAGCCTTGAGCCTCTGACTGCTCATATCTCAACACTCCGACCCGAGACACGGTGACAAATGTCGCCCTCATCGTCATTGACGGCACCTGCTACCAAAATGCTTCAGGAGCCGGCTGGAGGACGAATCTGCTAGGCAGGCCATCGAGCCGGGGACGAAGTTGCCTCTGCAAGCCGTCGGACATGACGACAACCGTCTTCGTGCCGACCTGCTGTCTAAACCCCGTATTTCGTCCGACCGCCTGTGAAATTTGAGCGGCGTAGTACTTTGCGACGGTGTCTGTCTGCCCGATCCATTCGCCCAGCACGTTGAGCTCAGCGTAAACGTCGGGCGCTAAAAACGTCACGATGATGAAAATGTCCTTGTCGGATAGTCCGTTGTGCCCCTTCATGCTTTGAAAAGTCATGGCCCGCTCGCCCTTCAACAGGTCCAAACCGTTTGCGATCACCACGGCTGCGCCGTTGCTGGTCAGAATCTCACGAACAAGCTTCTGAATTTCTTCGGCCCTTGCTCGCCGATCCTTCACGAGCGGCACATCGATCGGATAAAGGGGCGGAAGTTCATCGAATCTTAATTGAAAGAGAGGCCGATTCTCTTTCATGTAGATCGCCACAATAGAGTCGGCGGTGAATGCCTCGGTGGTCAAATAGATAATACGAGCCGTCCCGGCGAACGGCCATCGCTTTGCCCCGAGATAGAAAGACCTCTGGTGCGAACTGAGATAAATGGCCTTGGCGCTATTCTCTCGTCCAAACGGCTGCGCATAATAGTCTACATCCACCCGCTCCAGGGTGCTGAGGTCGAGATGTCGCAGCTCGGAATAGGTCTCGAACTTCATGTCATGCGGAATTGCGCCCGAATGCCGAACCTTCTCAAACAGGTAACGCTGGCTTTCAACCGTCGTATGCTTCCAGTCCGCCTCGTTCACGCTCGTCAAATGAGTGTGCAACTCTGAGGTAAGAAGCCAGATCAACTCGTCGAACTCGGGTTCGTCGAAAACTACATCTTGCAGGATAGTGGTATCCCGCATCGTCTTGGCATCGGCGGCGGTGACGAATGGGTCGAATTCAGGATGATGCCAAGTTCGTGTGACGCGACTTTCCACCCAGCTCATCACAGTCGCATGCGTGGTGAACACCATCGTGTTGCTGTTGAAAGTGGACCTGCCCGCCTGATCACGCCACAAGTCTTGGCGCACGGCCTCCAGCCGCTTAAAAACAGCCGGCTGGGCCTGCCTTATCTCACCTAACAGAGCGAGAACATCAGTCTGGTGCTCAAAGGCGGCTTTCGTGATGGGGGTGGTGTCTGCCCATCGGCAAGCGTCAACGTAATGGCTCCAGAACGAGCGCCAAACAAAGGCTCGACGCCCTGTCTCTTGCTCATATTCTCTGGCTTTCTCGACGGCCTGCCGTTCGCTACGGAAAGCAAAAGCGTTGAAACGAACTCGACCGTCTTGAGGTCCCAAGGCGGTATCGAGCGCTTCATTGGCCATGATTTCGAAAAGCAATCTAGTTTTCCCGATGCCTTCCGCCGACTCGATGATGGCGGGCATGTTGAAGGAACGGATGGTGGTGCAGTTAGCTCGCAGCTTGTCTCGATAGATCGTTTGAAGCTGTCCGTGGTCCATGGTCGTGTAGAGCGGGAAATTATCTCGTAGGCTTTGCTCCAGGGTCTCCTTGATGGGCTTCCCCCGACGGGTCTTGTGTAATGCAAGGCCCTTGAGGCTTTTGTTCCGTGCGGAAACGTCCACGGTCGTCTGATGACGCATCAAGCCAAAGCGTAACGCCAAGTGCGTCCCAAGCTCATTCGCCGTAAGCTCCCCAGGCAGGATGAAAGTGCCATCGGGCGCACCTCCACCTTGGATGAGCAACTGGTTATGGTCGCCTCGACAGACGGTCGACGGAGTCTTGTCGTTGGGGTGGTTCTGAAACTTGAAGACCCATTCGTGCCTGTCCCACCACATGTCGATGGGCTTCGGAAACTCCCCCCATTCCATCTTGCACATCTCAGACAGTTCGGCAGTCACCTGGGTCCCCACCTCTGATCGTGCGCCCCCAGTCGGCGCCGGTGCCTTGATCGCTAGCGATCGGACTTGAAATTTAATATCCGGCGGGACGAGGTACCTCTGGCTGCCTTTTGCCGAACGCTTCCAGCGGATGTTTTCGCTGAGGACCAGCTGAGGAACGACCGTGCCAGCCTTCAGCCTGAGAATGTCCGAATCATCCTCGATAGTTCTGAGGCCCCAGGGCATACGGCGGAATTGATGGGACCTTCGCATGACGTGGTCAGGCGGCACCGTCGAGCAGAGCACCTCGTTACAAAGACCGGCAACCCTGTCGTAATATGTTGCGTAGACCCCCTCCATCAGCGCAGCTTGTTCGGCGTAAGCGGGCCACCGTTCCATGGCTGATTGCACAGACGGGGCATTCACCAGATGCGTCGTGTCAAAGACGAAATGCAGGTGGACGGAGCGGTGCCCGCTCCAGACCGCACAGTAGCCGTTGTAGTCTCGATAGCTGCGCAACTCCTCGTTGATGATGTGGATCTTCCCATTATTCGATGTCCACTCGATGCCCTCCTCAAGACTTTCTACAGTCGCATGGTCATGCTCGACCGTAGCAACAAGAAATCCCGCATTTGTGACACGGAGAGACGGCTTAACGTCAAGGCTGCCGGACAAATCAGGCTGTCGGCTACTCGGCAGCAACAAGGAATTGCAAAAGTAGCGAAGGTCCGTCCCGGCGCTTGCCGAAAGCTCGGTTGGGACGATGTCAAAATTAGTGAGCTTGTCGGTAGTTGCGACGTTCGAGACGAGCGGAACGTACAGACCCCGCTTGGAATCCTTTGCGCACGACAGCAGATGACCAGCTAACGCCATCTTCTGACCGGGCGTGCGACGCCGGGAATCGTCGATTGCTGCAAGGCGACGGCGTGCAGTTTCGGACATCGGAAGGCGCCGAAAGTCGACACCACTGCCGCTATCCCGTAGCCCGTTCTTCTTGGACATTATTTGTCCGCTCGATTGCGCCAATCTTCGAGAGCGCCTTCCGTGAAGTGGTTCAAGAGCGACTTTGCGTCCAAAGTTCCAGTCGCTTCGAACTGGGCAACGAGCCGCTCAATCGAGCCATCTGACAGCATTGAAACCAGACACAGCAAGGACCAGGCAGGAAGAGCGTCACCGAACGTTTCCTGAAGAAGTCGAAGGCGTTTACTCATCGTATCGAGTACGTAGAGCGTGGCATCACTTTCGTTCAGACCGATTTTCTCGTAGAATCGGATGAGGTGCGTCGGATTAAGAGCGGAGTTCGCTTCGTTCCAGATTGCCAGCTGTTCAGTCAAACCGGCCGCCCCGAAGGGCGTCTCATTTTTGAAATTGACGGCAAATCGAAAGGCTCGCTCAAGTCCTTCGACGGCGTAGGGGTCCAGAAAGGAATGCTTAGAGGAAGTGTCCATTGGGCTCTTTAGAGATACGGGCGGGGTTGAAATTGGTCGTAGCGAAGCAACCAGCGACTCGGATCGAAACGCCGTTTGCATGCGTGAATGGGCAGCAGAAGTGCTGCCCCTGCAGGCTCTTCGTGCTTGGATTTTTGCTGAACGTCGCCTGAGCAGGCCACGATCCGTATCGCTACGGGCGTCGCATTTTATGCGCTTCTATTTTTCGTTTCGAGTGCATCCAATGCACTTCGTCCTCCCCACACGTGATGAGGTAACAGCGACATCGCTAGATCTCAAAGGTCGCCGACCTTCGATCAATTCGCCAACGATGCATTTTCGCAGTTCATCTCCTCTGCGGCGAACTTCGCCAAGTATTCCGAACGACACGCTTCGATCTCCGCCAAATCCAGGTAGTGCTCGGCACCGCTGATACGGCTTGCTCGAATATCTCCAAGGTAGAGGTAGAATGACTGCCACTCGCCGTTGGTGTCGTCATCCATGGCCGTCAGTTGTTTGCGAGTGAGGCGCCCTCGCATCCAGCTTCGCATGTGAACGAGCCGCTTATCCGAATATGGCAGCACGACCTCTAAGCGATGCTCCGCATAGGTTGAGAACAGCGGAGACATTTCGGGATTAAGCGTCAGCCAGACGCCCTTGATTGCTCCGACAACTTGTTCGGGCCAATCCGAGATTGGTTGGGCTTTGAGTCCCACAGACAAGATTTTTGGTACCGCTCGCTTGCTGGTAAAATGAAAGAAAGGCGTGGCTACGCTCTTCCCGGTTGACCGTCGTTTCACGTGAACTACTTCCGTCATGACTGTTTGCGTCAAAGAACAATCTCCATTCGAGCAAACGACAGCGTTCAACGGGCGACAGCGCCGCTGACAGCCAAGAGGCCAGGCCATCGTTCATGTGGATTAATCGAAGGGCGTGACCTTCGATGCCGCGCAAGGTAGCGAATGCGGAAAAATCTGGCTAACCTTTTGTTTTTTCAGATGTTTTTTCAAATCTTTTGTCAAACATTTCAAATGTTCGCCTATGCCGCTGTTCAGGAACGACTTTTTTCTATGGGGAGCATCATATGCACTTGGCGCCCTTAAGTTGCGATATAACTAATTGATTGTGCTAGCGGAATTGCTATTCACGTTGTCGTTACTGAAAGCCATCATCGCCTTGCGGCTCGGGCTTCAGGACCGCGGTCCTGCACTCCTGCGTTCGGCTTTCCTGATCCCTGCGCTCTACAAGGTACCCCCAGCCATAAGGGTGGCCACTAATAGATATATTAGTCCTGGTGCTTATGAGGGGGGTAGGCGTGCATGTATAGAGCGCAATCACCAGCGATCCACGTTCGTCACCACTTAGCCAATAAATCTATTGGGGTTCTTGCGGCGCAGCCGCTGCGAAGCCTATTTCGGTGGCGTGTCGTAGAGCGGCTTGCCTTTGTCGACGATATGGACCGTCAGCAGCTTGATCGTCTTGTCGCCAACGACTTTGTAAGCACCATGTGGCGTGTCTCGTACGCTCAGGCCAACGGTGCCAGTCGGGATCGGCATCTGCTTTCCATCGGGCAGTTCGATCGTACCCCCTTCGAGGAAGTAATATGACTCGTCGCCATGATGAATGTGGCGCATCGAGACATCACCGGGCTTAAGCTCGCTAATGCTCGTGATGATCTCCATGTTCGTCCCGGTCAGGTCGCCTCGCTTCAGCTCTTTACGAAACGGGGAGTCCTGCGCACTAGCGGCTGTCACCGTCATCAAAGTCAAGGCAGCTGCGAAAATCGCCTTCATTGCAATGCCCTCGCTCAAAATGGAGTTGAGTATCGTCTGACACCGCAAGCTTCCCGGAAATTTAGACTGGCGGCAAGGTTGTCTTCGGTGCCTGATACATCCCGCAGCGCATCAATTTCCCCGGTGAAACTTCGGTCGCTACTCGCACCCCAAAGCGCTACCAGCTACCCCGCAGCCCAAGACGAAGCCCGACGATGCGTTCGAGCCCGCTGAGGGCGCCGAGACACTGGGGCCGAGCGAAAACGCATCAGAGGCTCGGAGAATGCTAGGGCGCATCGGCACCCCGAGATGCATAGGAGAAGAGGCAGGGTCCTAGACAAAAGATTGACACCGCAAACTTCAGGACTGCAAGCTGCTGAAACAATTCCGAGATTTTACTTCCACTACAAGTACAAGCATACAAGCA
>NZ_JBFUGY010000078.1:0-16952 GCF_056402655.1 Bradyrhizobium sp. P3_C3 | reverse complement strand
GAACAGAACGCAAAAGGCAAAGGTCGCCCATCGCCATGCACCGAGTTTCATCACCGAAGGCGAATAGCCCTTGCCGGTGATGGTCTGAAAACTCCGGCCGCGCAGCATCCGCCGCTGCAGAAGAACGATCAGGAACAATAGCGCCATGATGACGAAGCTGATCGCGGTTGCATACTGATATTGCGGCGGCGACCGCTGGTTGATCGAGTCGTAGATGTCCGTCGTGATGACCCGAATTCCCGCCGGTGAGCCGAAGAAGAGCGGCGACTCGAAATTCTCGATGCCGCGAATGAAGCTCAGGATGGCCGCACCGGTCAGCGCGGGCAGCATAAGCTGCAATGTGACAGAGCGAAAAGTTCGCAGGCGTGATGCGCCGCACATGGTCGCCGCCTCCTCGAGACTCGGATCCATCGCTCGGAAGGCGTCCACGATAAGAAGAAACAGGAACGGCACGGAATACTGCATCATGTGCCAGACTACGCCGCCATATGAATAGACGTTGATCGGCGCTGTCTCCGATCCCGTGACCCACTGATAGAGCTGATTGAGCAATCCGACCTGCGGATTGCCGAGCATGCCCCACGCCATTGCGGTCAGGATGGGGGGAATGAAGAATGGCAGCGTGATCAGGACTTCCAGAGCCGCCCGGAATGGCGTGTCGGTTCGCGCCAGTATCCAGGCGAGCAGAACGGCCAGGATTACCGAAGGGATGGTCTTGGCCAGGGATATGCCGACGGTGTTGAGGAGTGTCACCGCGCTTTGCAGCGTGATGACGTCGCGATATCCGTCCAGATTGAAAGTGCCGGCCATTCCCGGCGGCGTCGAATGCAGGCTTCCATAGAGCAGCATCGACAGCGGATAGACGGAAAGGAAGGCGAGAACGACGACGAGCAGAGCGAGCGCCGCAAGGCGGCCTGCCGCAGTCGCCTGCAGCCACCGCCCGATCCCGCTCAGGCCGGTCGTACGCCTCTCGACGAGGTTGTTCACTCCCTCTCCGGCTGAAACGCTCATGGGTCTCTCAGGGGTAAAGCTTCTTGGCGAGATCCATCATCGAGGAGCGCTCAGCCAGCTTGGCGGGACCGATGATCTTGGCATTCACGAACTGCTGCGCGTCCGGATTGGCGCGCTCGGCGGCCGCGGCGTTCACCGGAAGCATCCAGGCGTTCGCGTAGAGCAATTGCGACTCGACGCTGAGGAAGTGGTCGATGAACAAACGCGCAGCGTTGGGATGCGGCGCGTTCTTGAGCACCGCGAGATCCATCTCCGCGAAAGGTGCACCCTCCTTCGGAATCACGACTTTCACCGGCAGCCCCTTCAGATCGGACGTGAAGGCAAAGATCTGCGGGATATAGATGGCGTACTCGCCGCGAGCGACGCGCCGCGCGTCGTTTCGCATATCGCGGCTGAACACGGGCTTCTGCTCGGCGAGCTTCTGATTGAAGTCGGTGCCCATGGTCTTTTCCAGGATGGCGAACATGGTATTCCCGCTGCCGAGCGGCCGCATGTCGTCCGAGAGGATCTTGCCCTTCCATTTGGGATCGTTGAGATCGTTCCAGCTCGTCGGGATGTCCTGCTCCTTGACCAGCCGCGTGTTGATGAGGATGCCCATCGGCTGCATGAAAGCCGGCACGCTGTATTCATTGGCTTTGAACGGCGGTCGCAAATGGGCGGCATTCGGGATCGGCGGCAGTTTCTGCACRAAATCGCCGTTCTTGCGTTGCTCCTCGATCATGGTCGTCGTGACCATTTCCGCGTCGCCCAGGAAGCGGCCGGCCGCCTGCTCGGTGCGGATGCGCTCGGAGAGCTCACTGGCACGGAGGTCGAGACTCTCGACCGGAATTCCGTACTTCGCTTCGAACGACTTGAGGACAGCCGTGAAGTAGGGAGCGCCCAAGGCCATGTTGTAGACCACGACCTTGCCTTCCTTCTTGGCGGCCTCGATGACCTTGTCCCAAGAACCGTCCTCGGCGTGCGCGGAGCTCAACAGACCCACGAAACAGGCGACAGCCGCCGACATCCCTAGCTTGAACAACACTTACTCCTCCCAATGCTCTTTTTTGCTTTGGCAATCCGCTGGTCTTCAGACTTCCAGGACAACATATTGCTTGTCGATCGTGACCTGAAACGTTTCGGCGCGCAGCTCGCCTTCGATCAGCGCGCCTCCGGGCTCGACTTTCAATTCATAGCTTCGGACCTTGGTGCGATCTGGCTCGCACCATGACCGCCCGGTTCGCAGATCGAATTCCCAGCCATGCCACGGGCAGCGCAACAACTCACCACGCCGGCTGTATTGATAGTCACCAGGCCCCGTCGCCTCGACGAGCCCGACGATGCGCCCCTTGCACAAGGACGCCCCCTCATGCGGGCAACGATTGCCGACGGCGAAATACTCGCCCTCGACATTGAAGATGCCGATCTCGCGTCCATTGACCTGGACCAGCAGGCGCTGGCCCGGCGGGATCTGATCCACGGTCGCAACCACATGCCGCGCCATCAGTCCAACCTGTAGAACTTGCGCGCATTCTCGTAGAGAAGCTGCTCGCGCTGGGCCTGCGTGAGGTTGGCGCGAAACGCGTAGCGCGGATCGTCGAAATCCCAATGCGGGTAGTCGGTGGAAAACAGCAGCCGATCCCATCCAATCCTGTCGAACAGATCGATCAATTCGGCTGACGTCGCCGGCTCTTCCATCGGCTGCGTGCTGAACCACACCTGCTCGCGCACATATTCCGACGGCGGCTTCTTCACATGAGGAACCTCGCCCCGAAGCCGCGCCCAGTGCTTGTCCATGCGCGCATTGAGCGAGGGCACCCAGCCCAACCCGCCCTCCATGATCACGACGCGCAACTCGGGAAAGCGCGCCAGGACCCCTTCGAAGACAAGGCTGGCCACGACCGCCTGCATGGTCTGGGCGACCGAGTGATGTTCCTCCATGTAATAGGATGTCCATCCGCCGCCGGTCGACGGATGGCCATTGGTGCCGCCGACATGAATCGTGATCGGCAGGTTGTTGCGCACGGCCGCCTCATAGATCGGCCAGTAGCGCCGGCGTCCGAGCGGCTCGTCGGTCTTGGGCAGGATCAGTATCTGGGTAAAGTTGGGATCCCCTCCCCTGGAATCGATCTCGGCGACGGAGGCAACCGTGTCCTCCTGGGCGATCAGCACCGAGGCCCTCAAACGCGGCTCCTGCTTCACCCAGCGTTCGACCTGCCAGGTATTCATCGCGCGGGTCAACGCGACGCCAAGGTCGAGATTTCTCTGACTGCCCGGATTCCAGCGCAGGGGTATCAACATGCCCACCTCGATCCCGTTCGGATCGAGGTGCTGCTTCTTCATCAGGTCAAGGCTCGATCCCGGCGGCCCGCCCTCCTCCGGATAGGCATCGATCCGCGCAGCGTCGGGCGACATGCGCGGATGCGACAGTGCCTCGGAGAAAGCGTGGCGCAGGTGGCTGCCGTAGACCGTGAGATGCTCGATCCATTGCCTTTCCAGATAGGGATGCACCTCGGTCCAGGAGGTCATCGCCGGATGGATGTCGCAATCGATCACTCTCAGCTTGTAATTCGAGGCCTGTGGCCGCTCGAGTTCAACGGTGCTCATGGCACAGCCTCCACGGTCTGATCGGCCTTGGCCAATCGCGAGTAAGTCGCAAGCGCATTTTCACTTGCGATCTTGCGGAAGAGCGTATCGGAGAGCCCGCCGGACAGGACCGCGTCCCCGTCGAAATGCCAATGCGGATAGTCCGTCGAGAACAGGAACAGTTCGTCCGACTTGATGTGATCGGCGAGCCGCATGATGGCCTCACCCTCGTCTGCCGCATCGACCGGCTGGACGGTGAAACGCACATTATTGCGGATGATCTCCGACGGCGTGCGCGTGACCCACGGAACTTCGGCTCGCACGCCTTTCCATGTCTTGTCGGCGCGCCAGATGAATCCGCTCAGCCACGTCAACCCGGATTCGATTGCAACGACCTTGAGCCCGGGGAACTTCGCGAACACGCCCTCCGATATCAGGCTTTGAAGCTGGCTCTCGAATGCTGCGGATTGCGCCACATAGTCCTCGACATAGTGGGACGGCCACCCGACGGCGGTAGGCGCATATCGATAGGCGCTTCCTGCGTGAATTCCGATCGTCAGGCCGAGGCGCTCGGCGCGTTCGTAGATGGGCCAGAGATGTCGCCGGCCCAGCGTCGTTTCACCGGACACCAGCATGAGCACCTGCACGAACCGGAAGTCGTCGGCGCGGCGGTCGATTTCCGCCACGGCGAGTTCCGCGTTGTGCGACGGGATCACGATCGAGGCGCGGAGGCGCGGATCCCGATTGAGCCAGTGATCCCTGATCCAGTCGTTGGTCGCTCGGCAGAACGCTGCCGCCATATCCTCACTGTGAAGGACCTGCGCGCCATAGAGACAGTTTAGAATTCCATAGCGCGGTCGAAACCGATCGAGCACATGGTCTTGCATCGCTTCGAGCGAGGAGCCCGCCTTCGCGCCGCCCGGGAGAAGCCAGTCTGGACGACAGGACAGCGGCGAGTTCTGCGGATAGCTGGTCAGGCTCAGATTGAGACGATCGAGCGCGCGGACGGAGACCATCTCGCGCCAATAATCGTCCAGATAGGGCAGGAGGACGCCCATCCCGGGCACAGCCGGATGAAGGTCGCAATCGATTGCGCCGGCATACGTCCTCGCCTGATCAAGACCGGCGACCAAGCCGTTTCCTTCCATGTCACTCTCGCCACTTTTTTCTTGGAATTGGGAGATTGGACTCTATGTTGATATGTCAATAAATGTTTTGTCAAGAAATTTGATCTGGATCAATGCGCTGCAAAATGCGGGACTTGGAACGAAGTCCATTGGAGATCTTCGAAAATGCCGGCGACCAAGAAATTCGAGAGGGAGAAAGCTTCGGACGAACGTTCCCGGAATGCCGGAATGCTGGCCCGTGAACATGTGGCCGTGCTGGTGTCGACCCTCGGCATGCGCCTCAACAGAGGCGCGACCGCGTATTACCGCGCGGCCTGGAACATCGGCATCGTGGAATGGCGTCTTCTCATGACGCTCAAGAGCATCGAATCCCTCAATGTCAGTGAACTTTCCGACGCTGCCGACGTCGACAAGGCTGCAGCAAGTCGCAGTCTCGCCATCCTGRCGGATCGAGGGCTGATCTCGATCGAGCAGACTCGCTCCCGTGGCAGAGCCGCTATCGCCAAGCTTACCCGCGAAGGTAGAGATTTCGCCACTAGAATGGCCGAAGCCTCGCGTAAGCGCGAGGCTCGGCTATTCAAAGATTTCCCAATCGCCGACAAAAAACAATTGTCGCAACTTCTACATCAGCTTTCTAATGCCTTGGATCATGCTGATTGGGAGCACTAACGGATCCCACAGCAGCGGCAGGATCAAATGAGCTACGATGCTCAAGTCCACCCCGCAGAACGTTTCTCGATAGGATGTCCCCGTCTCACTCACGGCACGCGCGACGCTCTTGCCCTCCTTAGGGAGACGGCCGGCGGTTTCGGATCGCCCCCAAAGTCCTGCTAGGTGGTGCATTGTTCCGAAAGTTGTAGCCGTCTCTCGCTTTTCAACCCGGATCGCCCGCAACAATTCGTAGACGTGGCTAGGCTTGATCTCTGGGATCGTGAGTTTCCAATTGTCGGGCCAGCGTACCGTTTGAGCGACGACGGCCATTGACCGCGATGCTTCGTGCTCCAGATCGACCAGTGCTCGCGCATGTAGATTTCGGCGCACAGCTCGAAAGTAGGCAGGGTGACCTTGGTCTCTCCGGCTTTCGCTTCCTCAGGCGCCGCTCGCTTCTCCACACGATGTCGACGCCGGGTGCGCTGCGATCGCCTTTGACACGAAGACGCGCTGCGTCGCGGACAAGCCGCGCGTCCTTTAGCGACACGTCCTTGAGCGATCCTAGACCGAGCCAGCGCGGCTTACCTTCTTTCCAGTACCGGTAGCACCAGTTCTTGCAATCGCGATGACGAGGTAGAGACCGTCGCCGTTGTTGTTGCTGGCTGAGAAGATGATGACGGCACTGCGAAAATGCGAATAACTTCCGTTGGTCACTTTTGAGGGGCTGTGTGATAGGCCAAGCGGTCTCCCATCCTCAAGCAAGTCGATCTGGTCGGACCACTGTCAAAGTCTTGGCACTGGCCTGTTTCCGGCGACAGTGGCCTAGTTTGAAATGACAACGTGGCCCGTTTTGTTCTGGGCCAACCATACGGTGTATTCACGGGCGGAACACGCCGTCATAGACTGCCGAACTTTCCCGGTCTTGGCACGATCTGCAATAGACGCCGCATTCTGACGGGCAATATCATTTCCCGTTTCAGGACTATGGAGGGCGGGCGCGCTTCGCGGGCTAGCTCTTAGTCCGTATTCCTGACCGCCTCAGCTAGTATGGCGTAAAGCTGGCGCTTGCTGAGCTCTTTGGGCTGCCGCTTCTCCAGTGGTTTCGACACCTTCTTACCTACAGTGCGGGCACAAGCGGCGGACAATGCCGCTCTCTTCCGGTCTACCCCTGTGAACGGAAATCGTCAGACTGCACCGGCATGTATCACGCGGGCCAAAACCGGACTCGTGCACCGCAGAAAATGATGGCGCATGATCTACTTATCCTATCGGTTCTGGAATGATCCTTAAGGTGGTTGAAGATCTCGGGAAGCGGATGAGCCCGAATTTTTCGAGCAGGAAGGGCATCTGCGGAACCTAACGTAACATCAGACGTTCTTCCGGCGTATGAGCAGCGCCGTCGCCCCGGCGCAGCCTGCGCAGAGGCGTCGCGCTGTGCTGGTCGGAGAGAAAGCTCATGAGACTCACTCTTTCGGTCATCAAGGCTGACGTTGGCTCAGTCGGCGGGCATACGAAGCCATCTTCACGCATGATGGCAGCTGTCGAGGGCGAGGTCGCGAAGGCGATCTGCAATGGTCTGTTGATCGACGGTTTTGTCTGCCACACCGGCGACGACATTGCGATCATCATGACGCACACTCGGGGCGAGGGGAGCTCCGAGATCCATCAACTCGCCTGGAAGGCGTTTCTTGCGGCCACTTCGGTTGCAAGGACTTCCGGTCTCTACGGCGCCGGCCAGGATCTTCTCGCAGACRCACCTTCCGGAAACATTCGCGGTGCCGGCCCGGGCGTCGCCGAGCTCAGCTTCGACCACAGCCTCTCGGGGCCGAGACCCGCGGAATCATTCATGGTGTTTGCCGCCGACAAATGCGGCCCCGGCGCCTATAATCTGCCGCTCTACCTCGCCTTCGCTGATCCCATGTATTGCGCCGGGCTGATGCTACCCCCGATGATCAAGGGATTCCGTTTCCATGTCATCGACATGGACCACACGGCGGGCGACAGCGTGATCGAACTCGACGCGCCCGAGGACAACTACCACATTGCCGCACTGCTCCGCGACAACGAGCGCTTTGGCATTGATCGCATCGTTTCTCAAACATATGGCGAGGTTGCCGCCGCCGTGTCGGCGCAACGTCTTCACGCAATCGCAGGCAAGTACACCGGCAAGGACGATCCGGTCGCAATCATCAGGAACCAGGGAATTTTCCCGGCGCCCGAGGAGATTGTCTCGCCCTTCGCCAAGGCACACTTCGTGGGCGCGATGCGCGCGGCTCGCATGTGATGCCGCTGATGCCCGTGCCGCTCAATACACCGGTCACTGGCATGTACTGCCTGCCGATCGTTTCTTGCGCTGGCTTTTCGGTCGACAAGGACGGCCGCTTTTCCGAGTCCTATACCGATTTCTTTGACAACCCGGCGTGGGACGAGGTGCGCCGGCGCGCGCAACGCAAGGCAATCGAGATGCGCAGCCAGGGCTGGTCCGGCGCTGCGATGCTGCCCTATTCTGAGCTGGAATATGGCGGCTTCCGCGACACCGTATCCGCACTCGTGAAGCGATTTCGGCTGCGTGAGGAGCGCAAGCCGGAAGCGGCCGAGTAGCGAAGCTGCGCTGTGCATCATTACGACCTGCCAATGCTGGGAGGTTTGGCTTGGCGAAAAGACGCATCGGCATTCTCACGGGCGGCGGCGACGTCGCCGGCCTCAACGCAGTCATCAAGAGCGTGACTTATCGCGGCAGTGAGAACGACATCGAGGTCGTCGGTCTCCGCCGTGGTTGGGAGGCCCTCACGCACCTGAACCTCGAGGACCCGACCAGCAGGTCTCACTATGTCATCCCGCTCAACCGTGAAAACACTCGCACTATCGACCGGCGCGGCGGCACCGTGCTGCACTCGAGCCGCGTCAATCCCTCCAAAATACAAAAGCTGCCCTATCATCTCGTCGGCAACGATGTTCCGGTCTCGCTGAGCACCAACGGCGGCATCGCGACAAAGACATGGGACCTCACCAGCCGGGTGCTCGCTAACCTTTCGGGACTTGGCATCGAACACCTGATCGCCATCGGTGGCGACGACACGCTCAGTTATGCGGCCAAGCTCAACGAACTCGGCGTCAAGATCATCGCCATCCCGAAGACGATGGATAATGACGTCCGCAACACCGAGTACTGTATCGGCTTCTCGACCGCGATCACCCGCGCCAGCGATGCCATCCAGCGGCAGCGCACCACCGTCGGCTCGCATGAGCGAATTGGCATTTTCCGCGTCTTTGGCCGCGATGCCGGATTTACGGCACTCTACACCGCGTATGCGACCTCGATACGATGCGTCATACCGGAGTATAAGGTCGACCTAGACAAGCTGATCCAGTTGCTCATCGAGGACAAGCGCGCCAATCCAAGCAACTACGCGCTGATCGTGCTCAGCGAGGGAGCTCAGTGGGAAGGCTACAAGCTGCGGGAATACGGCGAGCCTGACGCCTACGGTCACCGCAAGAAGGCCAACGTGGCGGAATCGCTTGCCGACGAAATCAAGCAGCGCACCGGCGAGGAGACGATCATCTCCGACCTCACCTACGACCTGCGATCGGGCGATCCGGACTTCATCGACAAGCTTGTGGCCCTGACTTTCGGCAACATGGCCTACGATGCCATCCTGGAAGGCAAAACCGGCCTCATGTCGGCGCTGGTAGAGGGCTGCTACGACCTCGTGCCCATCCCTGACGCCAAGCTAGGCCCGCGCAAATTGGACGTCGCCAGCAGCTACAACACGGAGCGCTATCGCCCCATCTACGGCAACAAGCAGGGGTTGCCGATCTTTCTCAACCGCGCGTCATAGATGGTGACCCAAGCGCCGGCATGACTGGTTGCTGCGGGTGCGTCGCAACCGGCCTTGTCGCCGCCGCGCCACCGAGATCGGAGAGACGGCTCATGAGGACCTTGCTGCTGCTCGTGCTTTCTATGGTGACCGTCGCGCACGAAGTGACCGCACAGGATACGCAATGCGTCCTCGAACGCGCCGCCATGGTCGAAACCATCCGGGCCTACGCCCGGTTCCACGTTAGTGTTTTGGGACAGCAGGGGCTGTCGGGGAGAGTCCTTGAGGCTATGGGGCAAACACAACGCCATCTGTTCATCCCTGAGCGATCTTGCTCCATCGCATACGCGGACATGCCGCTTCCGATCGGCGCCGGCCAGACCATATCGCAGCCATTCATCGTGGCCTTGATGACTCAGCTGGCTTACGTCGCGCCCGATGATGTTGTGCTCGAAGTCGGTACGGGTTCGGGCTATCAGGCTGCCATCCTTGCGCACCTGGCGCGAAAGGTCTGCACCATCGAGATCATCCCGCAGTTGGCCGCAGCCGCAGCCAAAACGCTCAAGGACCTCGCGTATGACAATGTGAGCGTTCGGCTTGGCGACGGCTATGCTGGCTGGCCCGATTGCGGTCCTTTTGAAGCAATCATCGTCACCGCAGCGCTCGGGCACGTACCGGCGCCGCTGATTGAGCAGCTCAAATTGGGTGGCCGGCTGGTGATGCCGGTGGGACCTGCCTACACCACTCAGGAGCTCACGGTGGTGGAAAAAACCGGCCCGGGCAAGACAACAATGCGCGCCGCCAGCCTCGTGCGGTTTGTACCCTTTACGCGCCCATCAGATTAAAAGCCAATCGACGTTTAACTCTTGAGCAGCACTTGCGCAGTCGCCTCGCTGGCTGGAGCCTTGCGGAAAGCGCCAGCTGTTCGAACCTGTCGGCTTCGGGTCAAAATCCGCATTGACCGCCGCGAAGTCCAACTTCCGCTCTGCCCCTGTTAACGGACATCGTCAGACGGTCAGTCAGGTCCACCACCAGTTGCAACTCAAAAAGACCCGCGCGCGAAGGGGAACCGAATGCGCTAGGTCGCATTTCTAGACGTACAGGCACACTTGCTACGTCAAGCTGACCCTTTCACGACAACTTCCGAAAGGATGGCGACCATGCCACGGGTGAAGCAAGCTGCGAAGCACGCACGCGCAACCAAAGCCGCCGCCGTGACGGCACTCGGTACGGCCGGACTGGGTCTCTCGCTGGCGGGGAGCGCATCCGCGCAAACATCTCGCCCAATCAGCGCTTCGTTCTTGGCGAAGAGGAAATGGCCGACGTCAGTCTCGCCACGTTCTATCTCTTCGATAAGGAAAATGCTGGAAGCGACGTGCAGTTAGCCGCCGTTGTTGTTCGCCGAGGTTGCGGTGGTTGCCGTGGCTGCCGTGGTTGCCGAGCTGTGCGTGGTTGCGGTGGCTGCGGGGGTTGCGGCGGCTGCTGCGCACGCTGGGGACGGTGCCGCTGGTGCTAAGTTCCACGACCTAGCGGATGAACGATAAAACTTAACGAACAATCGTGCGGCATCTCCGCCGCAGGTCGGCGATGATATCCCCCCTATAGCCTGCTTCTCAGTACATCCGTGAAACCGAAGCGTCGACCGATGTTATAGGGTCTTCAGATTTTCAGCGCTCGTCTTTCCGCGCCTCGGATCGGTCTTCTCCTCGAAGGAGACCTTCTGCCCTTCGGCTAGTCCATGAAGGCCCGCACGCTCGACGGCGCTAATGTGAACAAATACATCCGGCCCACCATTGTCCGGCTGAATAAAGCCAAAGCCCTTCTGGCCGTTGAACCACTTCACGACACCCGTTTCCATTATCCGTCTCCAACAATACCCACGAAAGAGTTCGTTACCCACAATCCGTGTGAGCAAATTCGATCCAGCGATGTCTTGGAAAGGCCCCCTCGGGGCGCGGCCATCAAGTCATTCAATAGGTCGAACCCCTTCACCATACCACCGGTGGCATGGGTTGCCACGGGAATGAGATGAGAGGGGCCCGCGGCTGGCCTCGGGTTCCGCGGCCTTCTCGAAGGGACTGTTCACGGCCCGCAAAACCTTGATTGCAATCAGCGGGCCGGCGGGCTTCTCTGTGCGGCGCACGCGCCCCAAATGCTGTAAGGAACACAATGCCCTACATCTTCTCGATCAACGACGACGTTCATCATCAAGCCCAGCGACCGCAGGGCCGCGCCGACAATGGCGGACGGACCGTCTACACTATTGTTGCATGCCTCCCGATTGAGGCGGACGGACGCATTCGATACCGCATCAAAAGCAAAACCGAGAATTTCGAGCGTGTTGTAACTGAAGATGAACTCAGTCAGTGGCTACAGCAGTAGGCGCGACAGTGGGCCTGTCGGTTGGTTTACAGGGGAGATCCAGCTCGACCTGCTTGCGGTCCACCTCGCTTCTCAGTGGCATTCGTACCGCGAGTGCAAACACCGCCTGCCCCTGTGTTCCGCAATGAGCGCCAAAGGAGCCGCGGCGCTAATGGCCCGTGGCGTGCCGGTTCATTTCCTCCAGAAGCTCGCGCATTGCGTCGAACTGCGTGCCAAAGCCTTTCCAGTCGCCGGACTTCAATCGTTCAACGGCCTGATTGTAGCGGTCGAGCGCCTCCCGTGCCTGACTTGCCGACGGGCGTGCGACAGGAATTTCCTCCTTCGTGTTCGAGACCGGCCGCACCGCGCCAGGCTCGATAAACAGTGCTGACAAGGCCTCGTCGAGCGTCTCCTTCATCACCACATGTTCACCATAGGCTGCGATCACGCGTTTCAGCTCCGGCAGGTGTCCGTGCTCCGCTCGCAAATAGAGCGGCGTTACATAGAGGATCGAGTTCTCGATTGGGATCACAAGCAGGTTCGCACCGCGTATCACCCGCGAACCCATCTGATTCCACAGCGTGATCTGCTGCGATATATCGGTGCTCTGATTGATCCGCGCTTCGATCTGGAACGGCCCGTAGACGAGCTTCTCCTTGGGAAACTCGTAGACAATCAGCTTGCCGTAGTCGGGCGCGTCGCAACGCGCGGCGAGCCACGCGATCATATTGTCGCGGCGGCTTGGCACCATGGGAAGCATGAGGAAAAACTCGGCCTGGGGCTCGCCGGGCAGTCGCATGATGATGTAATATGGGGCCATCGTCGCAATGCCGCCGCCGCCCGGCTGGCGCGGGAACTGCCAGAGATCCTCGCGGTTATAGAAAACGTCAGCGGCCTCCATGTGATAGCTCTGATAGAGTTGCGCCTGAATCAGGAACAGGTCCTCCGGATAGCGAATGTGCCTCTGCATATCCGCCGGCATGGCCGAGAATGGCTTGAACAGGCTCGGAAAGATACGCCTATAGGTCGCTGCAATCGGATCGCCGGTGTCCATCAGGTAAAAGTCGACGGTCCCGTTATAGGCATCGACGATGACCTTCACTGAATTGCGAATGTAGTTGATATCCTCGTCTTGCGCCGGCTGCGCGGAGGGGAAGTAGGAACTCACCGTGTAGGCGTCCTGCATCCAGAACATCCGCCCATTGCTGATGACCAGATAAGGATCGTGATCGAGCCTGAGGAACGGGGCGATCGTTCGTACTCTTTCCCCGATATTGCGCCGGATCATGATACGGCTGTCGGTCGTGATGTAGCTCGAGAGCAGTAGGTTCGGGTCGTTGAAGTAGTAAGCGAACAGGCCTCTCCACACCATCGCTCCTATCGGAACGCCGCCCGTACCGTCATAAGCCGCGTAGACATTGTCCTTTCCCTTCGGATAGTCGAACTCCGGCGTGCTCCCCTTGACGATGACGTAGTTGTCGCTCCGTTCGCCGTAGTAGAGGCGCGGCTCGTGGATTTTGGGGCCTCCATCCGCAACCGGAGGGATATCCCGCAAATAGAGCAGCGGTAGCCCCTCGGTGCTTTTGCGCGTGACCGGGCTCATCACCGCGCCATTGCCGTGAGTAAACAGCACGTGGCGGTTGACCCATGTCTGGGCATTCGGCGGCAGCAGGGAGGGCTGCAATTCGCGAGCCGAGAGCATTACGCTTTGGTAGGAGCCATCGAGCCAGTAGCGATCAACATCAAGATCATGGAATTTGTAGTAAGTGCGGATCTCTTGCAGCTGCGCGTAGGTGTCCGACAAGGGCAGCCAGTCCCACAGCCTGATATTGTCGATTGTCGCCTTGTTGGCGTCGAGCGTCTTGAAGCTAAGCTTCTGTTCCGCCGCAAACGGCTTGGCTGCGATCTGATCGAGATTGTAAGCCTGCCGGGTGAGCGCAATGTTGCGTTCGATATAGGGCCTTTCCAGCTCCAATTCGCTTGGTTTGACGAAGAACTCCCGGAACAGCACGGGAATCACGCTGGACAGCACGAAAGACCCGATCACGACAAGCAGGAACGCGCCGGCAGGAAGCCGGTAGGTGCGCACCCGCAAATTTGCCCACGTGGCGAACGCCGCGATGACCGAAAGTCCGATCATCAACCACAAGGCCGGGAGCCTCACGTGGACATCGGTGTAGCTTGCGCCGACGATCACACCGTTGTCGCCGTAGAGCAGCAGATAGCGATCAAGACCATAGGACCAGGCCTTCACCGCAAAGAAAAGACCGAGCAGCACCGAGCCGTGGGCAATCGCCATCGACGACATTGATCGGCGATGAAGGTCGTATTCGATATCGCCGTGCACCCAGTAGATCGCCGCGGCGAAAAGCGCGCTCAGAACGAGCGCGAGCATCATCCAGTTTTTGATGAGGATATAGGCGGGCAGCGAGAAGAGATAGAAGCCGATGTCCTTGTTGTAGAGCGGTTCGTCTGCGCCATATGGCACCTGATAGACAAACCGCAGGAAGACACCCCAGTTGCCGACTTCTGCGGCGGCGACGAGCAGAGCGAGCAAAGCTGCCCCACCTACGATCAACCGGGACCAGGGCAGTCGATCGCGTAAAAGCGCAAGCAAATCTGGCGGCGCGTTGCCCGCGAAGTTCCACACCGAAGCGGTGACAAGCTGTGTCGACCGCCGTCGGGCAAAGCGCAGTGCGAACCGTCCGTTCACCCAAAGGATGATGGCGGTTCCGGTCCAGACCGCAAAAAAGATGACGGTTTTCGCACCGATTGTCGTCCAAAAAACCTGCGGATAACTGATCGAGGAAAACCACAGCCAGTCGACGAGGAGGTCGCTCGCGAGCCAGAGCAGGATCAGGCAAACCCCAATGACAGCGGCCGCAACAGTGAGCCCGACCACGGCACTCTGCCTTGGTACCTTCCGTTCGGGTCCGGTGATCCCGATCGTCATGGCTTGATCATAGCGGAAATGAGGGACGCCCGCCGCTCGATTTCGCGGTCGGAATAGCGCCTCAAGGCGGGGGCACGGGTGCTCGAACCTGGGTCGCCAGGATCGCGAAACAGCGCAAAGTGGCGAGGTCCGCCGCGAATTCCCATTCGGCCTCGGTCGGAAGTTCCCTGCCTGCCCACTTGGCAAAAGCCTCGGCGTCGTTGAACGCCACATGCACGACCGGGTGCTCGTCCAGCCCGCGGATCGAGCTGCCCGGTCCGTAAGGCCGCCGCCAGCAGAAAACTTGTCATAATTCAAAGGCACGCGATGTGCCGATCATCGGCGCGACCTAAATGATCTGCGGACAGTTTTCTTCCTGACGGCTCTGCGATTACGCCAACGAGTCGCGACGATTGCCTATGTTGTTTCGTCAAACTACTGCTCGACAGCTGACTATGGTCGCTCCGTTCTTGTGGTAGATTCGGCGGCGCTATCGTGCCAACCGGCCAACCAACGATCGGATTTTGGCACGTGCTGATTCAGTTGTCCGCAGGTTGCTCGCTCATATAAACTACCCCCCGACCTCCCGCGGAGCGTTGCCATGAAAGCCTTCTTGCTCGCCTGCGCAGCCGCAATTGTGATCGCGGCGGCCGGTTTTGTCGTCCTTGACCAGATCCAGGAACCCGTCCAACAAGCGTTTGCGACGACGGGCGTGCGGCTCTGACCAAGCGCCTGGCACATTTATGGGCCGCGCGATCCCTACTCCGCCGCGGTGGCCGCCGGCCGGGGCCGTGCATTCGCTTCGGCGCGCGCATTCTGCTCTTCAAGCCAGAGCCCATGGTGCTCCTTGGCCCAGTTGACATCGACAGTGCCGCTGCCCATTGCCTCGAACGCGCCCTCCATACCGATCGTCCCGATATAGATGTGCGCCAGCATCGCCGCGATGAAGAGCATCGCCACGATGGAGTGAACGATCTGCGCGAACTGCATCCCTTCGATACCTGACAGATAGAACGGGAACATCAGCACATATCCGGTGGCCGCCACCAGGCCTCCGCCGATGACCACGATCCAATAGATCGCCTTCTGGCCGGCGTTGAAACGATAGGCCGGTGGATGATCGTGACCCACCATACCGCCACGGCGCTTGATCCAATCGACATCCGCCTTGTTCGGGACGTTGCCAGCGATCCACATCAGGAAGATCAGCACGACTCCGATGGTGAACGGAAAGCTGAGGTAGTTGTGCGCGTACTTCGCCCACTGCGACCATTCGGAAAACGCCTCGTGGCCAATCAACGGCAGGAGCAACGGACGGCCGAAGGTGATGTTCAATCCGGAAATCGCCAGAACGACAAAGCAGGTCGCAGTCATCCAATGCACGAAACGCTCGAATAAGGAAAAGCGCACGATTGTGCGGCCGGATCGTCCGCTTTCCAGACGGACCATGCCGCGCGTCAAATAGAAGATCACGAGAACCGCCAGCATGCCGAGGATGGCAACCCCGCCAATCCAGCGCAGCGCCACGTTGCGGAATTCACGCCACTCGCGGCCAGCCGGCTGCATGAGCACGCTGGAGCGCTGGTCGGGAATGCTGACGCGCCCCTGGATCCGGTCCATTTCCTGGAGCAACTGCCGCTCGTTAACCGAGCTCGCTGTCGGATTGACCTGCTGGGCCAGTGACGGTGCCGGCGCCGCAATGATCAACAGAAGCAATGCCCACGCGCCGATGGTGACTGGAATGAACCTTCCGGATGACGACATGAACTCCTCCTCGGCATCTGCGCCGCGTGGCCGCGGCCTGCTTCAGGACTCGATCGTCTCGCGATAGGCGGTTTTCCAGCCCCATGCGCCCGAGCCGTAGCCGCGCTTCAGTACGCGCTCTCTGTAGATCTGGGCGATGATCTCGCCATCGCCGGCGAGCAGCGATTTTGTCGAGCACATCTCGGCGCAGAGCGGCAGCTTGCCTTCGGCAAGCCGGTTCGCGCCGTATTTCTCGTATTCCTCCTTGCTGCCGTCGGCTTCGGGACCGCCGGCGCAATAGGTGCATTTGTCCATCTTGCCGCGGGAGCCGAAATTGCCGACCTTCGGATATTGCGGCGCGCCGAACGGACAGGCGTAGAAGCAATAGCCGCAGCCGATGCAGAGGTCCTTGGAGTGCAGCACCACGCCGTCGGCGGTGGTGTAGAAGCAGTTCACCGGACACACCGCAGCGCAGGGCGCATCGGTGCAGTGCATGCAGGCCATCGAGACCGAGCGTTCGCCCGGCTTGCCGTCATTGATGGTGACGACACGACGCCGGTTGATGCCCCAGGGGACCTCGTGCTCGTTCTTGCAGGCCGTCACGCAGGCGTTGCACTCGATGCAACGGTCGGCGTCGCAGAGAAATTTCATACGTGCCATCGTCGTTGCTCCTTATGCCGCCGCGATCTGGCAGAGTGTGACTTTCGTCTCCTGCATGTTCGTCGCGGGATCATACCCGTAGGT
>NZ_JBFUGY010000077.1:0-16957 GCF_056402655.1 Bradyrhizobium sp. P3_C3 | reverse complement strand
GAGCAGATCAGGAGCACAAGCGTCAGCGGCGCGGCGTTGTCGGTGAGAGGTTTCAGGACCGAGATCAGGATCGGCGTCAGCGCAAACGTCGTGACGAGCGCGACGAACAGGCGAACCTGGGCCGGAACGTTGACGCTGGAATAGCCGGGCACGAGCATCAGGCAGGCGCCGATGCGGCAGAACACGATGAACGTGACCAGCACGCTATCGGCAAGGCCGCTGATCACGATATGGCTCCCAGCGCCCTGATCTCGGCGCTGCGCGCGACCTCGACATGCGACAGGACCGGCAAGGTCGGGAACACCCGCTCCAGAATCATCCGGACATAGGGGCGGGCTTCCGGGGTGACCGCGAGAACCACGCTGGTGCCGTTCTCGGTGAATTTTCGGATCGCGGCGCTGGCTTCGGTTGCGAACTGCTCGATCAGGCGAGGATCGGCGTCGAATTCGAAGACTTCGCCCTTGGCGTCGCGCTTCAGGCTCTGGTGGAACGCCAGGTCCCAGCGGTTGCCGAGGCGGACGACGTTCAGCACACCGTTGTCGGAAAGGTCGCCGCAGATCTGCTGGGCAAGTCGCGTCCGCACATGCTCCGCGACCTGTTCGGACCGCCGCACATGGGGGGCGATCTCGGCAATGGCCTCCAGGATCAAATGAAGATTGCGGATCGACACGCGCTCGGCCAGCAGGATCTTCAGGATCGCCAGCAGGCCCGAATAGGAGATCTGCGACGGGCAGAGATCCTCGACCAGGCGCTTGTATTCGGGATCGAGACGGTCGAGCAGCCCGCGCATGTCCTTGTAGGACAGCAGCTGCGCGAGATTTGCCCTGAGCACTTCGCTTAAGTGTGTAAGCAGCACCGACAGGTTGTCGACCGGCTTGCAGCCCTGACGCTTGACCTCGTCGGTGAACGCCTCCGTCACCCACAGCGCCTTCATGCCGAAAGCGGGTTCGATCACCTCCTCGCCGGGCACGTCGGGCTTGCCGTCCTTGTCGACGAGCACCAGCACCTCGCCGAGCCGCAGCTCGCCATGGGCGATACGCGTGTCGTGGATCCGGATCTGGTATCCCTTGGGATCGATCGACAGATTGTCGCTGAGCTTGATCTCCGGAATGACGAAGCCGTATTGCTTGGCAAACTTCTTGCGGAGCTTGCTGACCCGGTGTCCAAGCTCGGTGCGCGCGCCCAGCAAATGGACCGACAGATGGCCGCCGAGCGACACCTCGATCTCTGCGGTCTTGAGCGATTCCTTGACGGACTCCTTGGCATCGGCCTGGGCGCGCTCGTCGGCCTTGCGCGCATGCTCTTTCTTCTCCCGCGCCGCCTGCCGCCGCGGCAGCGAGTAGCCGACAAAGGCCATGGCACCGCCGAGCAGCACGAAGGGTGCCATCGGCAGCCCAGGCATCAAGGCGAGCACGAACATCATCAACGACGCCGCCGACACCGCGCGCGGGTAGCCACCGAGCTGCCTCAGCACGGCCTGCTCCGCCGACCCCCTGGTGCCGCCCTTGGAGACCAGGAGGCCCGCCGACAGCGACACGATCAGTGCCGGCATCTGCGTTACCAGACCGTCGCCGACGGAGAGTTTGGTGTAGACGTCGGCGGCGCGCGACAGCGTCAGCCCGTGATGCGTCACGCCGATGATGATGCCGCCGAAGATGTTGATCGCCGTGATGATCAGGCCGGCGATTGCGTCGCCGCGGACGAATTTCGAAGCACCGTCCATTGCGCCGAAGAACGCGCTCTCCTCTTCGAGCTCGCGGCGCCGGCGCTGGGCCTCCTTGTCGTCGATGAGGCCCGCCGAGAGGTCGGCGTCGATCGCCATCTGCTTGCCTGGGATGGCGTCCAGGGTGAAGCGGGCACCGACTTCCGCGATACGCGTTGCACCCTTGGTGATCACGACGAAATTCACCGTCACCAGGATCGCGAAGATGATCAGACCGATGACGAAGTCGCCGCCCATGACGAACTTCGAGAAGCCGGCAACGACGTGACCCGCGGCTTGTTCGCCCTCCCCGCCCCGCGACAGGATCAGACGGGTGGTCGCAACGTTGAGCGCCAGCCGCAGGATCGTCGCGATCAGCAGCACGGTCGGGAAGGCGGAGAAATCGAGCGGCCGCTGGATCCACAGCGCGACCATCAGGATCAGCGCGGACAGCGCGATCGAGAAGGCGAGGCCGAGGTCGATCAGGATCGGCGGTATGGGCAGGAACAGGATCGTGAGCATGGCCACGATACCGCCCGCGAAAAAGGCGTCGGCCCCCAATCGTCGCGGGGTCGGCAGGCTAGCAGCTAATGTATCGGCCATGGGTCACCGGCAGAGGGTCCGCCCCGCAATCTGCCGTGCAAAGCTTACGCGAGGGTGGTGGCCGGGCTCGCGCGGATCAGAAGCCGTGCTCGATCCGCGAATAGACCATCTCGGTGAAGGTGGAGAGATGGGCGCCGATGAAGGAGCCGGAGACGGCAACGACCAGGAGGATGACGATGATCTTCGGCACGAAGGTCAGCGTCACCTCCTGGACCTGGGTCAGCGCCTGGATCAGCGCAATGGCGGTGCCGACGAGCATCGCGGCGCCGACGGCGGGGCCGGAGGCGACGATGATGGTCCAGATCGCCGCCTGGACGATGTCGAGGGCGTCCCGCTCGTTCATGACTGGCTGATCGTAAGGCCGGGCCCGACCGCGACCTTCGTGCCGTTCTCGAGGGTTGCGATGGAGCCATCGTTGTTGATGGAGATCGAAACGACCTTGCCGCTGAAGGTCGCGCCGGTCGCGTCGGTGAAGCTGACGGTCTTTCCGATCAGCCCGTTGGCCTGCGACAGCGACTGCGACGACAGCAGCGCATCCAGCTTCGAATTGGTCTGCATGGCCTGCTCGACCGTCGAGAGCTGGGCGAACTGGCTCATGTACTGCGAGGTATCCATCGGATTGGTCGGATCCTGATTCTTCATCTCGGCGACGAGGAGCTGAAGAAAGGTATTGTAGTCGACGGTGTTACTCGCCGTGTTCTTCGTGGAATCGGTCGCATTGGACTTGCTGGTGCTGTCGGTCGCGCTGGTGACGTTCATGTAGCCTCTCCGCTGTCAGGCAGCCTGGAATGGGATCTCGGTGGCGGCGCCGGCCAGCCCGGCCAGGATTGCGTCCTCCACCGGGAACAGCGCCCGGATCCGCTTGAGCGCCTCGAAATAGCGGGTCGTACGGACCAGCTCATGGATCGCGGCGAGCCCGTCGAGCATCTCGCGGCTCTCGCAAACCGCGAGCAGGGCCGCGTGGTGCTCTCCGTAGAGCGCGACTGCGGCGCCGATACCCGTCGGATTCATCAGCATGAGCTGGACGATGAAATAGAGCTGCCGCATCGCCGTCGTGGCGTCGGAAGCCTGCATGACCTGCGCTTCGAGCAGGAACATCACGTCGTTGACGAGCTCGACGGAGACCTTGCGGTCCACGCGCAGCACTGCGCCATTGACGTAGATCCGCTCACCCGCCCGCAAGGATATTTTCATCAGAGGGCGTCTCGGATCAGGCGGTTGATTTCGATGAGCTGCATCACGTCGTTCGACTTCTCGTCGCGAAGCCGATCGGCTTCCTTGACGACCCACAGACCGATCGAGATGATGTCGGCGCGCAGCTTTTCCGGGAGTGCGTTCTCCGGATGGGCGAGATCCTCGATGAAGATCGTCCACAGCCGCCGCACGTAGAGCAGGCTCTCGACCAGATCTTCGAAGCTGAAGCGTTCGCTCCGAACCCGCTCGAGCCGGTCGATGCCGAGGCTTAGCGCCTGCCGCTCGCGGCCCCGCGCCTCATAGCCGCTATCGTCGACAACCGCTTCATAGGCTTCAAACGTCATTAGAACCACTCTGCGCAGGAGACCGAATAACAAGACAAAGGTGACAGACCGCGGCTCAGAGATAGTTGATGAGGCTGATCTGCTGGAGCTGCGACGTCAGCGACAGTGCCGTCTTGATCTGGGTCTGCAGGGTGTTGACCCGGACGGAGGCCTCCGTCGGGTCGACCGCCTCCAGACCAACGATCTGATTGTTCAGAATGTCCTGCTGCGCCTTGAGCTTTTCGGTGGCGCCGGTGACCCGCTGCTGGACTGTGCCCATACTACCGCCGAGCGTAGCGAGGTCAGTGATGGCGGTACCGACGAGGCCGATGGCCTTGTCCACGACGACCTGGAACGTGTCCTGGCTCAGCTTCGCGTTCCCGAGATCCGCCATCATGGTGTAGGCCTCCGCGAGCCTGCGGAAGCCGATCTGGTTGGCGCTAACGGACGTATCGGCGATCTCGGTCGTGGAGATACGGCTCTGCATGGTCTGGTCGGTGGCCGTTGACCAATTGGTGTTCCAGGCCGGGCTCGCGAACTCGGCATCGAAGGTGGTGTTGAGGAAGGTCTGCATTTGGGCCGGGGTAATGCTGCCCACGCTGGCCGAGGATTGCGAGAAGCCGAAGGTCGCAAGGAAATCCGCGTCGACCTGGTTCTTGCTGGCCGAGCCCGCGGTGTAAGCCGTGATCGGTTGGTTCTGCGTGTTGATGCCCGAGAACAGATACGAGCCGTTATAGGAGACGTTCAGCGCGCCGATCAGGTCCTGGAGGTTGGAGGACGCAGGCGGCAGGATGATCCGCCCGCCGCCGTCGGTGCTGCGGGCCGCGATCAGGTCCTTGAGGAAAGAGGTTGCGGTCGTGCCGAGCTGGGTGATCCGGTTCTGCGTCGTGTCCAGGCGCCCCGAGACGAGCCCGTTGGTATCGACGAGTTGATCGGCGAAGCTCAGGTCCGCCCGCAGGGTGACGTCGCTTCCCGTCGTGGCACCAAGCTCGAGGCCGACATCGGCGAAGCGGCCGGTGGTGGCTTCCTTCGAGGCCTTGGTCAGCGCGGCCTGATTGTTCGTGATCGAGGACCTCAACGACGAAGACAGCATCAGGGTCGAGATGTAGTTGGCGCTCATCATGACTTAGTTCCCCACGGCGGCCAGCAGGCTCTGCAACATTTGGTCGACGGTCGAGATGATCTTCGACGACGCCGAATAGGTACGTTCGACCTGAAGCATCAAGGACATCTCGTCGTCCATGTTGACGCCGCTGACGTTCGACAGCGCCGCGGAGCTGCGGTCGAGCAGCGTGTTCTGATAGGTGGCGTTGTCGTCCGCGGCCTTGCGTTGGTTTTCGATCCAGCTCGTCGACGACGCCGCGAAATCGATCAAGCTGCCGGTCGGCTTGCCTTGCGTGGTTGCATCGAACGGCTGCGACGCATCCATGTTGCCGATGAGCTGCTGCAGCCTGGTCGAGTAGCCGGCATTGCCGGTGGTGTTGTATCTGTAGGCAACGTTGCCGCTGATCGCGCCATCACGCAGCAGATTGGGATTGCCGCCCTGGGCCGGGTCGACCGACGCGGCAACGCTGATCGAGCCGGCCAGGCCGACCGAGACGGTCGCGCTTGCGGGCATCGCGGGTGAGCCGGGATAGGTGAAGAGGCCGGGCCGGTCGGGCAGCGCGGCGCCGGACTGGTCGACCTCCTTGAAGGATTCGACAAGGCCGCGTGCGACCTCGTCGAGCTGGCTCTGATACGTGACCGTGGCGTTGTCGCGCAACTGGGCGAGGCCAGCGAGCTTGCCGGTCTTGATCGGCATCACGGAATTGGCGCCGGTGACCGGGACACCGTCGATATAGACAGCATTTCCGGTGGTCCCGGGCGTATAGATGTTGGTCGCCGCGAAGCTGACCGAGCGCGCCGTCTTGTCGAACAGCACGACGCCGCTGTCGGTGTAGAGCGCCGCGTCGCCGTTGGCGCGCAGCGTCATCGAGACGCCGACCTCCTGCGACATCTTCGAGACGATGTTGTCGCGCTGGTCGAGATAATCGGTGACGTCGTCACCGGCGATCGTCCCCTTCACGATCGCGGTGTTGACCTTATCGAACTGGGTCAGGAGCTGATTGATATTCCCGACCGAAGTCGCCATGTCGGCGTCCGCTCCCTGGCGCACCGTCTGCACGGTCTTGGTGGCCTGGTTGAGCGCGGTCGCCATGTCCTTGGCGGACGTGACCGCCGCCTGCGCCAGCGTGGTGTTGTCCGGAGCGTTGGCATATTGCTGGAGCGCCTGCTTCAGCTTGTTGAGCTGGGCGGCCGGCGACTGCCCAAGTTCGGGATCGTCCACAGTCGAGGCCGATATCTTCTGAAGACCGTCCAGGATCGCATTCTGCTTGGCGGACCCAGACGTCGCGATCAAGACGTTATTATAGAGACCCGAGCTGGCGGCGCGCTGGATCGCCGCCACATAGACGCCGGCCCCGGGGAGATTGTCCAGCACGGCGATCTTGCGCGAATAGCCGGCGGCGCTGGCACCGGCTATGTTGCGCGAGATCGTCGACGACTGGATGCCCGACGCCATGAGCGACGCACGAGCGGAGTCGAGAGCGGCGGTAAGGGACATGATCTGCTCTTGCCCGGAATGAGCGCTTGAGGATTCAGCGCTTCAGGTTGACGACGACGTCGAGAAGATCGGCGCCGGTCTGGAACGATTTCGAATTCGCAGTGAAGCCGCGCTGCGCCTCGATCATCCCGGTGAGTTCGTCCGCGAGGTCGACGTTGGAGTCTTCCAGCGCGCCCGACTGGACAGTGCCGAGACCGCCGGTACCAGCATTCCCGGCCTGCGCGTTGCCGGAATTCATGTTGGTCGAATAGACGTTGCCGGGCTCCGGCGTCAGGTTGTCGGGGCTCGCGACGTCGGCGAGCATGATGGTGTAGAGCGTCAGCTGCTGACCGTTCTTGAGGATCGCCGTCACGAAGCCCGAATCGTCGACATCGACTTTGTCGATGGCCGATGGAACGCTGCCATTGACAGTCGCCTTGAAGCTGAAGTCGGTTCCGACCTGCGTCATGTTCGACAGGTCCAGGCTCATCGCCGCACCGCCGGGAACGGTGAGGGCGAGAGTCGTCGGGCTCGCCGCGGCCAGCGTGCCTTTGCCGGTTGCGGTCGTATCGAAGGTGAAAGTGGTGGCGGCACCGACCGACGCACCTGTCGCGGAGTTGTAAGCCTGAAGCTGCCAGGTGTCAGAGCCGGCGGCCGTCGCCGTGTGGGACATGTAGACGTCGAGCGTAACGGCCTGGCCGATATTGTTGTAGGCCACGATCGAGCTCTTCGACGAATATGACGCCGGCCCGGGCGGACCGGCGATCACAGCCGCTTTCGGATCCAGATTGCCGGTCGTGAGCGTTCCCGCCGTCGACGGCACGGGCACTTGCGAAACCTGGGCAATGTTGACGATCTGCATGCCGGACAGGCTGTTCTGCGAGAAATTGGTCACCTTACCGGGCTGGCCCAGGAGGTAGTAGCCGGCCGCGTTGACCAGATTGCCCTGGGCGTCCGGCACGAACGAGCCGGCGCGCGTCAGATATTGCTGCGTGTTGGCGGCGTTCGACACCACGAAGAAGCCGTTGCCCTGCACGGCGAGGTCCGTGGTCGACGTGGTGAACTGCGTGTGTCCCGCGTCGCTGATGGCGTAGCGAACCGTCGTCTCGACGGCGCCGGAGTCGTAATTGCCGGAGCCGCTCTTCAGGATCAGTGACGAGAATTCCGTCGAAGCCCGCTTGTAACCGGTCGTGTTGACGTTCGCGATGTTGTCCGAAACCGTCGACAGCTTGTTGGACTGCGCGCTCATTCCGGAAACGCCGGTGCGCATAACACCATACAGGCTCATGAAGTAGGCTCCTTTGTCAGGTTGTATCTACAATGCGGGTTCTTGCTTGCGCGGAGCTGATGATTGGGATCCGTGCACAACTTTCAGGTGGTAGCGGTCATGTCGTCTTCGGCTGACAGAACGAGCGCGCCTTGTCGGTCCACGCGCCGAAGCCGCTGGAGACGAGATGCGCGACGATGTGACAGACGTAGCGCTTCTGCGCGGGCTGATTGTTGGGGCCTGCGTTGTAGCGCGCGACCGCCATGGTCCAGCTGCCCTCGCGCTGCTTCAGCTCTTTCAGGAAGCGAGCGGCGTATTCGACGTTCTTCGCGGGATCGAACATCGCGCGCACCGACGTGAACTTGTCGCCGTGATAATAATGGTTGATCTGCATGCAGCCGAGGTCGATCAGCTTGATGCCCTTGCTGCGCATCGTCTCGAAATTCGCGATCGCGTCGTTCATGTCCTTGGCGAACACGGTCTGGCCGTCGGCGCCGAGCGCGTAAGGATAGAGCGCACCGCGCCGCCCGGTCTCGGTGAGACCGACCGCATAGAGAATGCCGAGCGGGATCCCATGCTGCTGGGACGCGCGCGCCATCTCGCGCTCGCAAGGGCGCGCGTTGTCGGTCGCCGCTGCCGCGGCGCCCGCGCTACAGATAAACAGGGCCGCGGCGAGTATGCGGCCCCACGTCCTGGTCATGACGCGTCTCCTCGTTGGACTGGCGCTCCTGCCGGGCCTGCTTCGCACCGCCGTCCGATTGCCCGGACGACGTGCCGGCGCCGCCGAACGTGCCTTGCGACTGCGACGATGGCTGTTGCTGGCCGGAGAGCTGCGGCTGCGGCTGGCCGGAGCCGCTCTGGAATCCGTCCAGCGAGCCGTGCTGCACGGGCGCGACGTCGGCGACATAGCCCGCCGACTGCATGAGATCGCGGATCGACTCGCGCTGCTGATCCAGCATCAGGCTGGTGTCCTTGCGCGCGGCCGCGAGGTGAACTGAAACCTCCGAGCCGACGAGGCGAAGGCGTACCGTGACGTTGCCGAGCGCCGGCGGTTCGAGATTGATCGTCAGGATCTTGAGCGGTTCAGGCGCTTTGGTCTGCGACGTCGCGAGATCGGCGGCGGTGGACGCCGTCGGAGCCGGCGATTCCTTCAGCTCGGCGACGACTGCGTTGGCGACCTGCTGCGTGGCGCTGAACTGCGCCGGCGGCAGATGGGTCTCCTGCTGGACCACGGTGACCTTGGTCGCTTCGGGCAATGCGTCCCGCGCCGAGGCCTTGACGGCGCGTTCGACATTGGCCGTGACGGCCTCGAAGCCTTGCGTCGCGGGCATTGCCTTCGAGGACGCATCGCTGCCTTGCTGCGCGGCTGCCGCCGCCTGCGAAGGCGCTGCCTGCGAGCGCGTGCCCGTTGAAGCGGCAGCCGGCGGCGCGGGCTCGGCAGACGTGACCTTCGCGGTGCCCTGGACCTCACGCTTCGTCGTGGCAGAGCGCTCGTCGCGCGCAGGCGCGTCCTTCTTGTCGGCCGCCGGCGATTGCAGCTGCGGCTTCACGGCCGGCACGGCGGCGAACTGCTGTTCGACGACCGCCGGAATGCTCGATCGGGCCGAAACATCGGTCTTCGCGCTGTGGTCGACCGGAGTTTGCGTCTCCGGCGATTTTTCAGTTTTCTCGTCGGACGATTTGCGAATGGGTTCGGGCTCGTCATCGGCCTCGGTGCGTTCCCGCACCGTCTTGTCCTTGTCGGCCGGGTGCGCGAGGTGCGTGCGCAACGATCCGGCCTTCGCGCTCGTGTTGCCGCCCTCGTCGTTGAGCGCCCGCTTCGCGAGATTCGAGACGGTGTGCAGCAGATCGTTGAACGACGAATCTGCCGGCGATTTCGTTCCGGCGGATTTTCCCGAGCGCGATGCGCCGCGCACGTTGAGGCTTTCGGCGAGACCCGAAAAGACCTGTCCGGAGGTTCCACTGAGCTTCGTCATGGGCGATCCCTGGTAAGGCGTTCGAGTTCGCCGAGCTGCTTCAGCGCGCGCGCAAGCGTCTCGGTCGACGCGGCGAGATCGAGACGCGCCGGCGTGACCGGAGGCTTGTCGGCGGCGGCGGTGGATCCGCCCACGAACGGCTTGCGGACATCGAGTGCGAGCTGCAACGTCGCATTCAGCAACGGAACGTCGCGCTCGGGCAACTTCGAGCGGTCGAGGGCCTTCAACTCGGCGACACCGCCGTCATACTCATCAGTGAGCGCCCGCGAGACGCCGCGGAAGAAATGCGCGCGCTCGCGATCCTCCGAGGCGTCGGCGCTGAGCGTCAGCGCACGCTCGCCTGCAAGCCGGGTCACCGCCAGCCGTCCATGCACCATCGCGGTGCGCGCGATCACGAGATAAAGCTTGAGGCGGCTCGCGCGGTCGATCTGCTCCAGCAGAGTGACGATCCGCGCAAAGCGGCGCTCGTCGAGAGCAATGCTCGATTGCGTCAGGCCGGAGGCGAAGCGCTGCCAGAAGTCCCCAGCATAGACCGAGTTGCGGTAATGGCGGATATAGGCGAGCGTCAGGAACTCGAACTTGTCGAAATCCTCGGCCTGCCCGACCAGCAGGATCTCGCGCCGCAGTGCCGCCTCCTCCACCAGCGTGCCCGGCAACAGCAGCCGCGCGTCGTCCAGACGCTCGATCGCGAGCGATGCCTCGGCGCGCGCGAACAGCGCGCCCTGGACCAGCGCGACCTGTCCGCCCAGGCCCGTTGGCAACGTGCGCGGCTTGACCTCCTTGAGCAGTTCGCGCGCTTCGTCCTGGCGGCCTTCGACATAGGCCAGCGCACCATTGAACAGCCGCTCGTCGACGTTCAGCTTGTCGCGCGGCAGCTTTCGGACGACCTGCGGCCCGCCGCCGCTGAGCAAGTAGATGATGACGGCCTGGCCGTTCTGCGCGTTGCTCCACACGCCCGGATCGGCGGCGAGGAACTTTTCACCGACCTGCCGGGTCAGCGCGATGTGGCTGCCATGCGCCGCGGTGTCGCCACGGGCAATGCCATCCTGCACCGCCTGCAATGTGCGCACGAGCTCATAGGGCTCGCCCGAGGTTGATGCCGGGGACGGTGCCGGATCGGCAAGCGCGCATACCGTCGTGAACGGCAGCAGCAGCAGCGCGGCGCGCAGGAGCGGCCTGATCAAGGGCGCTTCTCCCGGATCAGGATCTCGATCCGGCGGTTCTGGGCGGCAGCAGGATCGTTCGTCAGTTTCGGCCGCCGATCGGCGTAGCCTTCGACATGCTCGATCCGCTGCGCATCGACGCCGGAGCGAACCAGCATGTAATAGGCCATCTGCGCGCGCGCCGTCGACAGCCGCCAATTGTCGTAATTCTCCGACTTGTAAGGCCGATTGTCGGTGTGGCCGCGGACGATGATCATGCCCTGGCGCTTCGTCAGCAGTGGCCCGATCTTGTCGATCACGCGGATCAGCTCAGGCCGCGGCTCGGCCGAGCCGACCGCGAACATCCCGAAGCTCGCATCGTCGGTCAGGCTGATCAGAAGGCCCTCCTCGACCTGGCGCACCTCGGCAACCGGGCCCGCACCGGCCTTGATGTCCGACAGCGCATCCGCGATTGCAGACTGAAGCTGCTTGACGGTCGGCTGCTGGGTCTGTGCCGCATCGCGCGATTCGGAATTCTTTGCTTGATCGCCGGGGCGTGGCTGCGCGGCGGCATTGGCTTGAGCGCCAGCCTGGGCGCCCGGTTGCGGCGCATTCGCCTGGGCACTGCCATCGCGTTGAGCCTGCGAAGGCGCAGGCCCCGGCGGCAGCAGGGGCGACAGGCTTGCAGACGACGCGTCCGCGTTCGGCGCCACGCTTCCGCCGGCATCGTCCTGCTTGGCACGTTGCGCCTGCGGCTCGCCCTGACCTGTCCCGGACGCGTTGTCGCGCGCGGACGCGTTCGGCTTTGGCTCGCTGTCGACGAAGTGATCCGCATCCTTGGACGTCTGCGGCGTCAACTTCCAATAGCCGGGATCGAAGGGATCGCGGTAGGCATCGCCGCCCTTGAGGCCGTCCTCTTCGGCGGAGGTCAGCGCGCCGGCACGGCGCTGGCCCGAGGCCTGGTTCGCGCTGTTGGCGATCTCGGCAAGCGTCGCGTAGGGATCGCGAAACAGAACCTTCTCTTCGAAGGAGGCAGGCTTCTCCGCCGTCGGCGACTCTCCGCGACGTTCTTCGTTCGGCCCGGCCGGCTGACGCTTGCCGTCCTGGCCTTCGAACTGCGTCGGCTCCTTCTTGCTGAGATCCTTGAGGCCCTTCGGAGCGGGTGCGTTCTCCGCGAGCTTGATCGGGTTGAAATAGCTCGCGACCACCTGCTTCTGGTCCTGGTTGAGCGCATTGAGCAGCCACATGACCAGAAAGAACGCCATCATCGCGGTCATGAAGTCCGCATACGCGATCTTCCAGACGCCACCGTGATGCGCCTCCTCGGCGAAGGCGCTGCGCCTGCGGATGATCACCAGCTCGTGCTTGACTTCTTCCATGGCGGACTACCGGCGCGCCTCGTTCAGACGTTCGCTCCACGCCGCAATCTGCGTCTCGATCACGGTCTGGTCTGCGACGACGCGGACCTCGAAAGTGTCGGCGGCTTCGTATTCAATCCCGGTTCGCCGGGCCGTCTGGAGCTGCGAGCGCACCAGATCGAGCAATTCGCCCGGGCCGGTGATCTTGAACACCGGCACCGGCGAATTGCCGGTCAGCGCTGCGATCTGCTCGACCAGCGATCCGATCGCCTTGTCACGGACGGCGTCGGCGAGGAAAGGCAGCAATATCCGCGCAACCGAGCTTGCGATGTTGGTTTCGATCTCGCGGCAGGCCGTCTCGAAGCCGCCCACGATCGTGGCCGCCTGCTGGTCGGACCATTTGGCCCGCTCCTCGCCGAGCCGGATCGCGCTGCGAACGCGCTCCTCGGCGACCCTGGCATCGCCTTCCGCGACACCGGCGGCGTGACCGCGACGATAGGCATCTTCGAGAAGATTGACCGACGGAGTTTCCGCCTCGGGCGCCGGAAGCGGCGACTGAAGCTGCGGCTGCGATTGGGCCTGACGCGGCGGCTGGGGCTCGCGCCGCACCTCCATCGGCCTAGTCAGCACATCCTGGATCTTGGGGGGCGGAGGCGGCGGTGGAGACTTGGCCCGCCCATTCGCGTCGAACTGCGTCAGGAGTTTTCCGATAGCCGCGTTCATGCTGCCTCCTCGCGTCGCATCCAGTCTTTAAGGATTGCTGCCGCCTGCATCTGATCGAGCCGGACGATCTGCTCCAGCCGCTTCTGCGGCGTCCGCTGCATCTTGCCTTCGAGATCCTCGACGAGGTTGAGCTCGGGGTCCTGACTGTCGGCCAGTGCAAGGGCCGTTGCAGCCTCGAGCTCGGCGGCCTCGGCCGCCTCGGTCTGCTCCTGCGCTGCGCGATGCGTCAGAATGCCGTTGACCGCGGGGCGAAGGCCGAACCAGACCAGCATCGAGGCAACGGCCAGGATGGTCACCGCGTTGATGACGCTGCCGAGCTGCTTGTTGATCATCTCGACGAAGCTGATCGGCGGCACCGGCGCCAGTTCGCGCGAGCCTTCGATGAAGTCGACGGCCGTGACCTGGATCTGGTCGCCGCGCTGCTTGTCCAGTCCGCCTGCCGTCGCCGCGAGCTGGCTGATCTCGGCGAGCTTGCTGTCGACGATCGCCTGATTGCTCTTGTCGCCGAGATCGGCGACGAGCCGCGCGCGGTTGACCAGCACGGCGATGAAGAGTTTCTTGACCAAATAACCGTCGCTCACCGTCGTCGTTGTCTTGGACGACACCTCGAAATTGGTGACGTCCTCGCGGCGGGTCTTGTCCTCGCTGGAATTCTTCGTGCCGCCGCTATTCACCTGCTGGTCCGGCAGGTTCTGCTGCACCGTGGTCGGCGTCGAACGGTCCGCATTCTGCGACGATTCCTTCTCGCGCACGTTCCGGACCGAGCGCTCGGCGCGGCTCTCCGGGTCGTAGACCGTCTCGTTGGTCTGCCGCTTGTCGGTGGAGAGCTGCGGCGCGACGCTCACCTCGAAATTGTCCAGGCCGAGATATGGCGTCAACGCCTTGCGGATGTTCTCCTGCACCATTCCGCCGACCGTCTTCTGGAGGCTCGCCATCTTGGTCGGCGCTGCGCTGGCCTCGTCCTCTTCGGCCAGCAGCATCGAACCATCGGCATCCAGCACCGTCACCTTGTCCCGGCTCATGCCGGGAATGGCCGCCGCGACGAGGTGGCGGATCGACTGCGCCGTGCGCGCCTCGAGTGCGCCGTCGGTGCGCAGCACGACCGACGCCGACGGCGGCTGCTGCGTCGCCCGGAACGAGCCGCGTACCGGCATCACGATATGCACCCGCGCCGCCTTGACGCCCTTCATCAGCTGCACGGTGCGCGCGATCTCGCCTTCGAGCGCCCGCAGCTTGGTGACTTCCTGCATGAACGAGGTCAGGCCGAGCGAGCCGATCTTGTCGAACAGCTCGTAGCCGGAATTGGCGCTGGTCGGCAGGCCCTTCTCGGCCAGCAGCATCCGCGCCTGCATGGTCTGGCTCGGGCGCACCGAGACGGCGTCGCCGGCCGTATTGACGTCGAATGTGATATTCTGCTCGCGCAGTGCGGCGCCGATGCGCGTCACGTCTTCGCGATTGAGGCCTGTATAGAGCGTTTCGAACTCAGGCCGGCTCAGATAATAGGCGCCGCCGACGACGGTGACGAGAACGGCAAAGCCGATCAGTCCCAAGGCCATCAGGCGTCGCGGCCCAAGCTCCAGCAGATTGTTGAGCAGTTGCTGTACCTGCGCACGACTGAGCAGCATGTGACCTCGTACCAATGCGAACGTATGGGACACTCCGCTGCCAACCTTGTCTGAAGGTTACGCGAGGAGGCGAATGTGTCGGTTCGCGGGCGAGGCGTTGCAATTTTACAAGAATCCTGGACGACGCGATCAGGTCGGGAGCAACAAACGGGCGCATGGCAGCGCGATCGGCTGCGGCGTGCTGCATGACGTCTGGCGTCGGGAGATCTTCCATTACGGGCACATCTTGTGCCGCCACACCCGCCGGTCATGGCGGGGACCGTGCTCCCGGGGGAGCACGGTTGTTTCCAAAGCCGGAGCTTACTTGAACAGCGACAGGATGCTCTGGCTGTTCTGGTTGGCGATCGAGAGCGCCTGAACGCCGAGCTGCTGCTGGGTCTGCAGCGCCTGAAGGCGGGTCGATTCCGCATTCATGTCGGCGTCGACGAGCTGGCCGACGCCGCGGTCCACCGAGTCCATCAGGGTCTTGACGAAGTCCGTGTTGGTCGCGATGCGGTTCTTGACGGCACCGAGATTGGCGGCGGCCGAGGCCACCGTGTTGATCGCGGTCGTGACCTGCGTGATGTAGCTGTCGAGCAGGATCTGGTCGGGCGTCGAGTCGGTCAGTGCACTGATGCTCAGGGTGCTGACCGAGGCCGCGGCCGGGGCGGGCGTTGGACCGCCGGCGGGCGGGGCGACGGTCGTGTCGAGAATGCCGGTCGGAGATGCGCCACCGGTGGTGTAGAGCGCGAAGCTCGCGGTCGTCACGGTAATCGAGCCGATGGTGGGCGTGCCGCCGACGCGAGAGTACGACGACACCAGGTTGAAGGACAACGGCGTCGCCGCGGGCGTAGCCGAGGTGTTGATGCTCAGCCAGTTAATTCCATTGAAGGTCGCGGAGTCGGCCTTGAGCCTCATATCCTGCTGAATCTGGGTGATGTCAGCCTGGATCTTGGTGCGGTCGATACCGGCGGTCTTGGCTTCGACCAGCAGCGCCTGGAGCTTGGTCAGGCCGGAATTCTTGTCGCCGATCACCGAGGTCAGAGCGGTGTATTCGGTGTCGACGGTCGCGGCCGACAGACCGAGCGAGTCGGAGACGGCGGAAAGCGCGGCGTTGTCGGAGCGCATCGAGGTCGCGATCGACCAGTAGGCAGCGTTGTCGGACGCGGTCGAGACACGCTGACCGGTCGAGATCCGGTTCTGCGTGGTCGCGAGTTGCGAGCTGACATTGCGGAGGGTCTGCAGCGCGGTCATTGCAGACGAGTTGGTGAGCAGACTTGAACTCATTTTTGACGTCCCCTTGAAACGGATTGAAATTTTTTGGGACATACCGGGCTTGCACCGGTACGACAGGGCGGCGTCATGCCTTTGGGCGGCGAAATAGCGGGCCCAACCTGTCGTAACGGCGGCGATAGCACGCGAAGTTTGTGCGAGGCTTGTGGCTCCGCGGCGGGCCGGAACACGACGAGCCAGGTCAAGGCGTCAAGTCGAATTTCCGGGCCGGGATCATGGCGCGCGACGAGCTTCCGCCAAAATGGAAAGGCCGCGCTTCTCGCGAAGCGCGGCCTCCCCTGATGGTCTTGAGGCTTAGCCGCGGAACAGCGACAGGATGCTCTGGCTGTTCTGGTTGGCGATCGAAAGCGCCTGAACACCGAGCTGCTGCTGCGTCTGCAGGGCCTGAAGGCGGGTCGATTCCGCGTTCATGTCGGCGTCGACGAGCTGGCCGACACCGCGATCCACCGAGTCCATCAGGGTCTTGACGAATTCGGTGTTGGTCGCGATGCGGTTCTTGACGGCACCGAGATTGGCGGCGGCCGAGGCCACCGTGTTGATCGCGGTCGTGACCTGCGCGATGTAGCTGTCGAGCAGGACCTGGTCGGGCGCCGCATCGGTCAGCGCACCGATGTTCATGGTGCTGACCGAGGCCGCGGCGGGAGCGGGCGTCGGGCCGCCGGCGGGCGGGGCGACGGTCGTGTCGAGAATGCCGGTCGGAGATGCGCCACCGGTGGTGTAGAGCGCGAAGTTCGCGGTCGTCACCGTGATGGAGCCGATGGTGGGCGTGCCGCCGACGCGAGAGTACGACGACACCAGGTTGAAGGACAACGGCGTGGCCGCGGGCGTAGCCGAGGTGTTGATGCTCAGCCAGTTAATGCCGTTGAAGGTCGCGGAGTCGGCCTTGAGCTTCATATCCTGCTGGATCTGGGTGATGTCAGCCTGGATCTTGGTGCGGTCGATGCCAGCGGTCTTGGCTTCAACCAGCAGCGCCTGGAGCTTGGTCAGGCCGGAGTTCTTGTCGCCGATGACCGAGGTCAGAGCAGTATATTCCGTGTCGACGGTCGCGGCCGACAGACCGAGCGAGTCGGAGACGGCGGAGAGCGCGGCGTTGTCGGAGCGCATCGAGGTCGCGATCGACCAGTAGGCAGCGTTGTCGGACGCGGTCGAGACGCGCTGACCGGTCGAGATCCGGTTCTGCGTGGTCGCGAG
>NZ_JBFUGY010000076.1:0-18981 GCF_056402655.1 Bradyrhizobium sp. P3_C3 | reverse complement strand
GATGACGGCAGCCGCCGTCGCGATCATAGCGATCGTCTTGTTCATTGCATCCTCCCAAGGCGAGCTCGTTCTGCGGTGGCTCGCCGAGCGGCTAGATCACGGCTGCGCCTGAGTGAAGTCAAGCGCGGGCGGAGCATGTCTGGGACGCGTTGGAGATAACCGGAACCTATCGTCCTTGCGCGGTGCGCCACAGCGCATCCAGGCCATGCCGATAAGTTGGATGGGCAAGCGTGACACCGAGCTCGTGCTTCAGTTTCGCGTTGGAGACCCGGGCACTGCTGGCATAGAAGCTGCGGGCCATCGCTGACATCTCGGCGGTCTCGAACGGCTCTTCGGGCGGCGGCGCAAGGTCCATCAGGTTTGCCGCATAAGCGATCACATCCTGCGGCGGCGCCGGCTCGTCGTCGCAGACGTTCCAGGTGCCGCCGTCACTGTGCTTCACCGCGGCCATGATCGCGCTCGCGATGTCGTCGGCGTGGATGCGGTTGAAGACCTGTCCCGGCTTGACGATGCGCCGGGCCGTCCCGGCCCGCAGCGTCACCAGCGCGTTGCGGCCGGGACCGTAGATGCCCGCAAGCCGCAGGATCGCGACGTCGCCGCGCGCCGCGGCGGTCCAGGCTTGCTCCGCCGCGACGCGCGTTCGCGTGCGGTCGAGGGTGGCCTGCGGCGGCGTGCTCTCGTCCACCCAGCGGCCTGCGTGATCGCCATAGACGCCGATGGTGGAGAGATAGACGATCTTCCGCCGCCGGCCCGCGAGCGCGTCGCCAAGGGCCGTAACTGCGGGGTCGCCCGCGCTGCCGGGCGGGATCGATATGAGAAGGACATCAGCGTCGCGGACTCGCTCGACCACCTCGCGGGCCGGACTGCCGCCGGAAAAGGCGTGCACCTCGATGCCGGCAAGGTCGTTTCGCTTGCCGGGATCGCGCACGGTGCCGGCGATATGCGAGAAGGCGCCGCCGAATTGGCCGACGAAATGCCGGGCACTGTAGCCGAGGCCGAGGATGAAGAGCCGCATGCGTCTGCCGTGCTGGAGTTCCCGCTCGCGCGAGCTGCGCGCCGTTCGCTCATAAGGGATTTTTGGGTCCGGCAAAAGATATTGCAATTTTACTCGCCGGCCAGGGCAGGCGATGCTCGCTTGTCAGGAGGGAGGCGTCGGTCATGCAGGCAGAAGCGCCGGCCGCAGTGCCATGCGGTGCCGCGGAGTTGATCGGGCGCGCCGCCGCGCTGATCTTCGATGTCGACGGCACGCTGGCCGAAACCGAGGAGCTGCATCGGCGCGCTTTCAACCACGCCTTCGTTCGCCACGGTCTCGACTGGCAGTGGGACCGGGCGGTCTACAAGGAGCTGCTGCGTGTCACCGGCGGCAAGGAGCGCATGCGCGCCTTTCACGCGAGGCTGCAGGTCGCGCCGCCATTGCCGGATGCCGATATCGCAGCCCTTCACCGCATCAAGACCGCGCATTACGCCGAGCTGATCGAAACCGGCTGCTGTCCCTTGAGGCCCGGTGTGGCGGACCTGCTCACCGCCGCGAAGGCCCGCGGCCAGCGGCTTGCGATCGCGACCACCACCTCGCACGGCAATATCGATGCGCTGCTGTCGCAAGCGTTGGGACCGCACTGGGCGGCGGATTTTGATGCGGTCGTCGCCGGCGACGATGTCCGCCACAAGAAGCCGGCCCCCGATGTCTATCTGGAAACCCTGGCGCGACTGAAGCTGGGCGCAGCCGACTGTGTCGCGATCGAGGATTCCCGCAACGGTCTGATCGCGGCCTCGCGGGCGAACATTCCGGTGCTCATCACCAGAAGCTTGTTCTTTCGGGACGATGATTTCAGTGCGGCGCAGGTCGTGCTGGACGATTTGTCGGAACTCGGGGGCTCAAGACAAAAAACTGAAAAACAACCCCATGCACAGTAGAAAGCGCCGGCCGGCCCGCCGCGGTCAGTGGACGCGGTGGCTCGCCCTATCGTCTTCAGCCTGCTCGACAATCTGCGCGATTGGGCTCGACTGGTGGTGCACCAGCCGCCAGCCGTCGCCGACACGCCGAAAATGGTTGGCCGCGGCCAAAGCGGTGCCGTCGACGATCTCGATGCAGAGCACGCGCGCGCTGTCGCCGTCGACGATCGCCTGCGGTTCGGCGCAGACGATCTGCGGCCGCTCCGGATTTTGCAGGATGTCGCGCCAGCTGCCGATCACCGTGGCCCGGCCGATGATGGCGGGCCAGCCGGGATGGATGCAGGAAATGGCGTCGTCATCCGCCCACATCCGCTCCATTTCGTCGAAGTCGCCCGTTGAAAAGGCGGCGTAGAAGGCCGCGTTCGCGGCGATGACCTTATTGTCCTTTGCCATGCCTCTCGGGTGGGGCAATGGCAGGCAAAAATCAAGCGCGACTTCCGTTCGACTTTGCGTTCGATTTGGACCGCAGTGCAGCATTGCCTGCTTTGTGGTCACACCGAGACAGATATCTCCACCGCTCGCCGCGCACCATCCTTATAAAGACGGCCGAGCGCCGTGGTCACGGCCTCGCGCAGGCGCGGCTCAGTGCCCAGCGGTCCGAACACTTTCTCGACCCCGAGCAATGCGGGCGCGAGCCGTTCGGCGACGGGACCCGCCTCGCGCGCCAGCGCGGCGAACTCGGCGGCGAGCGGATCGCGAACGTCGATGGCGCGGCCCTGCTCGTCGCGTGCGGTGACGTAACGCATCCAGCCGGCCACCGCGAGCGCATGCGTCGCGATCGGCAGGTCTTTGCGCAGGCGATCCTGCATCGCGCCGAGCAGGCGCTGCGGAAGCTTCTGCGAGCCGTCCATCGCGATCTGCCAGGTGCGGTGATGCAGCGCCGGGTTGGCGAAGCGCTTGAGCAGCGAGGCGCGATAGGCGGCGAGATCGGTGCCAACAGGCATCGTCAGCGTCACCGCGGCCTCTTCCATCACCTGCGCGGCGAGACGGGCGAAATGCGGATCCAGCATGGTGTCGGCGATGGTCTCGTAGCCCGCGAGATAGCCGAGATAGGCCAGCGCCGAATGGCTGGCGTTGAGCAGCCGCAGCTTCATCAGCTCGAACGGCTTGACGTCGGTGACGAGCTCGACGCCGGCGGCGGCGAAATCTGGCCGCCCCGCCGTGAAGCGGTCCTCGACCACCCATTGCGTGAACGGCTCGGTCATCACAGGCCAGGCGTCGCGCATGCCGAGCGCGTTCGAGACCGTATCCCGGTCGGCGTCCGTCGTCTCCGGCACGATGCGGTCGACCATCGTCGACGGGAAGGCGGTACTATCGGCGATCCATTTGCCGAGGTCCTTCGAGCGGAGCGCGGCGAACTGCGTCACGATCCGCTGCACGGTGTGGCCGTTGGCGGCGAGGTTGTCGCAGCAGAGCACGGTGAAGGGTGCTAGCCCCTGTGCGCGCCGGCGCGCCAGTGCGGCGACGATGAAGCCGGGCGCCGAGCGCGGCACGTCAAAATTGTTGAGATCGTGCACGACATCCGGATGCCGCTCGTCGAGATCGCCGGTCTGCGGCGTGTGGCAATAGCCCTTTTCGGTGACCGTCAGCGAGACGATGCGAATGGCGGGGTCGGCCATCCGATCGACCAGTGCTGCCGGCTTCTCGCGCGCGACGACGCTGTCGAGCAGCGCGCCGATGACGCGGTGTTCGGTGCCTTCGGCGGCACGCACGGCGACAGTGTAGAGATGATCCTGCGGGGCGAGGGCGTCGCGCGTATCCGGGCTGCGCAGGCTCGCGCCGACGATGCCCCAGGACGAGCTGCCTGCGGCAAGGCAATCGTCGATGACGACGGCTTGGTGCGCGCGATGAAAGGCGCCCAGGCCCAGATGCACGATGCCGGGCGTAACGCGCGAGCGGTCATAGGCCGGGCGGCGGATGGCGGACGGCAGCCGGTCGAGATTGGCGCGGCCAAGACGCGTTGAATTATGGCGCATGGTCGTCTCTCCCTGTGTTTGGCCGCTGCTTGACATGGCGCCTGTCCTCGGTCAATGCTTCGGTCAATTGGTAAGACCAATTTTCCAAAATTGGCGGGCCGCCGGGACGCGATGCTTCCCGGCGAGACCCTTTCGGGGAGGCCAGCGTGCCGCTGGAAGCTGTGGAGGCGAGACGGCTTTACCGCCAGGTCGCCGATCAATTGCGAAGCCTGATCGACAGCGGCGAGTACGCGGTCGGCAGCCGCTTGCCGACCGAACGGGAACTCGCCGAGCAGCTCAAGATCTCGCGGCCGACGGTGCGCGAAGCCCTGATCGCGCTCGAGGTCGAGGGCCGCGTCCGCATTCGCGTCGGCTCCGGCATCTATGTGACCGAGCCAGCGGACGCCGCGCCTGCGCTTCCGGCCGCCGGCATCGAAGGCCCGTTCGAGCTCTTGCGCGCCCGCGAATTCCTCGAAAGCGCGATCGCCGAGCAGGCCGCGCGCGTGGCGACCAAGGACGATATCGCCCGCATCAATGCGTCGCTTGTCGCCATGGAGAATGTCGAGCATCCCGGCGAGGCTTCGATGGTGCACGACCGTGCCTTCCACGTCGCGATCGCCGGCAGTCTCGGCAATGCCGTGCTGGTGCGCGTGGTCGGCGAGCTGTTCGACCAGCGCCTCAATCCCTATTTCGCGCAGCTTGCGCACTACTTCGAGAGCCCAGGCACCTGGCGCACCGCGCTCGACGAGCATTGCGCCGTGCGTGACGCGATTGCGGCGCATGATCCGGACGCCGCGCGCGAGGCCATGCGCAAGCATCTGGCGCGCTCGCAGGAGCGCTTTGCGCAGAACTTTGGTGCCGAGACCGCCGCGGGATCGCCCGCGGAGCGAGGCCGGGTCGCGCGCACGCCGGCGAAACCGGCAAAACCAAAACGCGCGAAGACGCAGGCCAAAAGCGGCAACGCGCGGCGACGATGAGATTGGGCGGCTCGTCCCGGTTTTGGGCGGGTGAACAAGAAGCAGACTTTAGTCAGTGGAGGATAAGTCAGTGTTGAAGAAGATGACGATGGTGCTGGCGACTTCGGTCGCGGCGATGTTCGCGGCGACCAATCCCGGCATGGCGCAGACCAAGCTCAAATGGGCCCATGTCTACGAGACCTCGGAGCCATTCCACACCGCCTCGGTCTGGGCCGCACAGGAGATCGGCAAGCGCACCAACGGGCGGTATACCGTCGACGTTTATCCGGCGTCGCAGCTCGGCAAGGAAGCCGACATCAACCAGGGCCTCTCGCTCGGCTCGGTCGACATCATCATCTCCGGCTCGAGCTTCGCGGCCAAGAGCTTCCCGCCGATCGGCGTGACCTACTATCCCTACACCTTCCGCGACGCCGACCATCTCCTCGCCTACACCAAGAGCGACATCTTCAAGGAGCTCGCCAAGGGCTATGAGGACAAGAGCGGCCACCACATCGTCGCGGTGACCTATTACGGCGTGCGCCAGACCTCGTCGAACAAGCCGATCAAGACTTGCGCCGACCTCAAGGGCCTCAAGATGCGCGTGCCCGACGTTCCGGCCTATCTGGCGATGCCGCGCGCCTGCGGCGCCAACACCGCGCCGATCGCGTTCGCCGAAGTCTATCTCGCGCTTCAGAACGGCACCGTCGAGGCGCAGGAGAACCCGCTGACCACGATCGAGGCCAAGAAGTTCTACGAAGTGCAGAAGCACATCGTGCTGACCGGCCACATCGTCGACCACCTCAACACGGTGGTGGCGGGCGCGCTCTGGAAGAAGCTCAGCGACGAGGACAAGAAGATCTTCACCGACGTCGCGCAGGAGGCCGCTGCGAAGGCGACCGCGGAGATCAAGCAGAACGAGGCAAAGCTGGTTTCCTTCTTCAAGGAGAAGGGACTGACCGTGACCGAGGTCGACAAGAACGAGTTCCGCGACATCGTGCTGAAGAACGTTGCGTTCGAGACCTTCGGTTATCGCAAGGCCGACTGGGAACGCATCCAGGCGGTGAAGTGACGACGTAGTCGTCATCCCGGGGCGGCTCGAAGAGCCGAACCCGGGATCTCGAGGTTCCGGGTCTGGTGCTAACGCACCATCCCGGAACGACGTGCTGCAAGTTTGAGGGAGTAACCCCATGTCCACCGTCGAAGTGCACCGGCAGATCACCGGGGACGAGATCGCCCACACCTTCGAGGAAGAGGCGGTGCCGAAGGTCGATCTCGGCGTCTACGCTTTCGAGGACTGGGTGGCGCTGGTGATCTTCTGGGTGATGGCGCTTGCCGTCTTCCTCCAGTTCTTCACCCGCTACGTCCTCAACGACAGCTATGCCTGGACCGAGGAGATCGCGACCTACTGCCTGATCGGCGTGGTCTTCATCGGCTCCTCGATGTGCGTGCGGCTGTCGCGGCACATCCAGGTCGATCTGATCTACCGCTATCTGCCGCATGTCGTGGCGCGCGCGCTGTCGACCGCGATCGACCTGATCCGGATCGCCTTCTTCGGCTACGCCATCAAGCTGGTCTGGGTCTACATCCAGATCATCGGCGACGAGTCGATGACCACGATCAATCTGCCCAAGGACTACGTCTATTACGCCGTGCTGGCGGGCTTCGTGCTGATGTTCGTGCGCTCGGTGCAGGTGGCCATCCAACATCTGCGACAGGGCTATTCGATCCTCGAACGTCCCGGCGCCTACGACGGTTTTGAGGGGTAAAGTTATGTTGCTGTTGCTTGGAGGCTTCCTCGTCCTGATGCTGCTCGGCGTTCCCGTGGCGATTGCCATGGCCGCGTCGTCGCTGCTCTACATCCTGGTCAGCGGCGTGACGCCTGACGTCACGCTGGCACAGCGCATGATCGCCGGCGTCGAGAGCTTTCCGCTGCTCGCCGTGCCGTTCTTCATCCTGGCCGGCAATCTCATGAACATCGCCGGCGTCACCGGCCGCATCTACAAATTCGCGGTCGCGCTGGTCGGCTGGATGCGCGGCGGCCTCGGTCACGTCAACATCATCGGCTCGGTGATCTTCTCCGGCATGTCCGGCACCGCGATCGCGGATGCCGCCGGTCTCGGCACCATCGAGATCAAGGCGATGAAGGACCACGGCTATTCCACCGAGTTCTCCGTCGGCGTCACCGCGGCGTCCGCCACGCTCGGGCCGATCATCCCGCCGTCGTTGCCCTTCGTGATCTACGGCATGATGGCGAACGTCTCGATCGGCGCGCTGTTCCTGGGCGGCGTCATTCCCGGCATCGTCATGACGCTGCTGATGATGGCCACCGTCACCTACTTCGCGCACAAGAACAAATGGGGCAGCGATACGCCGTTCTCCTGGCCGCAACTCGGCTCGGCCGGCCTCGAGATCGCCATCGTGCTGGCTTTCCCGCTCGCGATCTGGCTGATGGTGCTGGCCGGCATGTCCACCAACATGGCCGTTGTCATCGGGCTCGGCACGCTGCTCGCGATCGACTGGTACTTCGACTTCTCGGCGGTGATGGCGCTGATGGCGCCGGTCATCCTGATCGGCGGCATGACGCTTGGCTGGTTCACGCCGACCGAGGCCGCGGTCGCCGCCGTGATCTGGTCGCTGTTCCTCGGCCTCGTCCGCTACCGCACCATGACCTTGAAGACGGTGGCGAAGGCGACCTTCGACACCATCGAGACCACGGCCTCGGTGCTGTTCATCGTCACGGCCGCCTCGATCTTCGCCTGGCTGCTGACGGTGTCGCAGGCAGCCCAAATGCTCTCGGACTGGATGCTCAGCATCACCCACAACAAATGGGTGTTCCTGGCGCTCGCCAACGTCCTGATCCTGTTCGTCGGCTGCTTCATCGACACCACGGCGGCGATCACCATCCTGGTGCCGATCCTGCTGCCGATCGTGCTCAAGCTCGGCATCGATCCGATCCATTTCGGCCTGATCATGACGCTGAACCTGATGATCGGCCTGCTGCATCCGCCGCTCGGCATGGTGCTGTTCGTGCTCGCCCGCGTGGCCAAGCTCTCGGTCGAGCGCACGACGGTCGCGATCCTGCCCTGGCTGGTGCCGCTGATGGTCGCGCTGATCGCGATCACCTACATTCCCGAACTGACCCTCTGGCTGCCTAAATACATGGGACTCTCCAAATGACCTCCACCGCTCTCGCCGCAACCCTGTTCGGCCCCGAAGATCTGCGCATGATCGAGCATCCGCTCGACAGGCTCGCTGATGGCATGGTGCGCATCCGTTTCGGCGCCGGCGGCATCTGCGGCTCCGACATGCATTATTTCCGTCATGCCCGGACCGGCGATTTCGTCGTGAAGTCGCCACTCGTGCTCGGCCACGAGATATCCGGCGAGGTCGTGGAGATCGCAGGTTCCGCAGCGAACCTGAAGGTCGGCGACCGTGTCGCCGTCAATCCGTCGCGCTGGTGCGGCCATTGCGTCGCCTGCCGCGAGGGCCGGCCGAATCTCTGCGAGAACATCTACTTCATGGGTTCGGCGTCGAAGACGCCGCACATGCAGGGCGGCTTCGCCAACTATTTCGACGCGGTCCCCGCGCAATGCGTGAAGATCCCCGATCACGTGTCCTATCAGGCCGCGGCGCTGGCCGAGCCGCTCGCGGTCTGCCTGCACGCGGTGGTGCGTGCCGGCAACATCGAGGGCAAGCGCGGCATCATCTTCGGTGCCGGCCCGATCGGGCTTTTGACCATGCTCGCGGCACACCGCGCCGGCATGGCCGACATCACGGTGGCCGACATCGCACCGGCGCCGCTCGCCTTTGCGACCCGGCTCGGCGCCTCTCACGTCGAGAACGTCTCGGCCGGCGAGGAAGGGCTGAAGGCACAGGCCGCATCGCGTCCCTATGATGTCGCGTTCGAGGTCTCGGGCACCGCCGCAGGCCTTGCCAGCGCGATCGGCATCGTCAGGCGCGGCGGCATTGTGGTGCAGATCGGCAATCTGCCGGGCGGCCAGATTCCGACGCCGTCGAATGCGGTGATGGCCAAGGAGATCGACCTGCGCGGCTCGTTCCGCTTCGGCTTCGAGTTCATGACCGCAGTGGAACTGATCAGCGCCGGCAGCGTCGACGTGCTGTCGCTGGTCACCGCCGAGCGGCCGCTGTCGACCGCGCCGGACGCACTGCGGCTGGCGCTCGACCGCTCGCAGAGCGTCAAGGTCGTGCTGACCGCGAACTGATTCTTTGTTTTGACGCGTTTTCTTCACGCGAACCGGTATCCACTTCGCTCGAAAACGCTTTAGGAGAATTTCGATGATGCTCGAGGGATGGCGCTGGTACGGTCCGGATGATCCGGTGTCTTTGGACGATGTCAGGCAGGCCGGGGCGACGGATATCGTCTCGGCGCTGCATCAGGTACCGATCGGCGAAGCCTGGACACGCAAGGCGGTCGAGGAGCGCAAGAACTTCATCGAGCACGGCCAGCCCGGCCGCTCGCAACTGACGTGGTCGGTGGTGGAGTCCATTCCGATCCCCGACGACGTCAAGCGGCTCGGGGCCAAGGCGACGGCCTCGATCGACGCGTGGATCGCGAGTCTCGAAGCGGTGGCGGCGGCCGGCATCAAGATCATCTGCTACAATTTCATGCCGGTGGTGGACTGGTGCCGCACCGATCTGGAGTGGGAGCTGCCGAACGGCGCCCGCGCCATGCGCTTCGACCAGGACCGCTTTGCCGCGTTCGAGCTGCATATCCTGAAGCGTCCCGCCGCCGTGCAGGAGTATTCGCCCGAACAGCAGGCGCGCGCCAAAAAGCTGTTCGACCAGATGAGCCAGGCCGATATCGACTATCTCGTCATGGTCATCGCCAGCGCGCTGCCGGGCTCGACCACCGAGCCGATGACGATCCCGCAATTCCGCGACCGGCTGGAGACCTATCGCGACATCACGCCAAAGATCCTGCGGCAGCATCTCGCCGAGTTCCTGGGCCGCGTCACGCCGGTCGCCGAGCAACTCGGGGTGTCCCTGACGCTGCATCCCGACGATCCGCCGCGCCCGCTGTTCGGCCTGCCGCGCATTGCTTCGACCGACGACGACTATCAGGCGCTGTTCGATGCCGTGCCGTCCAAGGCCAACGGCATCTGCCTGTGCACCGGCTCGCTCGGCGTGCGCGCCGGGAACGATCTGCCCGCGATGGCCGAGCGCTTCGGACCGCGCATTGCGTTTGCCCATCTGCGCGCGACCAAGCGCGAGGCCGACGGCCTGTCCTTCTACGAGTCGGACCATCTCGACGGTGACGTCGACATGGTCGCGGTGCTGAAGGCGCTGTTGAAGGAGAACGCACGGCGCTCACCCGACAAGAGAATCGTGTTCCGTCCCGACCACGGCCATCGTATGCTCGACGATCTCGCCGCCACCAAGCGCACCAATCCCGGCTACACCGCGATCGGCCGCCTGCGCGGCCTCGCCGAACTCCGTGGCGCCATCAGGGCGATCGAGCATCGATAGGAGACCGGCGGCGCCATCAGGCGAGAGATCGCCGCGATGGCGGCCGCTGACAGCATCGGCGGCGCGATGGCAAGATGATCGACGCGCAGAGCATGTCGTGAGCGGAGTTGAGAAATGCGCCTGACACAGTGTCATAACTTCCACGATTTCCGGCGGCTGGCGCGCCGCCGGCTGCCCGGTCCGATCTTCGACTACATCGATGGCGCGGCCGACGATGAGACGACCCATCGCCGCAACAGCGCGAGCTTCGAGCATTGCGACCTTCTGCCCAACGTGCTGCGCGGCGTGCAGGACGTCGATCTCTCGGTCACCATCATGGGTCAGAAGCTCGCGCTGCCGTTCTACTGCTCGCCGACCGCCTTGCAGCGCCTGTTCCATCATGAAGGCGAGCGTGCCGTCGCCGCTGCTGCGGCGAGCTACGGCACCATGTTCGGCGTCTCCTCGCTGGGCACGGTGTCGCTGGAGGAATTGCGCAAGGCCCACGACACGCCGCAGGTCTATCAATTCTATTTCCACAGGGATCGCGGTCTCAACCGCGCCATGATGCAGCGCGCCAGGGACGCGGGCGTCGAGGTGATGATGCTCACGGTCGACAGCATCACCGGGGGAAATCGCGAGCGCGATCTGCGCACCGGCTTCAGCATTCCCTTCCGCCTGACGCCTGCGGGCATGCTGCAGTTCGCGATCAAGCCGATGTGGGGTATCCAGTATGTCAGCCACGAGAAATTCAGGCTCCCTCAGCTGGAAGAGCATGTCGACATGAGCGGCGGCGCCATGTCGATCGGCCGCTACTTCACGGAAATGCTGGATCCCGCGATGAATTGGGACGATGTCGCGGAGATGGTGCGGACCTGGAACGGCCCGTTCTGCCTGAAGGGGATCATGTCGGTGGAAGACGCGCGCCGCGCGGTCGATATCGGCTGTGCCGGCATCGTCCTTTCCAATCATGGCGGCCGCCAGCTCGACGGCTCCCGCTCGGCTTTCGATCAGCTCGCCGAAATCGTCGATGCCGTGGGCGACCGCATCGACGTGATGATGGACGGCGGCATCCAGCGCGGAACCCATATCCTGAAAGCGCTGTCGCTCGGGGCCAAGGCGGTGGGGCTTGGACGATACTATCTCTATCCGCTCGCCGCCGCCGGCCGCCCCGGCGTCGAACGAGCCCTCGGCCTGCTGCGGGCCGAGCTCGTGCGCGATATGAAGCTGATGGGATGCACGTCGATCAGCCAGCTATCGCGCGCCAATCTGCGCTTCCGGCCCGGGTAGCGCGCCGTGATCGTTCGGCATCAATAGCAGGCAGCCATCGCGCCGAGCTTCGGATAGAGCCGGTCGATCGCGGCGATCTCGTTTTTCATCTGCGCGATGATCCAGTCCCGGATTTCGGCGGCGATGGGGCGCATCGGCCGGTTGCGCGGCGGCAGGAATTCGCAGATGCGACGCGTGGTGGTGAGCGTATCGGAGGCCGGCACCAGCGCGCCGGTCAGGAGCCAGTGCGAGGCCACCGTCAGCCAGCCGAGCGCGATGCCCTGGCCGAGCAGGGCGGCCTGCATCACGACGGCATAGTCGGTGAAGCTCAGCGCCTTGGCCGCACCGCGGCGGCCGGTGAGAAGCGAGGCGTAATCCGCCGCCCAGTCGCCAGGCGTCTCGGCGAGGCGAATGATGGTGTTGCCTTCGGTGGGATCGGTCTCGCCGAGATAGCCAGGGCTGCACATCGGCAGCATGACTTCCTTCATCACCAGCGTGCCGCCGGACGACGGCTCGTCGCGGTCACGGAAGCGCATGCCGAGGTCGACATTCTCGACCGGTCCGCGCAGCGCGCCCGAGATGAGCTGGAAGCGCAAATCGACCTCGGGAAACTGCTTCTGGAGCTTGTCGATGCGCGGCATCAGCCAATGCGTGGTGAAGGCGGAGGAGACCGACAGCGTCACCGTCTCGGTGCCCTTGCGGCGCCGTTCGATCTCGACGAGCCCGGTCTCGATGCTGCGAAAGCCTTCGAGCACGCGGCGATAAAGCAGCTCGCCTTCCTCGGTGAGCACCGCGCGCCCCGCAGTGCGGTCGAACAGGCGGACGCCGAGATGCTCCTCGAACTGTCCGAGCATGCGGCTTACCGCCGGCTGCGTGACGTTGAGCTCGGCTGCTGCCGCCGTGAAACTGCCATTGCGCGCCGCTGCGTCGAAGACGAACAGGGCGTTACTGGAGGGCAGCATCCGGCGCAGCTCGGGCATAACGCCATGTTATGGACGCGGTGAGAATTTGGCAATTGCCGAGTTTTGCCAAGTCTGGTGTCATTGGCATCACAGCCTAAAGACAGGGCTTGCGAGCGAAGAATTGGTGCGGTGCACGCTTCGGCCGTGAGTGGTCAACATTCCTGTCTATAAAGCAGGCTTATGGCGCGCAGTGAGGCACGCCATTGCAGGGAACGAGGCGAGGTCGATCGTTGGACAAACGAGCGGAAAACGTCGAGATCAGGTCCGCGAGCAAGGCGTATGGCCCCGTTCGCGCTCTCGACGACGTTTCGCTCAATGTCGGCGCCGGCGAATTCGTCTCGCTGCTCGGCCCCTCCGGCTCCGGCAAGACCACGCTGCTTGGAATTCTCGGCGGCTTCATCCTGCCATCGAGCGGAACCATCCTGTTCGGCGGTCGTGACGTCACCTGGATGCCGCCGCACAAGCGCGACATCGGCGTGGTGTTCCAGAACTACGCACTGTTCCCGCATATGAGCGTCGGCGAGAACGTCGCCTTTCCCCTGCGCGCACGGCGCCTGCCGAAAGCGAGCTGGCCCGACAAGGTGCGCGCGGCGCTCGCGATGGTCGGTCTCGCCGGCTATGAAGAGCGCGGCATCGCGCAACTCTCCGGCGGCCAGCGCCAGCGCGTGGCGCTGGCGCGTGCGATGATCTTCGAGCCGCGCCTGATCCTGATGGACGAGCCGCTCTCCGCGCTCGACAAGCAGCTCCGCGAATCCATGCAGATCGAGCTGCGCGCGCTGCACCGGCGCATCGGCGCCACCATCATCTACGTCACCCACGACCAGCGCGAAGCGCTGACCATGAGCGATCGCGTCGCCGTGATGAAGGACGGCCGGCTGATCCAGATCGACGCGCCCGAGCGGCTGCACGACCATCCCGCGGATTCCTTCGTCGCGAGCTTCATCGGGGAAGCGACGATGCTGCCGGTTCGCCGCGTCGATGCCTCCAGCGTCGCGCTCGGCAATGCGCTCTTGCGCAGCGCCCGCGCCATTCCCTCTGGCGATGCCTTGATGCTGGCCGTGCACAGCGAAAAGCTCCTGATTGACGACGGCGCGCAGGATGCCGCCTGCAACCGGCTGACCGGGACGGTCACCGACATCGTCTACCAGGGCGAGAGCCTCCGCATCTTCCTGGCGCTCACCGATGGCATCGCGCTCAGCCTGCGCCAGCCGAGCTATCACCAGGCCTACAGCCGCATCCCGCCGCTCGGCGGCAGCCTCACCGTGACCCTTCACCCCGAGGACACCATCGTTGTCCCCAGGGCGGGGGACTGAACTCAAGCCCTGTTCAACCGAGAGAAGAAACCAAAGATGTCGTCAGCAGCCTCGTTCAGCAATTTCAAGGTTCTCACCTTCGACGTCGTCGGCACCTTGATCGATTTCGAGACCGGCGTGCTCTCCGCGGTACGCAAGATCTCCGGCAAGTCGCCGGCCGAGCTCAGCGACGAGCAGATCTTCGAGCCCTACAAGCGCGGCCGCGACAAGCATTATGAGCGCTCGAGCGAGGCGATGTTTCATGTCTATCGCCATCTCGCCAAGGAGCTCGGGCTTCCCTCCGACGATGCGTCCTGCGATGTGTTCCAGCTCTCGGTGCTGCGCTGGGGGCCGTTCGCGGATTCGGTCGAGGCGCTGAAGCGCCTGCGCACGAAGTTCCGGCTGGTGGCGATGACCAATGCGGACCGCGTCGCGCTCTCCTGCTACGCGCACGCGCTCGGCAATCCCTTCGACGACACCGTCTGCGCCGACGATACCGGCGTGGCCAAGCCGAACCCGGAGTTCTTCGCCTACAACAAGGGACGCCAGTCAGCTTTCGGCTACAAGCAGTCCGACATTCTGCACGTCGCGCAGAGCCAGTACCACGACATCGGGATCGCGCGGAAGCTCGGCTACAAGGTGTGCTGGATCGAGCGCCGCCAGGGCATGGCCGGTTTCGGCGGCACGCCCGCGGTGGAGACGCTGACCAAGCCGGACTTCCACTTCCCGACGCTGAAGGCGCTGGCGGACGCGGCGATCGGGCCGGCGTAAGGCATGAGCGGCGGCATGACACGGGACTGGAGCGCATTGCCATCGGCCAACTCGCTGTGGGAAGCCACGGCGGAGCCGGCGCGCGCGTTTCCCGTGCTGTCGGGCGAGCGACAGGCGGACGTGGTGATCATCGGTGCAGGCTACACGGGCCTCTCCGCGGCGCACCACATCGCCAAGAGCGGCCTGTCGCCGGTCGTGCTGGAGGCGAACCGTCCCGGCTGGGGCGCGAGCGGGCGCAATGGTGGGGTGATCACCGCGAAGTTTCGGCTGTCGTTCCGCGAGATCGACGCCACCCATGGCCGCGTCATGGCGCAGCGCATGTACGAGATCGCGCATGAATCGACTGACATGGTCGAGGAGCTGGTGTCCGAATTCGGCATCGCCAGCGCGGCGCTGACACGCACGGGCCAGGTCAAGGCTGCGCATAACGAGRCGACGCTGAAGGCCGCGATCGACGAAGCCAACTGGATGACGCGCGAGATGGGCTCCGCCGAAGTCCGCATCCTCGACAAGCGCGGGGTGCGTGACGAAACCGGCTCCGACATCTTTGTCGGCGGCGTGCTCAATCCCGGCTCCGGCGGCATCCATCCGCTGAACTATCTGCGCGGGCTCGCCGATGGCGTCGCGCGCCGTGGCGTTCCGATTTTCCAGGAGTCGCCGGTGGTCAAACTCCGGCGCGAGAACGGCGGCATCGTCGCCGAGACGCCGCAAGGCGCGGTGCGCGCGAAACAGGCGATCATCGCCACCAACAGCTACTCCGATCTCACCAGCGCGACCGCGCACATGCAGCGCACGCTGATCCCGTTCCGCAGCGCCCTGGTCGCGACCGAGCAGCTGCCGCGCAATCTCGCGGGCAAGCTGATGCCGACGGGGCGCACCTACACCGAGACCAAGCGCATGATGCGCTGGTTCCGCATGGTCGACAACCGCGTCATCTTCGGCGGCCGTGGCGCCTTCGGCAAGCAGGACTCGCAAGCTGCCTTCGACGCCTTGCGCAAGGCGATGGTCGGCATCTTCCCGGATCTCGCCGATGTGCCGCTCGCCTACAAATGGTCGGGCCTCGTCGGCATGACGCTGGACTCGGTGCCGCATATCGGCCGGCTCGACGACCGCACGCTGGTCTCGATGGGCTACAACGGCGCGGGTGTTGCGATGTCGAGCCTGATGGGCCGCTATCTCGCCGCCTTTGTGCGCGGCGAGACGCCCGAGGTCGGGCTGCTCGATATCAGGCGCATGAAGGCGATCCCGTTCTATCCGCTGCGCGAGCCCGCCGTGCGCATGGTGGCCGGCTGGTACCAGTTTCTCGATGCGATCGGTCAGTGAGATTATTTGGTGATGGAGGAGGCGAGGATGATGACGACACGCAATTTTGGACTGGGCTGTGCCGTGCTGGGCGCAATCGGATTTACCACCGCGGCGAGCGCCGCCGAGCAGATCACCTTCGTCTCGCAAGGCGGCGCCTATCAGGCGGCGCAGACGGTGGCGATCCTCGATCCCTCCGCCAAGAAGCTCGGCATCACCATCAACCAGGACTCAATCCCCGACGCCTGGCCGGCGATCAAGACCCAGGTCGGCAGCGGCAAGCCGATCTGGGATGTCGTCGACACACCGACCGGCTATTGCCTGCGCGGCGGCGAGCAGGGGCTGATCGAGAAGCTCGACTTCTCAAAAATTCCGAACGCGGCGGCGATGCCGGAGGCCTATCGCAGTCCCTATTCGGTGTCGTACGAGTTCTATTCCAGCGTGCTGGCCTACAGCCAGAAGACGTTTCCGAAGGACGCGCCGAACAGCTGGGTGGATTTCTGGGACGTCAAGAAATTCCCCGGCCGCCGCGCGCTGCGCAACCATCCGATCGCCACGCTCGAGGCCGCGCTGATGGCCGACGGCGTCGCGCCCGACAAGCTCTACCCGCTCGACGTCGACCGCGCCTTCAAGAAGCTGGAAGAGATCAAGCCGCACATCACGGTGTGGTGGACCTCAGGCGCGCAGTCGGCGCAGCTCCTCAATGACGGCGAGGTCGACATGGAGATGGCCTGGAACGGCCGCGTCAGCGCGGTGGCCAAGGAGGGCGCGAAGGTGTCCTTCACCTACAACCAGGGCGTCCTTCAGAGCACCTCGCTCTGCATCCTCAAGGGCGCGCCGAATCTGGAGACGGCAGTCAAATTCGTCAACGAGGCCGTCGATCCCGTGCACCAGGCCAATCTGCCGCTCAACATCGACTACGGTCCGGGCAATCCGAAGGCGTTCGAGACCGGCGTGATCAAGCCCGAGCGCGCCGCGCAATTGCCGAGCGAGCCGGCGAACGCGGCCAAGCAGGCGCTGATGTCCTACGCCTGGTGGTCCTCGCCCGCGGGCGAGGCCGCCGAGAAGCGCTGGGCGTCCTTCATGCAGAAGTAAGCGAGGCCAGCGTTGTCGACATCCGTGCCAGATTCCTCCCAAAAGCATCAGCGCCGCGAGCATGCGCTGATGCTGGCATTGGTGTCGCCGGCGCTGCTCGTGATTCTTCTCCTGATCGTGCTGCCGGTCGGCTGGCTCGCCTGGCAGTCGATCTACCATGACGGTTTTACGCTGGAGAACTATCGCCGGGTCTTTACCGAGGACATCTACTGGCGCAGCTTTGCGCTGACCTTCGAGATCAGCCTCGCGGTCACCGTGATCGCGCTGCTGCTCGGCTATCCCGTGGCCTATCTCGCCAACGCCGTGCCGAAGGGCTGGAGCATCCTGATCCTGTCGCTGGTGGTGCTGCCGTTCTGGACCAGCGTGCTGGTGCGCGCCTATGCCTGGCTGGCGCTGCTCCAGCGCACCGGCGTGATCAACCAGTTCCTGCGCTATCTCGATGTCATCTCCGAGCCGCTCGCGCTCGTCCACAACACGTTCGGCACGGTGGTTGCGACCGTGCACATCCTGCTACCGTTCATGGTGCTGCCGCTTTATGCCACCATGCAGAAGATCCCCGGTGATTTGATGCAGGCCGGTGCGAGCCTGGGGGCGAGCCCGTCGCTCACCTTCTTCCGGGTGTTCCTGCCGCTGTCGCTGCCGGGCGTGCTCGCCGGCTGCACCATGGTGTTCGTGCTCTGCCTCGGCTTCTACATCACGCCGGAATTGCTCGGCGGCGGCCGCACCGTGATGGTGTCGATGCTGGTGAGCCGCAATGTCGAGCTCTACAACCAGTTCGGCGCCGCGAGCGCGGTCGCCGTGGTGCTGCTCCTCAGCGTGCTCCTGATCTTCTTCGCCGTCAGCCGCTTCATCTCGCTCGATCGCGTGTTGGGGCAGAAATGACGCGCACTTCGCCCGCACGGATGGTCCTCTACGTGATCAGCGCGCTGGTGCTGGTCTATCTGATCCTGCCCGTGCTGATCATCGCGCCGATCTCGTTCTCCAGTGCGCGCTTCCTGACGTTCCCGCCGCCTTCGTTCTCGCTGCGCTGGTACCAGCAATATTTCGCCAATCCGGCCTGGATGCAGGCGACGCGGGTGACGCTGACGGTCGCGTTCTTCACGGTCCTGATCGCAACGCCATGTGGGGTTGCGGCGGCTTACGCGATCAGCCAGTCGAAGCTGCGCATCATGCGCATCATCCACATGGCGCTGCTGCTACCGCTGGTGGTACCGATCATCATCACTGCGGTCGGCATCTTCTTCGTCTATGCAAAGGTCGGTCTGGTCGCGACCATGCCCGGCCTCGTGCTGGCGAACGTGATGCTGGGCCTACCTTATGTCGTCATCTCGGTGCTTGCGGGCTTGCAGAGCTTCGATCCGGCGCAGGAGATGGTGGCGCGCAGCCTCGGCATGAACCGCCTGCGCAGCTTCTTCGCGGTGACGCTGCCGCAGATCAAGTCGAGCGTGGTCGCGGGCGGCATCTTCGCCTTCATCTCCGCGATGGACGAGACCATCGTCGCGCTGTTCATCTCCGGCGGCCAGTATCAGCCGCTGACCAAGCGCATGTTCACCGCGCTCCGCGACGAGATCGACCCGACCATTGCCGCGATCTCGACGTTGATGACGGCGGCATCGTTCATGCTGGTGCTGCTGGCGAGCACGCGGGGGAAGAGGAGTGGGTGAGGGGGCTCCGGCCTCCGCTGTCATCACCCGCGAAATGTTTAGCCCGGACAGATCACTGACGGGTGTTCGGAGACATAGCTGACACATCAACATTGGCTGGATTGGTCCGATTCGGGAGGCCGTCCATGCCTTGGAGCGAGGTGTCAGTGATGGATCAGCGTCACGAGTTTGTGCGGCTGGCTTTGCAGGAGGGCGCCAACCGGCGCGAACTGTGCCGTCGGTTCAACATCAGTCCTGACGTCGGCTACAAGTGGCTCGGCTACAAGTGGCTGGCGCGCTGGCAGGCCGGCGATCGGGAG
>NZ_JBFUGY010000075.1:0-19807 GCF_056402655.1 Bradyrhizobium sp. P3_C3 | reverse complement strand
GCGCCAGGCGTCAGGTTGGTGTAGCCGCCACCGCCAAACGATGCGGCACCGCCGCCAGCACGCGCCGACGCCGCGCCTTCGCTGCCGCCGAACGTTGCTGGCGTGAAGCCGCCGCCAGCCGGTGCGCCGCCGGTCTGCACATAGCTCTGGAATTCGACCAAGGCGGCAAACACGCCGTCCTTGACCATGCGGGAGCCTTCGGACAGTTCGCTGCCGCCGCCGAAACCGTCGCTGAATGCCGATGGCCGATAGAGCGAATTGCCGCGCTGGCGCAGCATTTGCTGGTTCTGGCGCAGGCCATTCGGCGAACCGAACTCATTCGCGCTCGGGAAGCGCTGGTTGAAGTCGAGTGCGCCCGGCACCGCCGCGCCGCTGCGGTTGCCGCCAATCGGCGAGGACGGCGCTTCTGGCAGGAAAGGGTTCAGCTTGGTTGCCAGCCGACCCATCAGGTCGCTGCCTTCAGCGCCCTTGCCAGTCCAGCCTTCGACCCACCTGTCGAGCCGGTCGAGATACCCGATCAGTTTGTCGAGGTCTTCAAGGTCGCGCGTCAACGTCGGAAAGATCGACGTTCCCGCCTTGATCTTCAGGTTCTCCCACTTCTCGCCCAGATCGACCAGGGCAGAGGCGTAATGTTCGGCGGCGGCGATTTCCTCCGCAGTGCGCTCGCGCACCTGGCTCTGCGCCTGCGCGAACTGCTCATAGCTCAGTCGCGCTTTGTCGGCACCGAGACCGATCTGGTCGAAGAACATCCGCGCCTTGAAGCCGGACGGATCGGCCTTCTGCAATTGCTCCTTGAAGTCGAAGGCGACCTTCATCATCTCAGCTTGCGTGGTCGCCGCCTGCAGGCGCTGCACGATGGGGCCAGCGCCCATCGAATACAGTTCGTCACGCGCGCCGCCGACGTTGTACTTCAGGCCATCGGTCGTCTTCTTGAACGCCTCCATGCCGGACATCATGGCTTGCGCGTTGATGCCAACCTTCTCTGCTGCGGTCCCCCATGCGCGCAGATCGCGTTCACTCATCCCCAATTCGCGGGACGCATATTTCAGTTCGACAACGCGCTTGGCTGCTTCGCCCATCGTGCGATGCAGTTGCCCCATTGCGAGGCCCACGCCAGCCGCGCCCAGCCCGAAGCCGCCGAGTGCCGGGATCGCCTGCGACAGCTCGCGGCCCACGGACTTGACCGTGGTCCCCAGCCGAGCGAATTCGGTGTTGATGGTCTTAATGCCGGGCGCACCGCGCTGGCCGACAATGCCGATCTCGCGCCCGATCTTGCGTAGCTCGGCCAGCGCTTGTTCGCTGACCACCGTCGCCCGCATCCTCAGGACATCATCGACCATGGCTACCGTCTCATTGTTGAGGTCGCTTCGGTTGTGCGACCTCCAGCAATCGTTCGGTCCACATCAGGTGCTGATGAACATCCTCCAGCGTCATCGCCAGAGTTTCACCCGGATTAAGCCCGTAAGCTTTCGCCAAACGATAGCAGGCTAAAACTGCATCGCCTGTGCGCCCGGAGGGAAAAAACCCATCAGCGCGTGCGCGCAGGTTGACCAATCCTCCGCGTCCATTGATGCGATTGTCGAAGGCGGCACCGCCGCGAGCAGTGACATCATCTGTCCCATCGCTGGCGGGTTCGGGCGAACCTGTCCCGTGGACCAGTCGATGTGGATCGGATAGTCGTCGCCGATTGCCATGATGTCCTTGCCGGTCGGCCGACGAAACTTCATCTCGTTGAGCGTTTCGCCATGCGCCTGCACTGGCACCGCCAGCTTGATCACGACTTCCTTCGGCCGCTCCTTGACGGGAGCCGCTTCCGTCTGCACCACCTCTGGCCTACGCGCCGCGTTCTCGCCCGCCATCGCTTCCGCTCCTGTTAGCTGATTTCGTCGCAGGACACGCCTTCGAAGCGGACCCTGAACTGACCATCGTGCGTGTTGATCTCGACCGGACCCTTGTGCCAAGCGTTGCGCAGCACGTAGGTCTTGCCGTTGATCAGGTCGGCCTGGATGGTGGCGTCGATGATGCTCTCGATGAACTCGGTCGAGATTTCCGGCAGCGTCGAGATGTCGCCCTCGATGTAGGGGACGCGCGGCAGCTCCTGATAGCCGTGCACGTAGTCCTGACCAGCGATGCCGGTGCGCTCCATCGGCGAGGACGAGACGGTCAGGTTTCCCTTGAGCGGATACTGGTCCCCGTTAACTTTCAGATACGCCGTACCTGCAATCGGTCCTTGCGGCATGGTCCTCTCCTGCGTCGAGATGAACGATGCGCTAGAGAAGTCACTACGCGGTCCGGTGCGGAACGCTCAGAACGTTAGGAAACAACCTAGCGGGCCGGGTCCGAGCGCGCGACAAAATAGCCAGGAACCAAAGATGGCGTGGGGCGTCGTCCTCACACGGCTAGCGTTTTAAGCCCGCCGGAAGGGACAAAATGCCGTCGGTCGAACAATGCAGAGCCTATGCTGCGCACCACAAGATGCTCGGAGCTGATCCGAAAAATTCAGCTCGCCGAACGACCGTGCTGATGGGTATTTCACGTAGCTGGACAGCGCTGGCGAACCAACTGGAGAGCCTCGCCATCATCGCGAAGACGGAAGGAACCATCTAAAGGGCCTAGCTTCGGATTAGGCGGTGGCTCCATCGAAGATGCTTCTCGAAAAAATCCGGCGGCAGCAGCCGCTGTAGCGAAGGCGCGGACGGATACAGCTCCTCGATGCAGGACGATGGGCCGAAGCGTGCGTGATCGATAAGCATCAGATCCCGCCGCCGCTCGAACCCGTGCCAGACGAAGTTTCCCAACAGGCTGCCGAGAACCATCACGTTGGGATTGTACCCGCCGTCCGGCGTCTCGCTATGGCAGATCGCGAACTCGCCGGGCACGTCGGTCAACGGTGCGATGTCGCCGATGATGGCGGCGTCGAACGCGAGAGAGACCACCTTGGCGCCCGCGCGCCACTGCGGTTCGAACAGCGCCATCCTGGTCCACCAGCCGGTGAGCCTCATGGCACTGACGTCCACGAAGGCCACGCCCGTGCAACGCTCCGGCTGGTCGGTCAGGCAGACCATCGTGTAGGGCCGGTCAAGGTTACGGGCGACGGCGTTGCGCAGCGTGGTGACGCGATCGAACGGGACGCGCGCCCCGGTGCGAATGCAGGCGATGATCAGCTCGGTCATAAGCCCTTGCCGTTGGCACAGATCGCAATGCCGTCCCGCAGCGCGACCTTCTGGAAACACCCGATCGCGGAGGATGGGCTGGCGTTGACGACATTGATGCCGTGCGCGGCGAGGTACGGCACATAGACGCGGAAGTGTTCAGCCCATGCAGACCAGCGCGCCTCGTAGTCGAAGCCGAACAGCACGATCTGCTTGGCGCGCTTGTGGATGCAGATTTGCATCGCGCCGAAGTCGCTGCAGCCGCCGCCATAGATCACGCCCGGATCGTCGGACAGCCCTTGACCGTCAAGCCGCTTCAGATAGGTGATGTTCTTCGATGGCGGCCCGGCGCCCGCGAGCTGATCCTCCCGCACGGCGAGATAGACCCGGCTCTGCACGCTGGCGAGCTTGTCTTGGCTCCCGTTGAAGTCGAGACCGAAGGCCGCGTCGGCCCAGGGGATGTCGAAGATCGAAGTCTTGACTGCGAGCACGTGGGCGCCACGCAGCTCCTCATAGTTGAGGTCGAGGAGCGATGGCCCGCCGCCGATCACGGCAACGGGCCTGTCATCCCAGAACGGCTTGTTGATCTTGCCGTACATTCAGGAGGCTCCTAGATCGCAATCGCAGTGTCGATCCCTCTATTGTATTGAAGGCGGAATTGCGCCAGCACGGCGAAGATGCGGAGCTGGTTGATCAGGTCCGGCGGGTACAGCACGTTGATGCGGTTCGGATCGTCGGGCGCGCGCTCCACGATCAGGTTCTGTTTGAACGCCACCGCATTCTCGACCAGCCCGATGAACTCATCAGCGCGGTACTGCGCGATCAGCTCTGCCTTGATCACCTTCGGCGTCACGATGGCCTGACCGGCTCCGAACCGGGTGCCGTCATCGGCCAGCTTGTGCCTCGGATATTTCGAGGTGATGGCATGGCGCTGCCTGCGGAACAGCGCCGCCAGCGTGGCGAGCGTCGGCACCAGCTCGTAGGCGTCGTCGCCCTGACCGTACAGGTTCTTCTGGTAGGTCGTGCTTTCCCGCTTGATCGCCGGGATGCCGTCTGCGTTGACGCCCTGCGTTGCGATGCCAACGCCGGACAGGTCGTTGCACTGCTTCATGGTGAAGCGCTGGTGCTTCGGCGCGGGCAGACAGCCCTCCATCGGCAGCGTCTGAAGCGGACGCGCCGGGTCGTTGAGCAGGGCGCGGGCGGCCTTCGCGGTGTAGGCCGAAGCCCAGCACCATGTCGGCGTCGGCGAGTTGCCCTCGACGCCCATGATCGACAGGACGCCCGAGTTGTTGGTCGGCCCGTACTCCAGCAGATCGCTGTAGCCGGTCTGATCGTCAACATCGGCGGCACCCATCTTCGCCGCGAAGACGTGACCGTAGAGCTGACGCATCCAGCCCCAGCGCCCGTTGTCGCCGAAGCCGTACTCGGCTTCCAGCAGCGCCAGCGAGGTGCTGTCGATGAAGCCGGTGGCGACGTACTCATAGATTTCGTCGCCAAGGTTCGTGATCGCCTGCGAGATGTCGGGCGAGCCCGTGCCGCCGGTCAGCTTATTCCCGGCCAACGTGATGACCAGGCCGACCGGCACCTGTTCTGCCGCGAGCAGGCCGCCATAGGCCATGCGCACGTCGATGTCGTTGCCCTCGACGCCCTTCCACTTGCAGGTCAGCGTCACCACCCCGGCTGCGGCGACGGCTTCCACCGGCATCGACAGATCGGCGTTGATGGCATCGGCGATCTTGGTCGCGACGGCATCGACGGCTTCAGCGGCAGCAACGAACACCTGCACGCGGCGGCCTGCGACATAGACCGGCAGCGTGCCTGCGGAAGTCGATGCAGTGGTGACGGTGATGGTGCCGGTGGCTGCGACACCTGCCGCCGCCTCGGCAATGGGAGCCACCCACAGCTCCTGCGCGTAGTTGTTCTTCATGAACATTTCGACCATGCCGTCGAGCATTGAGCCGTAGCCGAACAGCTTGCGGGCATCGGCCTGCGACGGCACCGGGATCGGCACATCAGGGATCGCCGTGCCGTCTGCCGACATGGTGCCGATCAGCAGCGAGGTCAGCCGCGAGCGCGGATAACCGGCCATGCTCGGGTCCACCTCGACCCAATACAGCGGCATCCGCCAGTTTTGCGGAATTGAATTGAATGACACGGGCATCGGCGCGGTCTCCTTCTCAGCCAGCGGTGATGCGGGCGGCGCCCGCTTTAGGGTGTCGTCTCGATGTCGTAGACGCGCTCGATCTGCGGCGTGCCGCTATCGACATGCTCCTTGTCGGGGAATTGCGTGGTGACGTGGATAACCTCAAGGTCGTCCTCGATGACCGGCGGGTAGTCCGTCGCGTAGGTCGTCGCCAGCTCGACCCTGATTTCGTACAGCGTTGTCTCGCCGACCTTGGCGTACTGGCCCACGCGGTCCATCGTCGTGATGCCCTCGCCAAGGTTCAGGAATTTTGGATTGCACAGCAGGACTTGGAGCGCTTCGGCCATCCACAGTTCAAGATCGTTGATCTGATCCTGCTTGTCGGTCTCGACGTGAACGCCGCCCGACAAGCCTAGCGTCAACTCGGTCTGGAATTTCGGGTGCGCATGGTTGTACGACCCCAGTGGCAGGTGTCTCTCACGCAGAATGTAGACACCAAGGATCGGCAGGTCGCCGGGCTGCACCTGAAGGGCCGGGGTGCTGCGATAGGACTTGAAACGCGCACCGAAGCCAAGCTTCAGCAGCTCCATCGCCTTGCTCTGAAAATCGACGGCTTTCCGATGGACGATCACGACGGCGGCTCCTTTGTCCGGAGCAGCAGCGTCGCGCCGCCTTGCCCGTCCTCGTCGCTGTCGCCGACCCAATACTGCTGTCCGCAGGCCGGATGCCGGATGTCGGTGATGGTGATCAGGTCGCCCTGGTCCGGCGGAGCCGGATAGAAGTCCCAGAGGCGAATGCCAAGCGATACCTCATGATCGGAAAAGATCGTGCCGTCTTGCATCTCAACGTCGAGGTCGCGCTTGCTGTAGACGCCATGCGCCGGATAGGCAGGCACGCCCGGCTGCGTCACCAGCGGGGTGACGCTGATCTCGATCTCAAAGATCATGCCTGCTCGCTTGAGCACCAGCGCGTCGAAGTCGATCATTGTGAGCCGCTTTCGAAGATGACGCGCGGCGCAACAGACGCCGCGCCAAAGTCCTTAGCTGAACGTGCCCTTCTGCAACGCCAACGGACGCGAACAGAAGTTGAGCGCGTTCATCTGCGTGTCGAGATGCACGCCCTTGTCGTTCGGCATCGCGTACTGCTTGACGTAGCGCTCCTTGCCCATCGTGTTCACGGTCTCGATGTAGTCGGCAGGCGCGAACACCGTGGGGAACAGGTTCGGCACGCCGGTCGGATAGAAGTACGCCTGATTGGTTTCGACCATCGGAGCCGACGCTGCACCTGCGACCGACGCATAACCGCGATAGTTCGTCCACAGGATGCCGCCGAACACGAACGATCCCCATGAGAGCCCGGCTGCGCTGATGTACTGGTTGCGCAACTCGGCGGCGTCCTGCGTCTGCAGATAGGTCGCACGGACCTCCGGCGACATAATCAGCGCGTCGAAGAACGCATCGCCGCAGATCGCCTCAACGCCCGAGAAAGACTGGCCGTCGAGGTTCGCGGCGATGGTGCGGATCAGTGCCGCGCACTGCTGCCTGACCGCGCCCGTTGCCGGGTTGGCGCTGAAGACGAAGTTGATCGCCACAGGCGGGGTGAGACTGTACTCGGTGAAGAGGTTGAGTTGCTGGCCGTCAGCGTAGGTGATGATGCCCTTGATCGCGCCGACGCGGGCGTGCTCCTTCGTGTACTCCAGCGACTGGCCTGCAGTCTGCATCCGCTCGGCAACCTTGGTCATCACGCTTTCGGTCCCGGTCTCCTCGCCGAACGGGCGCACGCCTTGCACTTCCTCAGCCATGATGGCGTCGTTGATTTCGAAGTGCGGCACGCCCAGCATGCGCATCGCGCGCCGGGGCTTCGCAATCGTCACGCCCGGTGCGCCGCGCGGCGTCGGTGCGACCAGCGACAGGACGTTGTTCTTCTCCTCGATGGCGATGGCGGTCGTCGCCACGCTTGTCTCGGTGAACAGTCCCTTGCTGCTGATGTAGCCGGGGATGAATTTCAGATTATTGATGGCGATTGTAAGCGGCACCACGCCGAAGGCATCGCCGCGAAATACGTCAAGCATATCCGTGTTCCTTGTTTAGCCGCCTATCGGCGAGCGGTTGATGGGATCGCCCGACTAGCGCGCGATGATGCCTTTGGTCGCGAGCGTCTGCATGCCGATGACCTGCTCTGGTGCGGTGATCGCGCCCCAGGAAATCAGGTTCTTGTTCACCTCCGCATCGGCGACGATCAGCGCGACACGGAGACCTTCGCCGGGGATCGTGCCGCCCGCATAGATGCAGAGAGCTTCGCAGTCGGCGCCAACCGCCGCCGGGACGTAGGTCGCCGGTTGCGTTGCCGTTGCAGCCGCCGTCTTCTTCGCGGGCATGCCGACATAGACGGTCGTCGGGTCAGCGAAGTAACCAGCCCCGCGCGAGCGCTGCCCGTTCGCCTCCGACAGGATGAACTCCGCGCTGTGGTGCGGTTCGTTCAGGACCGTGAAGTGCGGTACGGTCGCGGCGAACGGGCTGACCTCTGCGGCGAGTTCTTCCGGGCTGAGCTTGGCGCGGCGCTCGGCTTCCTTCTGCCGCTCCGCTTCGGCTTCGCGCTCCGCTGCGATGCGTGCCTCGTTGGCCTTGAACTCATCATCGCGGGCCTTCTGTTCGCGCTCATGCACAGCAGCGCGACCCTCGTCGAGTTTCTTAGTCGCAGCATCCGCCGCATGCGGCTGGGCAGTAGCGGCAGCCTTCGGCGTCCTGCGCTCGCGCTCGTGCTCGGAATTCTTGGTGTCGTTGTCGGTCATGGCGGAAAACTCCCTCTCTCTGGGTTGCGTTACTTCTTGAAGCGCGCGTTGATCTTGTCGGTGATCTTGTTCCACGCCGTCGCCGGAGCCGCTGGCGGCACCAGGGGGTGATGCGGCATCACCGTTTCTGCCGCGCGCACCTCCAGCAATTCCTTGCGGACCTGCTCGATCGGCGTATTCGCGCGCACGTACCCGCCGACGCGCTCCGGCGTTGACGCCAGCGTGCAGAGGTCGGTGACGCTGGCGACATACGCGCGATGCTCTTCGATGCCTTGCTTCTTCGCGGCATCGAGCGTGATCACCTTCGCCGACGACGCGGCAGGCGATGGCTCGGTCTCTGCGGGCGGCGGCTCGGCCGGAGGCTCTTCCTTGGGCGGTGCCGGAGATGCGGGCGGCACCTCCGGCACCTCGGGGTCGGCAGGTGAAGGCGGTTCACCCGGTTCGGTCCCCGTCTCGGCGCGGAAGCGATCGGCTGCGGCCCTGGGCAGAAGCCGCAGCGAGAACTTCGCGGCCATCTTTTTCTCCGAGGTGACTTCGTCGGCGAAGCCCCAGTCCTTCGCTTCGGCTGCATCCATCAGCCGGTCCTCTTTCATCAGCGCCTTGACTTTGGCCGTTGTTGATTTGGCGCGCGCCACGTAGGTCGCGGTCAGCGACTTGTCGATGCGGTCCAGATCGTCGGCCATTGCGCGCATGTCGTCGGCGTTTCCCAGCGAGATGCCGGATGCGCCATGGATCAGCAGGAACGAATTGCTCGGCATCACGATCTTGTCGGCAGCCATGGCGATGAACGAGGCGGCTGACGCGGCAATACCGTCCACTTGCGCGGTGACCGTGGCTTTGTGGTTCTTCAGCGCGTTGTGGATGGCGACACCATCAAACACGTCGCCGCCGGGCGAATTAATCCGAAGCGTGATCGCATCGACATCGCCCAGCGCGGTCAGGTCGTCCAGAAACTGCTTGGCGCTGACGGTGTCTTCGCCCCACCACGATTTGCCGATCTCGTCGTAGATGACGATCTCGGCGGTCTTGTCCTCGGCCTTCATCGTGAACCACTGGCGCATGGCGTGCTCCTTCATGCCGCGTCGGAGGCTGCGGCCTCGTCGGCTTGTTCCTGTGCTGCTTGATCGGCGGCGTCCGCGGCGTCTTGCGCGGCCTGATCCGCTCCTACCTGATCGCCGGGCTGGGTAGCCGCCGCGTAGACCACCGGGAAAATCAGATCGAGGCTTTCCTCGCGCGCCTTGTCTGCAGCAATGCGCCGGTCGTTTTCCTCCGGGTCGTTGCCTTCGGCTTCGACCACGTCGCTGCGGCTCTTGAAGCCCGCATCGACTGCGAGTTTTTCGGCCTGCCGGTCCTTCAGCGGATCGACCCAGTCATTGCGCTGCGGTATCCATTTCGCGCGCTGATACTCGGCCTGATCCGCTAGATAGGTTGAGGCGTCGAGCGGGATCGCCTGGGCCAGCACAGCGGTGTCGAGCCAGCGCCGCCAGATCGGCATGCACATCTGATAGACGATGATGTTGTGCTGGAATTGCTCCAGCTTGCGCCTGAACTCGACGATCGAACCGCGCAGCGACGAATAGTTCGCGCGCCGCAGGTCGCTGGTGCAGACCGAATAGGGCATGCCAAGCCCGCCGAACAACGCGAGCTGCTGGCGATACTGGTACGCCTCGTAAGCGCCGCCGACATCGGCGGGCTCGGAAAACTTGATGTCTTCGCCGGGCAGCAACGTTTGCATGGTCCCAGGTTCAAGTCCGCTCAGCCCGATGTTGTCCTGCGGTGCGCTGGTGTCGGTGCCGTCGATCGGGATCACGTCCTCCGGCGTCGGCGTGGTGATGAAGCCCGCGAACATCGCGGAGATGCGCTTCCGCTCCAGCTCGGCGTCGTCGTACTGGTCGAGCAGGAACATCCGCACGAGCGCGGGCGTGATCAGCGGGACGCCGCGCATCTGGCCTGGCCGGGTGCACTTGAAGACGTGCAGCACGTCGGATGCCGGGACGCGCACCGGCTGCAGCGAGCCGGTGATCTCGATCGGCGCGTCGCCGGGATGGACCGGATAGAACCAGTAGGCGGCGCGCTTGCCCAACAGGTCCAGCTCGATGCCGTTCATGATCCAGTTGCCGTTGGGCGCCTGCATGTTCAGCCAGTACGGGCACATCTCGCTTTCGAGCAGTTGCAACTGGAGCGGCACGGCGTAGCCGTCCTCGATCCGGCGGCTGCGGAAGCGGATGAAGCACTCGCCAGCTTCGAACAGGGCGCGCGCGACAATCGTCTGCATGCCGTACAGATCGGCCAGCCCATCGGCATCGGCGTCGTCGGTCCAGTCGAGCCAGAGCTGCATGATGGTGTCGCGCAGCTCGGCGTTCTCGGTCAGGAGCGAGGACGGCTTGATGCCGGTGCCGATCAGGTTGGCGACGAAGCTCTCGCAGGCCGCGTTGGCGTGCGGGTTGTTGCGCAGTGCATCGCGCGCGCGAGCCCGCAGCAGGGCGCCGGTCCAGGACAGGATCGTGTTGGTGGTGTACTGCGTCGGCTGCCAGCTCTTCAGTCGGCGCCGCTGGGCGCCGCCGTCATAGTAATTGCTGGCGCGCTTGCTGGTGCTCGGGATCAATCGGCCCAGAATTCCTTCCGACAGGATGTCGCGCAGGGTGCCCATCTCACAGCCCCTTGTCGGCTTGAGTGGTCATCCTGATCTGGCGAATGCGCCCGCCCATGCCCAAGGCATCGGCAAGGTCTTCTTCGAGGCCGGAGAGGATTTGCCGCAGCTCGGCCAGGGTGCGGAATTCGGTGCGCTTGTCGCCATAGGCGGCGCTGTTGACGCCGGAGACGATGAGCGTCTTCAGCGCGGTGATCTGCGAGACGATCTCTTCCGGCGTGGCCTTGGCTTGGCGGCGGCGCGGATCGAGCGCGCGCGCCAGCGCAAGCTGCTGCGCGCTCGACAACTCTGCACGGGGTTGGTCTGCTGACACGGCACGGAGCCACTAGGCTCCGAGATAGCTCGATCTGACGATGCGCCTGATCCTGCGACCGCGCAATATTGCGGGAGGAACGGGTGGCGCTTCGCGAGCGCTCTCTACCTCGGATGGGGTTTCCGGCTGCGTGCCAACGCCATCCTTATTCCTGTCATGACTTTTTTGCAATGGGATGCGCTGCACGTTGAGCAGGTAGCCCGCCGCCGCCTGCATCGCCTCGCAATCAAAGAAATGGTTGTCGCGTGAGCGCTGCACCCATTCGACCCTGCCGGTCGGCTGCTTAAGTCGGGCTTCGCTGACGAGCTGGTGGCAGTAATCGTCATCGACATTCTTGAACACATGCCAGCCGCCGATGTGACCCTCGGGCCAGCGCAGCCGCTCATGCACCCAGCTTTTCCAGTGATCGGTGTCCAGGCGGACCAGCTCCAGGCCGTACTTGGCCGCGCGCCCGTCCTTGCGGCTGACCTCGAGCTTGGAAAAGATCAGCGGCGTGCGCATCGGCGAGCTGCTGCCCTTGGTCGGCCGGACCCGGCGCATGAAGCGGCGGCAGAATTCGTAGACCCGGTTGAGCGGCAGCGTGTCGGTCTTACCGGGTCGGAAGCCGCTGTCCACGAAGGTGAGCCGGATCGGCAATCCGTCGATCGGCTGCGACACCAGATCCCCGAGCGCGGTCCAGATTTCCTCTTCGGAAGTGTCGCCACGGAGATAGCCGTAATTGATCAGCCACGATGTCGCGCGTGCGCCCCAGCCGCGGATCACCCACGGGATCGACTGCCGCTGCACATCGCACGTGAGGGTCAGATAGAGCACATCGTCGGGCACCTCGCCACGTTCGTAGGTGGCCTGCTGCGACTTGGTCTTGATTTCCATCCATTCGGGCACCTCGCCGCCGCCGGGTGAGTACAGCTCGCCGAAGCCTGCGTTGATCGCCTGCTGCACCATGGCGGGGTCGCCGCTCTGCTGCGCCTCGACTAGCACCGCGACGCGCTCGCCGAAGCTGACGAACGGCGACGCCAGCCCACTGACCCAGAACGAAGCCGCCATGGTGTCAGGCGGCGCGCCGTGGACGTTGCCGCCCTTGTCGATGGTCTGCCCAGGCGCGACATAGCGACCACGCGCGTTCATCTCGGTCTTGTGGTGGTCCTCGATGACGCCATGGCAGCGGGGGCATTCGAGGAAGGTCTCGCGCGCGGCTTCAAGCGGCGTGGCCTTGAGCGGGAAGCGCAACAGGTCGAAGCGCGGCACAAAGTATTCGTCGCAATGCGGGCACGGCCAGCACCAGTGATGCCGGGTGCCCTGTTGCCAGAGCTGCCAGATGGGGCTTTCGATGTCCTCGGCCACCGCGACCTCCCAGAAAAACAGGCCGCTGGTCTCGTCCTTGACCGTGGCCAACCTGCCGCGCTTCGGCGTCGAGGTGACGACACAGACGAAGTCTGCATAGGTGTCGCCGCGTCGCTCGACCAGTCCGAGCGGGCCGCCCTGGTGGTTCACGTTGTTCCTCATCTCGTCGTACTCATCGACGAGCGCGAGTGCGGCGGGATCGGATTTCAACGCGGTCGAGGACCCGGCATGCGCTAATCGAAACGGGACGCCCCCGACGACCTTGCGCGTTTTGGTCATGCGCTTGCCGCGCGCGACCTTCGCGGTGAGCGTGGGCGCCTCGTCGAGTAGCGCCATGACGCGGGGCTCGAACTGCTCGCTCAGGAATTGCTTGTTTGGCCCGACATACAGGATCGGGGCCGGGCGCTGGTCGAGGCGCTGCCCGACGACGTCGAGTATCATTTCGGTCTTGCCGGTCTGCGCTCCGAAAGCGAGCACGATGCGCTTGTATTCGGCCGACGCGATGAGGCTCGACGGCATGACGATATAGGGCGTCAATAAAGGATCACGCGGTCCCGGTATTGCCGCCGTGCGCGGATAAATGCGGTTCTCCGCTGCCCAAACGTCCGGGGTCACTTCCTTGGACGGGACCAGCAGCAGCGCTGCGCGCGCCCAGAAGGTTTGCCTTTTCGTTGAAAGCATCCGCAAGGCGATGGAGGATGTCATTTAGCGCCTGATCTATCGTTCGGCGGAAGCTGAGGTCGCGCGTGACGCGGGCCGCCAATCCTGCCAATTCGGAACGGAAGCTGCCGACCATCTCATCGACGAGGCCATTCACGTCCTCGATCTCGACCAGCCGCTTTTCGTTCTCCAAATTTCGTAATTCGATTTCGCGAGCGCGGGCATCGCGCACCCGGCCGTCGGCGGCACTCTTGCTGCTGCGACGCTCGCTGTCACGCAGAAAGCGGATCAGAGCGCGGACGCCTGCGATGAACGGGATCATTCCGCGCCCGCCGCGAGGCAACGAGCCTTCACGCTGGAGCTGGCGAATATAGGTTGCCGTGTAGTCAGCAAATGCCGCGAACTCTGTGACAGAGACGAACCGATCGCCCGCGGGCGGCTGGTCGTCGCCGATGTCTTCTTCGTTGCTCACCGCACGCCCAGGAATTTGTGGGTCTGAACGCTAATGCGCCACCGGTTCTGGCGGGCCGCCTCCATGCAAAGCTCCGTGGCTTTCTTGCTCATTGATAGCGGCTGGAGCCAGACCAGCGCCGGACCATGCGCGCGGACCAGGGCGAGCAGCTCCTCGACGTCGGCTTTCTTGCCGATCGGCATCTTGATTTCGTTGGCGCGCTGCCACGCCTCGGCGCGGAAGGTCTTGCCGCCGGGCATGTTGAGCTTAGGCGAGACGGTGACCCAGGCGCGGGGATCGATGCGGATCGGCTCGGTGCCGCTGGTCTCGACCTGCACGGTCCAGCCGTCGGCGATCATGCGGCCCGACAACTCGGTGAGGTCATACATGCACGGTTCGCCGCCGGTCAGGACCAGATGCCGGGATTGCGATTGCGACAGGGTCTGCACCAGCTCATCGATCGACACGGCGGCAAAGCTCGGGCTTGGCTCGACCTTCCCCAGGATGACGGCGAGCGGATCGGGCGGCGTGTGGTTCAGTTCCCAGGTGTATTTGGTATCGCACCAGGGGCAGCCGACATCACAGCCCTGTAGCCGGACAAAGGTCGAGGGCATGCCGGTGAACGTCGCCTCGCCCTGGACGGTCTCGAACAGCTCGTTGACCGGTAGCATCAGATCGCTGCTTCGCATGAGCATTTGCGGGTCTCATCGACAACGACGCGGACCAAGCGGACGGTCGGGGGCAACACCTCGGGGCCGACGACGGTGAGGAGATGCGCCGCGATGTTCTCGGCGGTCGGGTTGAACGGGACGGTGACGATCGACGGATCGATAACCAGCAGTGCGGGCAGGAGCGGGTCGCGATGCCAGAGCACCATGCGATGGTCCCAGTTATCTTCGAGCCACTGGCAGAGGGTGGACTTGATGACGCCGAAGTCGATGATGCGACCCAGGTGATCGAGGGCATCGGCCTCGCAGTGGAAGTGCACGCGATAGTTATGGCCATGTAGAAACTGGCACTTGCCCTCGTGGTCAACGACGCGGTGTCCGCATGAGATGTCGTGATACCGGGTGGCGCGGATTACTGGCATCGGAAGCCCTTTGCTTGGATGAGCGACAGCACCTCGGCGCGGGCGGCGGGACCGTCGCGGAATATGCCGCGCATCACCGATGTCGTCATAGTGGTGCCGTCTTCCTTCACGCCGCGCCATGTCATGCAAGAGTGGCGTGCGCTGAGCACCACCGCAAGACCACGCGGCGCGATGATGCGCTCGACCTCGTCGGCGAGCTGCATGATCGCCTCTTCCTGTATCTGAGGGCGGGACAAAATCCAGTTGGCGATGCGAGAGAATTTCGAGATGCCGATGACGCGCTCGCCTGGAATGACGCCGAACCAGACCTCACCCTCGATCGGGCAGAGGTGATGCGAGCACGCTGATCGAACGGTGATCGGGCCGACAACGTAAATCTCGTCCATCGATCTGACGTTCGGAAAGTCGGTGCACGTCGGCGGCGGCAGATAGCGCCCAGCAAACACCTCATGCACGAACATTTTTGCGAGCCGCTTCGCGGTGCCGCGCGTGTTGTGATCGTTCTCGGTGTCGATCACCAGAGCGTCGAGCATCGCACCAGCGCAGCGCTCGACCTCGCCCTCGATGGCGGCGAGATCGCCGGGCAGCAGGGCGTCGGAAATATTGTCGTTGGCCAGATAGGTCCGGCCCGCTGATTTGAGCCGATTTCGGACGGTCTCGCCCGGCTTAGGGGTCAGCGCAGCCAGTTTCTGCTTATATTTCAATGGACTAGCCCGCATTTTTCATCGTTGTCTGTGGTTGCAGAGCCGTCTAGTTTCCCGGCAGGCGAGCAATTCCGCCCGCCCGGATAATCCGAAAAAAGGACTGACCAATGAACTTCGAAACCAGCAAAGAGCCCGTCTCCGTCACCAGCGAAAATGGCGACGCCCTGGTCCCCGGCACGGAAGCACGCGCCGCCGCCGATAAGGAAGCGAAGGCAACCGGCAAGCCGGTGACCATCCGACACGCAGTCACCGACAAGGTGCTCGCGACCGTGAAGCCGCCGAAGGCCAAGGTTGTGAAGAAGGCGGCGGCGAAGAAGAAAACGAAGCCAGCGAAGAAGGCCACGGCAGCGCCCGCTAAGAAGAAGAAGAAGGCCGCCGCGACCAAGCGCGACAGCGACAAGCCCAGCGGGATGACCGCTGAGCTTGTGAAGCTAGCACTGCGCGCGAGTGGCGTCACGCCCGCCCAGCTCAATGAGCATTCCAAGTGGAAGGGTGCACCGTGGAAGTGGTTCTTCTCTAATCCGAAGAAGACCGGCGTCGCTGACCGCTTTGGCTACAAGCTGAAGGTCGAGCGCGACGGTCGCGCGGTGACCTACTTCTTGACCGCGAAGTAAGCAAACAAATTCTGCAGGGACAGCCAAGCCAACGGCTGCATCACCCTTCGCATCTACAACGACTGAAAAGGAAATTCGCAAATGTCGAAACTAACTCACGCCGATCTCAGGCGGTTCACCGGCAGCGAGCAGGTGTTCCGCCACAGCCTTATGCGCAGCATGACCTACACCGAAGGCGTGCAATATCTCGCCGAGACCGACGGCGCATATTGGCTGGTCGATAAGGTCGCCACGTTGCAGCTCGAACCGAAGGTCAGAGCCGAGGAGTTCCAATCGTGGAAACTGAAGGTCAAGGATCGGACCGCCGTGCTGACCTGTGACGATGGCAACCACAACATCGTCTATTCGGAGGTGATCGACTTCACCGACTTCCCGCTCGATGAAATCGAGCTATGGGTCGAGGGTAATGTGATCCTACTGCCGAGCGAGCACTAAGATGAAATGGATCGTTATCGCCGCCGTGCTGCTGGTTTCGGGTGCGGCGGTGGCACAGCAACGGCAGCTCTACGACGCCGCCGGGCGCAATGCTGGCCGCGCCGTCACCGACAGCCAGGGCACCACCACGATCTACGATGCCGCTGGCCGGGTGACTGCACGGTCATCCATCAGCGGCAACACCACCACGATCTACGACGCCGCCGGTCGCCGCACCGGCGCCATAAGCAAATAACTTGAAATCCCGACCAATGCGGCACGGGCACTGCAGGGGCGCTAGCATGAGCGGGGCGCCGCGCGTAAACGTCTATCGCTACACGCTTTAAGCGCATCTTGGGCATGTTCGACACGTCCGCCTCGCCCCCAAAAGCGGACATTCTATGCGGCGATCTGCATGGTCCGCTTTGGGCCGAGGCTGTGTGAAAACTCCGAGGCCACATCCGGACCAACGCTTCACCTGTCGCGTGCGGGCGCCCCCATAGGGGCGCCTCGCGTAGTCGTGTTACGCGCGGTCGGCTACCCTACTGGCTCGGGTGCCCCTGACCCTTCTTGAGCTGTTCCATGACCTGATCCAGGTTATAGCTTGCCGGATCCTGCATTGGCGGGAACGTCTTGTAGGTCTCAAGCTCCGCGAGCCACAGCGCCTGGCCGATGGGCAATAGGTTCCAGTCGTATATGTAGGCCGTGGCCGGCGCGGCGAGCGCGCCGCTGAACCAGAAAGCAGCCTTTTTCTCATCACCCCACCCCATCTCGAATGGATCGCGCTTGAGGTTTACCATGCCGGCTGCGAACATCGTCTGAACTCCCGGGTTCACGAACCCCGTCGCGGTTTCGGGCGCGATCGCGAAATACATCTTCCAATTCTTGTAGCGCACCGCCGACGGATGGCTGCTGGAATAGTAGAAGAAGACCTCGCGCGCGGACTTCTCGGTCTTTCCCTCCAGATAGTCGCGCTGATTGAAGCCGTCGAGCGTGGTCTTGACGATGCCCGGGTAGCTGCCGGCCTCGATTTGCGCCTTGAGGCCGTCGCCCTTGGGGCCGCCGGCGATGTCGACGAGCGTGGGCAGCCAGTCGAGCGAGGCGAAGATCTCGTCCTTCACCGTACCCGGCTTGATGACGCCCGGCCAGCGGATGACGCACGGCGCGCGCATGCCGCCTTCCCAGGTGTTCATCTTTGAGCCCTTGAACGGCGTGACGCCGCCGTCGGGGAAGGTGAAGGTCTCGGCTCCGTTGTCGGTCGTGAACACGATGATCGTGTTGTCGAGCTGGCCCATCTCCTGCAGCTTCTGCAGCACGTAGCCGATATTGTCGTCCATCTGCTTCATGCCGGCTTCGTTGACGCCCCAGTCCTTGCCGCCGGGCTCGCCGACCATGGCCATGTACTTGTCGTTGAGCACGGTCGTGACGTGCATGCGCGCCGGGTTGTACCAGACGAAGAACGGCTTGTTGGTCTTCTTGGGATCGTTGCGGTCAAGGAAGTCGATGACCTTGGCCGAAATTTCCTCGTCCACCCCCTTCGAACGCTCCAGGGTCAGCGGGCCCTGGTCCTGGCAGGTCTGGTTCTTCGCCGTGCCGTCGGAGGACTTGCACCAGATGACCGGACGGGGCGGCGTCAGGCAGGTCTTTGTCTTCGTCACCATCTTCGGATCCACCGCGCCGGGCACTTCCGCAAGACCCGGGATCGGTGTGTTCCTGCAGGGTGGGGCGACGGTCTGCTGGGTCGGGGTCTTGTTAATGTCCGGGAAGCTCACGCCCTGCATCGCATCCAGGTGGTATAGATAGCCCCAGAACTCGTGGAAGCCATGGGCGGTCGGCAACGCATCGGTGTGGTCGCCCAAGTGATTTTTGCCGAACTCGCCGGTGTTGTAGCCGAGGTCGCGCAGGAACCACGCGAGCGTCGGCGTGCCCGGCTTGAGGTAGGTCGGACTTCCCGGCAGCTGCGGCGGGATCATGCCCGTGCGCAGCGGGTTCATGCCGGTGAAGAAGGCATTGCGCCCTGCCGTGCAGCTCTGCTCGGCGTAGTAGGTCATGAACTTGGCGCCCTCTTGTCCGATGCGGTCGATGTTGGGCGTCTCGCCGACCATCAGCCCTTGATGGTAGATGCGCGGCTGCATCCATCCGATGTCGTCGCCCATGATGAAGAGAATGTTTGGTTTTTGCGGTGTTTGCGCTACCGCCGGTCCGGATAGCGACGCCGACATCAGTGTCGTGGCGCCGAGAAGCGCGGCGCAGGATCGTTTGTGCCAACCTGCCGCAACGTTGCGCAGCAGGTTTGGGATGCCCGATTTTGCATCTTTGCGTGTGCAGTAAAACATGACGTCACCTCCTTTTTCGCGGGCGTTAAAGGCGCCCGCGCCAAATGCATGTGAAGCTTGCTCAGAACCGTGAAGCACTCGCCGTGCCACATGGGCACGGCGAGTGCTCGGTGAGAGACCGGCACAAAGCGGTCTAGATCCCATTGATCTAGATCAAGGGGTCGGGCCCGCCGAGGGAATTGAGCGCCGCGGGCGATAGGCCCTGCACTGCTTGCGCAGCTTATTCTTGCTCGTGTGCTTCCGTTTCTGTTGCTCGTGCGGGTGCGGCCTCGACCTGAGCGCCGCACTCGCCGTCTTCCGAGACGATGACGGTGACCGGCCGTTGATAGTTCTCGACGAGCGCGCTGCCGAGCTCACAGCCCAGCATCTCGCACGAATGCGAACCAAAATCTCCATTGACGCTGAAGCCCTCGAAGATGGTGCGCGCCTGGTCCTGCAGATCGTGGAATTCGACCTCGCGATCGTCGTGAGCTACCTGCATGCGCACCTCGACGTGGAATAGATGGCGATGCCGGTCAGCGAGATAGGCTCGACCGGGGGGCGCGCCAGCCCAGCGATGAAAGCCCGCGAAGGTGAACCGGACAAAGATCGTTGCTTCACTCATGGAATGCTCCCGTCGGATCAGCACCGAGCGCCTGTCGGATTTCTTCGATCATCTGCCGCATGGTGCGAGTGACGAAGTGGGCTTCATAGCCGCACATGGTGCGCGCCGCCTCGTGGCCCATGGGCGCGCTGATAGGCTCGCTGGGCTGATAGTTGAAGCCGGAGCCGACATGCCAGCATCGCTTGTTGGCGACCGTGGCGAAGTGCCGTCCCCAGCGAACAGCGGCGAGCCATGTCGAGCTGTCGCACGAATTGAGCGGCCAGGCCGTGGTGAGTTCCGACGCGGTGAGGCCTAGATGCGGTAATGGGCCCGGCTCCGGAGCAAGGGGTCATGATGGTGGCTGTCCCCCGATAGATGATGAAACGGGGTCACGACTTGAGTCGGCCCCAAGCATCTGGAGACGGAGGACAGCCGTGGAGAATTATGCCGGAATCGACGTGTCATTGGAACTGTCGAGCGTGTGTGTTGTGGACGCCCAGGGTAAGATCCTGAAGGAAGCGAAGGTCGCAAGCGAACCCGACGCCTTAGTTGAGTTTTTTGA
>NZ_JBFUGY010000074.1:0-20776 GCF_056402655.1 Bradyrhizobium sp. P3_C3 | reverse complement strand
CGAGCGCGTCACCCGCGTTCCGCTGTCCTCGCGCGAGATCGCGGGCGTGCTGAACCTGCGCGGCCGCATCGTCACCGTGGTCGACATGCGCGCCCGGCTCGGCCTGCCCAAGCCCGAGGACGGCAAGACCCCGATGGCGGTCGGCGTCGACCTGCGCGGTGAATCCTACGGCCTCCTGATCGACCAGATCGGCGAAGTGCTGCGCCTTGCCGAGGCCGGCATGGAAGAGAACCCCGTCAACCTCGATCCCCGCATGGCCAAGCTCGCCGGCGGCGTCCACCGCCTCGACGGCCAGCTCATGGTCGTCCTCGACGTCGATCGCGTCCTCGAGCTTAAAACCGAAGTGCAAATGGCTGCCTGAGCTAACCGAAACATCGAAGCCGGAGAACCAAAATGAAGACATGTTTGGTGGTCGATGATTCCAGCGTCGTGCGAAAGATCGCGCGCCGGATCCTGGAAGGCCTGGAATTCGAAGTCACCGAGGCTGAGGACGGCTCGAAGGCGCTGGAGATCTGCCAGCGGCAGCTGCCCGATGCGGTGCTGCTCGACTGGAACATGCCCGTGATGGACGGCTTCGAGTTCATGGGCCACATGCGCCGCCTGCCCGGCGGCGACCAGCCGAAGGTGGTGTTCTGCACCACCGAGAACAACGTTGCTCATATCGCCCAGGCGCTCAGCGGCGGCGCCAACGAGTACATTATGAAGCCCTTCGACAAAGACATCATCGCCGACAAGTTCGCTGAAGTCGGCTTGATCCCGGTCGGACAAGCCATGGTCTGAGTATCTGGCCCGAGCGTTTCAGCCAGAGTGTCCCCAGTACAGCTTCCGAGAGGCTATCCGTGACCCCGACCGAGTATGAGTATCTGCGTAAGTTCCTGAGGGATCATTCCGGGCTCGACCTGTCCGCAGACAAGCAATATCTGATCGAAAGCCGGTTGTTGCCGCTCGCCCGCAAGGCCGGGCTGTCCGGGATCGGCGAGCTCGTGCAGAAGCTGCAGGGCGGCTCGAGCGCGCTCGTCACCAGCGTGGTCGAAGCCATGACCACCAACGAGACCTTCTTCTTCCGCGACAAGGTCCCGTTCGATCATTTCCGCGACACCATCATGCCTGAGGTCATCAAGGCGCGCGCCGGCCGACGGAGCGTGCGCATCTGGTGCGCCGCCGGCTCGACCGGGCAGGAGCCCTATTCGCTGGCGATGTGCCTGAAGGAGATGGGCGCGGCCCTGACCGGCTGGCGCATCGAGATCATCGCGACCGACCTGTCGCAGGAGGTGCTCGAGAAGGCCAAGGCCGGCATCTATAGCCAGTTCGAGGTGCAGCGCGGCCTGCCGATCCAGATGCTGATGAAATATTTCAAGCAGACCGGCGAGACGTGGCAGATCAATCCCGAGCTGCGCGCGATGATCCAGCACCGGCAGCTCAACCTGCTGCATGATTTTGCCCAGCTCGGTACCTTCGACGTCATCTTCTGCCGCAACGTGCTGATCTATTTCGACCAGGACACCAAGATCAACATCTTCAACCGCCTCGCCCGCCAGATCGAGGGAGACGGCTTCCTGGTGCTGGGTGCAGCCGAAACCGTGGTCGGACTGACCGACACGTTCAGGCCGATCCCGGATCGTCGCGGCCTCTACAAGCCGAACGACCCGCGTGCAGCGGCAGCCAAACCGGCTCTCGCCGGCGCCGCGCCGCCGCGCATGGCGGTGTTGGCAGGACGATAGGCATGGCAGAGGATGGCAAGGGCGCGGAGCGCGTCACGTTCAGTCGTGGCTATGATGTCTGCATCATGGCGATCGACGGCACGTGGCGGCGCGACTGCAAGCTCAATGCGATTTCCGACACCGATGCCATCCTCACCGTGGATGGCTCGATCCAGGGATTGAACCTGAAGGAATTCTTCCTGCTGCTGTCGTCGACCGGACTCGCCTATCGCCGTTGCGAGCTGGTGCGCGTCAACGGTGCCGAAATGGACATCCAGTTCCTGCGCGGCAAGAACCGGAAGAAGCGCGGCGCCGCCGGCGGCCGTGACGAGGCAGCGTGATCACCAGATAGGCCTCGTCCCGCGCGCCCCGTCGCCGCTTTCCGCGACGTTGGTTCATATTTGCTAAAACATCCGGACGAATTCGCCGCACCGGCTTTACGTGGCCTAAGCGCGAGCCGTGTAGCAATTGCCCGTCTCAATCTCAGGATACGGCAATGCCCCGAAGTTCCCTCTCCCCCATCCCGTCAAATCTGCCCGACGTCGCCGAGCGGCGTGCGCTTCAGCTCCTGGTGGTCGACGACGACGCCACGCAGCGCAGCCTGATCACGGTCGCCGCCAGGCAGGCCGGCCATGAAGTCACGGTGGCGCCGTCCGTCGCCGAGGCGATCGAGAAGCTCCGCGCCGCCCGCTTCGACTGCGTGACGCTCGATCTCGTGCTGGAGGATGGCGACGGCATCGACGTGCTGCGCGAGATGGCGGCGGCGAAATTCGCAGGCCATGTGATCGTCATCAGCGGTATGGACGGCAAGCGTCGCAGCGCCGCCCGCAGCTTCGCCCGTTCCGTCGGGATCCAGCTCCAGGGCCTGCCGAAGCCGCTCGATCTCGCCGCGCTGCGGATCAGCCTCGCCAATCTCGGCAAGACCGCAATGGGGCTGCCGGCGATCCACACCTGGGGTGGCGTCGCTACCGACGCGATCGTGGAACGGCACCGCGCCTGAGGCGCGGAGCTGCCATGCGATCGGACGCGGGCACTGCGCCGCGCCGGTCGCAATTCAAGCCGGATTGCCGGATTCAGACAGGTATTGCAGGGCGTGGCCGAGGCCTGCCCGGCAGGCGTTGAGAGCGGCGTTCGCGGTGGCATAACGCGGCGTGACGTCGTCGAGTATGAAGACGTCGGCGGAACCTTCCGGATCGTTGCTGTGTTCTTGATCCATGGCTGCGGCGATCCGGCGCATACTGGTCTCGATCTGCGCGATCAGCAAGCGAAGGTCGGCGGCGATCAATCGTTGGCTGTCGGCCTCGGATGTTGCGACCAGCGGCAGCGTATCGGCCAAATTTAGCATAGATATTCTCCGTCTCCTGCAATTAGGCGCAATGCCGCTACTTGTGCGTTAAGTCTATGTCCCGTACAAATACGGGTGGGCCGAATCCGCGCCGAACGCCATAACGGTTGGCGCGGACGCGAGTCCGTAATGCCAACTGGATGTGGCACATGGCCGAGCAAACCTCTCGTGGTGAAATCTTCGTGGTCGACGACGACCCTGCGGTTCGCGACACCTTGTCGATGGTGTTGAAGGCGGCGGGTTATGAGGTGATCTGTTTTGCGGACGGCGCAGCGCTGCTCTCCGTCGCGCGGAACCGTACGCCGGCTGCGATCCTGCTCGACGTGCACATTCCCGGAAAGTCGGGCCTCGACATTCTGAAGGAACTGCAGGGCGAAGATTATCCGGCGCCGATCTTCATGATCTCCGGGCAGGGCGACATCTCGATGGCGGTGGGCGCCATCAAGAGCGGCGCGCTCGATTTCATCGAAAAGCCGTTCCGCGGCAGCGAGATCGTCGGCCGGCTGGACGAGGCGATCGGAGCCTATGCACGCAGGCAGGCAGAGAGCGTATCGCCGAAATTCTCTTCGCTGCACTTCCCCGGACGCGAGCCGTTGACGCGGCGCGAACGCGAGGTGCTCGAGCAGTTCGCTTCCGGTGCGTCCAACAAGGAAGCCGGCCGCACGCTCGGCATCAGCCCACGCACCATCGAGGATCACCGCGCCAACATCATGAAGAAGCTCGGGGCGCGCAACGCCGCCGATCTGATCCGCATCGTGATGACCGCGGCCCAGCGCGCGTCGTAACGCGACTGGCCATCTCTCTCGTGCCCCGGACGCAGCGCGTCATGTAATGATGCGCTGCTGAGCTGGCGCCCATCTCTCCAATGTCACGGCTGATGGTTGTTCTGGGTCCCGGCTCTGCACAGCAGCGTTGCACGCTGCAGTGCGTCCGGGACACGAGACTGTCATCCCTGCAGCGCCTTGCGGATGATCCGCGCCAGATCGGATTTGCGATACGGCTTCGCCAGCAGCAGCACGCCTAAATCCAGCCGGCCGTGATGGATGATCGCGTTCTCCGTATAGCCTGAGGTGTAGACCACCCTGAGGTCCGGACGCGTCTTCGACACCTCGTCGGCAAGCTGCCGTCCGTTCAACTTGCCGGGCATGATGACGTCGGTGAACAGCAGGTCGAACGGCTTGCCGGTGGCGACGATCGCGAGCGCCTCAGCTGCGTTCGCGGCCTGCAAGGTGACGTAGCCGAGCGAGTGCAGCTGCGCCAGCACGTAGTCGCGCACCAGCCGGTCATCCTCGACCACGAGGATCGTCTCGTGTCCGCCCTCGATCGTCGACGGCGTCACGCCTTCGCCCACGGCCGCGGCCGTCTTGCCGGGCGGCAGATACGTCTTGATCGTGGTACCGTGGCCTTCCTCGCTGTAGATCTTGATGTGGCCCGTGGACTGCTTGATGAAGCCGTAGACCATCGAAAGCCCGAGCCCGGTGCCCTTGCCCGGTCCCTTCGAGGTGAAGAACGGATCGAACACCCGGGCCAGCATGTGCGTAGGAATGCCCGTGCCGGTGTCGCTCACGGCGATCAGCACATAGTGTCCGGGCCTGACGTCGTTGACGCTGGCATAGACCTCGTCGAGATAGGCGGCGCCCGTCTCCACGATCAGCTTGCCGCCGCCGGGCATGGCGTCGCGGGCATTGAGCGCGAGATTGAGGATCGCGGTGGTGAGCTGGTTGGGGTCGACGATCGCGACGCAGCTCTCGTCCTCGAACACCGATTCGATCTGGATCTGCTCGCCCAGCGTCGGGCGCAACAGCTTTGCGGTGTCGATGATCAGCGCGTTGATGTCGACCTCGCGCGGCTGCAGCGGCTGCTTGCGCGCGAAGGCGAGCAGGTGCTGGGTCAGCTCGGCGCCGCGCCCGGCGGCCTCGTCGATCATCTTCGTGATCGCCGCAAGCTCCGGCTCCTTCGCCACCGCGTCGGCCAGGATCTCGATCGTCCCGGTGATGACGGTGAGGATGTTGTTGAAGTCATGCGCCACGCCGCCGGTGAGCTGGCCGACAGCCTCCATCTTGTCGGCGTGGCGGATGCGCTCCTCGGACGCGATCTTGTCGGTGAGGTCGCGGTAGAACACGTTGAACAGAATGCCTTCGCGGCGTTTCAGCGCCGTGACGCTCAGCTCGGCCCTGAATTCCTTGCCGTCGCGACGGCGAACCGTGAGCTCGCGGCGGCGGTTGAGCGTCTGGCCGTCCTGGGACTCGAGGAAGCGCGCGAGGCCGGCCTTGACCCGCTCCCGCTCGCTCTCGGCGACGATGAGGTCGACCCCATTCCTGCCCAGCGCTTCGTCGCGCCGCCAGCCGAACAGCTCCTCGGCCCGCGAGCTCCAGTTCAGGATGGTGCTGCGCTCGTCGGTCTGGACGAAGGCGTCGAGCGCGGTCTCGACGATATTGCGCGCGAGCAGCTCGCTTTCGCGCAAGGACTCTTCCGCGCGCCTCGCCTCGGTCATGTCGCGTCCGACGAAGAAGAAGCGTTTGGCCTGATCTGACCAGTTGCCGAGCCAGGACAGCCAGACCTCGCGTCCGTCCTTGTGGATGCAGCGGGTGTCGGCGAGCCTGGGGTGCCCGCCGCGCCGGAGCGCGCGCATCTCCTCGCGGGATTGCTCGAGATGCGCGGGATGGATGAAATCGACGCCGCTGCGGCCGATCATCTCGTCCGGCGGGTAGCCGAGCACGGCCTGGCTGCTCGGGCTGACCTGCACGATATGGCCCCGCGAATCCATGATCATGATCAGATCTTCCGAGGCGTCGAACAGCTGCCGCCGTTCCTCGATCTGCTGTTGCAGCGCGCGCTCGGTCCGTCGCGCATCGGTCAGGCGGCGCGCCGTGCCGGACGCGCCGATGATCTCGCCTGAATCGTCCCTGATCGGTGACAGGCTCACCGAGATTTCGACCGGACTGCCGTCCTTGCGCAGGCGCACCGTTTCGAAGTGCTCGATCCGCTCGCCCGTCGCAATCCGCCGCAGATAGTCCTTGCCCTCTTCGCGGCGATCGGGTGGCAGGAGGATCAAGGTCGGCTGTCCGACCGCTTCCTCAGCCGTATAGCCGTAGAGGCGCTCGGCCGCCGCATTCCAGCCGATGATGATGCCGTCGAGCGTCTGCATGACGATCGAATCGTCGGAGGATTCGACCGCCGCGCTGAACAGGCGTTCGCGGACGGCGAGCTGGTCGCGCGCGGCCTCGGTGCGCCGCCGCTCCTCGACCTCATGCTCCAGCGCTGCCGTCTTCGCCCGCATTTCATCGATCAAACGGGCAAATGCCCGCGCCAGCACACCAGTCTCGCCGGGGGCGTCGGTTGGAATTCTGATGGAATTGTCCCGACCGAGCCACTCGACCGCCGCAGTGAGTTGCCCGATCGGCCGGGTCAACGACCGCGCCAGCAGCACGGCCAGTATGGCGGCGACCAGCACCGCGATGAGGCCGATCGTGATGGTCGATTTCTCGATGGTGACGGCCGGCGCCATGAAGACGGCGTTGGGCACGACGCGGATGACACCGACCCACTGGTCCTCGGCCAGGATTGCGGGTGCGATCGCGGTGCCGCTCGGCTTGCCGTCACTGCCCGGCACGACCTGGGTCGCGCCCAGCGTCGATCCGGTGATGGCTGCGAAATAGGGGAAGTCGTCCTGCCAGCGTGTTGGTGTCCCCAGTTGCGAACCGAACTCGCGGGTGCGATCCGGATGCACGAGATAGTCGCCGCTACGGCCGACCAAATAGACCGCTTCACCGTTCCGGATCGATATCCTGATCCGGTCGAACACCTGGCGCATGTCGACATTGATGACGACGATGCCGAACAGCCGGTGATCGGACCCAAACAGGGGCGCCGCGACGCGCAAGGTCGGAACATAGGGCATCTGAACCACGCCGTCGTCGACGTCCAGTTCGACCGGGGAGACGCTGACCTGGTCTTCTGCCAGCTTGACCGCCGCCTGGAAGAATGAGCGCTCGCCCTTGTTCTGCAAGGCATCGTCGGGAACCGCACGCACCGCTCCGTTCGGGCCGGAGCGGTCGACGCGCAGATACTCGACGCCGTCGGCACCGATGATGCGGAATTTTGCGTAGGCCGGGTTGGCGCCGACGTCGGCCACGAGGCGCGTCAGCAAGCGGTCGCGCCAGGTCTTCTCCGAGAGGTGATCGACCGGATCGACCCCGTCGTTGAAATGGGCATCGATCATGCCGCGCGCGGCGGCACGGGAGCGGAACGTCGCAACGTCGGCGCGAGCGCCGTTCACATGCGCTTCGAGCTGCGAGGCCAGGAGCCGCGAGTGGCCCTCGATACGGTCGAGCACGCGCGGCAGGAAGGCTTGCTCCAGGCTGTAATGGCTCAGCCATCCGACAGCGGCGACCGCAGCCGCGACCAGCAGGATCATTGCGATGGCCAGCCGGGTCGCGAGGGTCATATCGGCCTTCGCGCCGCGTCGCGAGCGGTCCCGAATGTCCTGCTACGCTGCAACATGGATAGCCCCGTCATCGGCTGCCGGAGGCGGCATTGGCTTGTGGCGCGGATGTGAGACAGCCGTCGACAGCGGCGAGCAGGGCGTCCGGCCGGAACGGCTTCTGCAGACTTGCGACCGCGCCGAGCTTGGTCGCCATCTTCAGAAAGTCCGGCTCGGCATACGCGTCCGGGGTGACGGCGCGGCGGCCGGAAATGACGACGATCGGAAGGGCCGGCTGCAGCACGCGGATGTGGCGCATCGTCTCCAGTCCGTCCATGCCGGGCATGAATATGTCGAGGAACAAGAGGTCGAACTGGCTCGTCTCGAACCGGGCAAGTCCCTCGTAGCCATCGCCGGCGACCGTAACGTGATGACCCGCTCTTTCCAGGATCAGCCGGATCGTGATCTGCACGGCCGGGTCGTCATCCACAATCAGGATGTTGGCCACGTCTGAAACCCTCCGGGCCGGATGGGACGTCCAGCGACCCCAAATCAAAGCATCAAATGCGAAATTGTTGCGCGGATTCCGTCCGGCCTGCAAGCGCTTCGCGGCCGACACCTTGTCCGCCTCGCGCGATTCCGGCGAGGTCGGCCATATGCATGCTTACGTGCACATGCGGTCCCTGACCCACGCCCGGGTCGCGTCGCGGGCCTAATCGGTCAGGTATTCGGGATGATGGCTCCGGATATTGTCGAGCTCGCTGAGCGTGCCCGACAGGTGCTTGCGCAGATGCTGTTGCGCGGCGTCAGCGTCTCCGGCCTCGATCGCGCGCGTGATCAGCTTGTGGTGGCGGACGATGTTCTGGGCCTTGCCGGGCGAGGGCAGATGCAGCCGGCGCAGCCGGTCGATATGCCCGCTGCGGCTGCGCACCAGCGTCCACAGGTCTTGCTTTCCGGCGGCGGCGTAGAGCTGGGCGTGAAAATCATTGTCGCCGGCGATGAAGCTCTCGAAGTCCCCGGCCTTGGCGAATTGCTGCTGGAGCGCGATCGCGTGGTCAAGGCGGATGACCAGGGCCTGGTCATGCTGTTCCGCGAGGATCCGGACGATTTCGAGCTCCAGCGCCTGGCGCAGGAAATGGGCCTGCTCGGCGCGGCCGACGTCGACCCGGCTGACCACGGTCGCGTGCTGCGGAAACACGTCGACGAGCCCTTCCTCCTCGAGCCGCATCAGGGCATCGCGCACCGGTGTCGAGCTGACGCCGAACTGGCCGGCAAGCTCGGCGCGTGACAGGGGCGCGCCCGGCGGCAGTTCCAGGGCGATGATCGCATTGCGCAGCCGCTCGAACACCTGCGGCGCGGCCTGGCGGGCGCGGTCGAGCCTTGAAACGGCTTTTGCGGGTCGTGCCGCGCGCGGCGCGGTATGGGTTGCTTCCATGGCGGGTCCCGCGGGCTTGCCTTTGATGCACTAATATATTAGTGCATCAGCAGGGTCAACGCAGCTCGACGCTGGCCGGAGGAAACACACAACAATGATCAAGCATCTTCGTAGCAAGCTTGCGGCTGCCGCCCTGATCGCCGCAACCGTCCTGCCGGTATCCGCGGCGCATGCGCAGCAGAAATCCGAGATCTCGCTGTCGCGCCAGCCCGGCATTTTCTACATGCCGAGCCACATCATGGAAAAGCAGAAGCTGATCGAGAAGCACGCAGCTTCGCTCGGCGTACCCGGCGTCACCACCAAATGGGTGACCTTTTCCGGCGGCGGCGCGCAGACCGATGCGTTGCTCGCCGGCGGCGTCGACATCCTCAACACCGGCACCGGCAATCTTCTGTTGCTGTGGGACCGCACCCGCGGCGGCGTGAAGGGCATCGTCGCGACCTCGGCGCAGCCGATGACGCTGATCAGCCGCGACGCCAACATCAAGTCGATCAAGGATTTTGGTCCGAGCGACAAGATCGCGGTGCCGACCGTAAAAGTCTCGACCCAGGCGATCGTGCTTCAGATCGCGGCCGCCGAGGCCTTTGGTGCCGACCAATGGTCGAAGCTGGACGCCAACACCGTGCAGCTTGGCCATCCCGACGCCTATGCGGCGCTGTCCAATTCGAAGCACGAGGTGCACACCCACTTCTCGATCCCGCCTTTCACTTTCCTGGAGCTGAAGAACGTGCCGGGCGCGCATGTCGTGCTGAATTCGCCTGACGTGATGGGCGGTCCGCTGAGCCAGGCGCAGTTCTTCACCACGACGAAATTCGCCGACGCCAATCCGAAGATCATCCAGGCGGTGCGCGATGCCACCAAGGAAGCGCAGGATCTGATCCGCAGCGACACCAAGCAGGCGGTCGAGATCTACAAGGAGATCACGGGCGACAAGACCTCGGTGGAAGAGCTGCTCGATCTCCTGAAGGAGCCCGGCATGATGGAATGGAATCTCGAGCCGCAGGGTACGATGAAATTCGCAGCCCATCTGTTCAAGACCGGCACGCTGAAGAACCAGCCCAAGGCCTGGACCGACTATTATCTCCCCGTCGCGCACGACCTGAAAGGCAACTGATGGCGCTGCTCGACGTCAACGGGGTGACGCTGCGCTACAAGACCTCCAGCGCCGTCGTCACCGCCACCGAAAGGGTCAGCTTCACCGTCGACAGGTCCGACCGCTTCGTGCTGCTCGGGCCGTCCGGCTGCGGCAAGTCGACCCTGCTCAAGGCCGTCGGCGGCTATATGACGCCGAGCGAGGGCCGCATGACCATCAACGATCGCGAGATTCACGGTCCGGGCGCCGACCGCATGATGATCTTCCAGGAGTTCGACCAGCTCCTGCCCTGGAAGAGCGTGCTCGCCAATGTGATGTTTCCGCTGCTGACCGCGCGAAAACTGTCGCGCAAGGACGCCGAGGCCCGCGCACGGGCCTATATCGAGAAGGTCGGCCTCACCCGCGTCGTCGACGCCTATCCGCACACGCTGTCCGGCGGCATGAAGCAGCGCGTCGCGATTGCGCGCGGCATGGCGATGGAGCCCGATATCCTGCTGATGGACGAGCCGTTCGCCGCGCTCGACGCGCTGACGCGGCGCACCTGCCAAGACGAGCTGCTTCAGCTCTGGAGCGAGACCAAATTCACGGTGCTGTTCGTGACGCATTCGATCGCGGAAGCGATCCGCATCGGCAACCGCATCCTGCTGCTGTCGCCGCATCCCGGCCGCGTCAAGGCCGAGGTCGTCGACGTCGACAAGGTCTCGAATGGAGACGGCAGCGCCGGCCGGCTGGAGAAGGAGATCCACGATCTCCTGTTCGCGGCCGAAGCTGTGGCGCATTGAGGGAGCCTGTCATGGGCGAAGCGAGAATATTGCTGCGCGACGCGTCGGTTGCCGCGACCGGCGGTGCGGGCGAGGTCGAGCGCAAGCTGAGCGTGCCGGAGCTGTTGTGGAACGACGGTTTTGTCCGCAAGACCGTCATCATCCTGTTCCTGGCGGCGGTCTGGGAAGCCTATGGCGTCGCTCTCGACAATCCGCTGCTGTTTCCGACGCTGCACGACACCATCGTGACGCTATGGGAGCGCGTCAAGGACGGCACCATTCCGATGCGGGCATGGACCTCGCTGAAGGTGCTGTTCATGGGCTATTCGGCCGGCATCGTGCTGGCCGCGATCTTCACCGTGCTCGCCATCTCGACGCGGATCGGCACCGACTTCCTGGAAACGGTCACGGCGATGTTCAACCCGTTGCCGGCGATCGCGCTGTTGCCGCTCGCGTTGATCTGGTTCGGCCTCGGCAATGGCAGCCTCGTCTTCGTGCTGATCCACTCGGTGCTGTGGCCGGTCGCGCTCAACACCCATTCCGGCTTCAAGAGCGTGTCCAACACGCTGCGCATGGTCGGGCGCAATTACGGCCTTCGCGGGCTGCCCTATGTCGCAAAAATTCTCATCCCCGCCGCGTTCGGCTCGATTCTCACCGGCCTCAAGATCGGCTGGGCCTTTGCATGGCGTACCCTGATCGCGGCCGAGCTGGTGTTCGGCGTGTCTTCGGGCCAGGGCGGGCTTGGCTGGTTCATCTTCGAGAACCGCAACCTCCTCGACATACCCGCAGTGTTCGCGGGCCTCTTGACGGTGATTATCATCGGGCTTTTTGTCGAGAACCTGATCTTCCGCGCCATCGAGCGGAACACCGTGCAGAAATGGGGCACCCAATCATGACCAAGAAGAAAATCACGCCCGACCAGCTCCGCAGCGCGCGCTGGTTCGCGCCCGACGACCTCCGCTCATTCGGCCACCGTTCCCGCACCATGCAGATGGGCTACGCCCCGGAGGAGTGGAAGGACCGCCCGTGCATCGCGATCCTCAACACCTGGTCGGACGCGCAGCCCTGCCACATGCACTTCAAGTCGCGCGTCGACGACGTCAAGCGCGGCATCCTGATGGCCGGCGGCCTGCCGATCGAGTTGCCGGCATTGTCGCTGTCGGAATCGCTGCTGAAGCCGACCACGATGCTCTACCGCAATCTTCTGGCGATGGACGCCGAGGAGCTGTTGCGGAGCCATCCCGTCGACGGCGTGGTGCTGATGGGCGGCTGCGACAAGACCACGCCGGCGCTGTTGCTCGGCGCGACCTCGATGAACATCCCGGCGATCTATCTGCCGGCGGGACCGATGCTGCGCGGCAATTGGAAGGGCAAGACGCTCGGCTCCGGCTCCGACGGCTGGAAATACTGGGACGAGCGGCGCGCCGGCAAGATTTCCGACAAGGACTGGCTCGATATCGAAGCTGGCATCGCGCGGAGCTACGGCACCTGCATGACCATGGGCACGGCCTCGACCATGACCGCGATCGCCGAGGCGATCGGCATGACGCTGCCGGGCGCCTCCTCGATTCCGGCCGCCGACGCCAACCACATCCGGATGGCCTCGGAATGCGGCCGGCGCATCGTCGAGATGGTGTGGGAGGATTTGACGCCGAAGACGATCCAAACCCGAAAAGCCTTCGAGAACGCAATTGCTGTGGCCATGGCGATGGGCTGCTCCACCAACGCGATCATTCATCTGATCGCGCAGGCCCGCCGCGCCGGCCTCGACATCGGCCTCGATGATTTCGAGATCGCGAGCCGCAAGGTGCCGGTCATCGCAAACGTCCGCCCGAGCGGCGATGCCTATCTGATGGAGGACTTCTTCTATGCCGGCGGCCTGCCGGCGCTGATGGGCCAGATCAAGCCGCATCTGCATCTCGATTGCATCACCGTGACCGGCAAGACGCTCGGCGAAAACATCGAAGGCGCCGAAGTGCACAATGCCGATGTCATCCGCGGCGTCGATAACCCCATCTACAAGGAGGGCGCGCTCGCCGTGCTCAAGGGCAATCTCGCGCCCGACGGCTGCGTCATCAAGCCGTCCGCATGCGCGCCGCGCTTTCTCAAGCACACCGGCCCTGCGCTGGTGTTCGACGACTATCCCTCGATGAAGAAGGCGGTCGACGATCCCAACCTCGATGTCACCGAGGATCACATCCTCATCCTGCGCAATGCAGGGCCGCAGGGCGGGCCGGGCATGCCGGAATGGGGTATGCTGCCGATCCCGACCAAGCTCGTGAAGCAGGGCGTGCGCGACATGGTGCGGATCTCGGACGCGCGCATGAGCGGCACCAGCTATGGCGCCTGCATTTTGCACGTTGCGCCCGAATCCTATGTCGGCGGCCCGCTGGCGCTGGTGCGGAATGGCGACCGCATCACGCTCGACGTCGCAGCGCGCACTATCAACCTCGATGTGTCCGAAGCCGAGCTCGAAAAGCGTCGCGCCGCCTGGAAGCAGCCCGAGCGCCGCTTCGAGCGCGGCTATGGCTGGATGTTCACCAAACACATCAAGCAGGCCAATGACGGCTGCGACTTCGACTTCCTGGAGACCGATTTCGGCGCGCCGATCGGCGAGCCGTCGATTTACTGACCGTCGTTCCGGGGCGCGCGTAGCGCGAACCGGAACCCATTTCACCGCGTTGCGTGCGGCCCGATGGATTCCGGGCTCGCCGCTGCGCGGCGCCCCGGAATGACAAGAGGATACACATGTCCAAACTTTCTGAAGCCACCCGCACAAAACTCAAATCCGTCTCCACTGCCACCGTCGCCACCGCGCTGTTCAAGCGCGGCCTGCGCATCCAGATGATCCAGGACGTGCACCCGCTCGGTGCCGACCAGCCAACCATGGTCGGCGAGGCCTTCACGCTGCGCTACATGCCGGCGCGCGAGGACCTCAACACCATCGACGTCTTCAAGGATCGTTCCCACCCGCAGCGCAAGGCGATCGAGGATTGTCCGCCCGGCGCCGTGCTGGTGATGGACAGCCGCAAGGATGCGCGCGCGGCCTCTGCCGGCGCGATCCTGGTGACGCGGTTGATGAAGCGCGGCGTCGCCGGCGTCGTCACCGATGGCGGCTTCCGCGATTCCGCCGAGATCGCCAAGCTCGGCATTCCCGCCTACCATCATCGTCCCTCGGCGCCGACGAATCTCACGCTGCACCAGGCGATCGAGATCAACGTGCCGATCGGCTGCGGCGATGCGCCGGTATTTCCGGGCGACGTCATTCTCGGCGATGCCGACGGCGTCATCGTGATCCCCGCGCATCTCGCCGACGAGATCGCGAACGAAACCTTTGAGATGACCGCGTTCGAGGATTTCGTCACCGAGGAAGTCGGCAAGGGCCGCGGCATTTTTGGGCTTTATCCGGCTACTGATCCGCAGACGCTCACCGATTTCGCGGAATGGCGGAAGAAGAACGGCCGCTAGGCCAAGACCAATCACATCAAGAAACAGGCCGGCCGCATCAAGCGCCGGCCTTTTGTCGAGCAGGGGAGGACTTCAATGAATTTTACACGACGCAATCTCTTGGCCGGTGCTGGCGCAGCTGCGGCGTCTACGTGTCTGGCTCGCGCTGCCGGCGCCCAGTCGTTCGCGTTCACGCCCAACCAGCGCTATCCCGATCCCGCCGTCCAGATCCTCGATCCGAGCTTTGGAAAATACCGGCTTTATTCCTCAACGGTCGAGCAGGTCGCGACTGGCATGCGCTGGGCCGAAGGCCCCGCTTATTTCCCCGAGGGCGGTTATCTCCTGTTCTCGGACATTCCCAACAACCGGATCATGAAGTTCGACGAGAAGACCGGGCAGACCAGCGTGTTCCGCGCCAACGCCAATTACGCTAACGGCAATGCGCGCGACCGCCAGGGCCGCCTCGTCACTTGCGAGCACTCCGTCACCCGCCGCATCACCCGCACCGAGAAGGACGGCAAAATCACGGTTCTCGCCGACAAGTTCGAGGGCAAGCGGCTGAACGCGCCGAACGACATCGTGGTGAAGTCCGACGACAGCATCTGGTTCACCGATCCGCTGTTCGGCATCAACGGCGAGTGGGAGGGCAAGAAGGAGAAGGCCGAGCAGGCCACCACCAACGTCTATCGCATCGCCAAGGACGGCAAGATCAGCGCCGTCCTTACCGACCTCGTCAATCCCAACGGCCTTGCCTTCTCGCCGGACGAGAAGAAGCTCTACATCGTCGAATGGAAGGGCACGCCCAACCGCAGCATCTGGAGCTACAATGTCGGCGACGACGGAGCCTTGAGCGGCAAGACCAAGCTGATCGATGCCGCCGACCAGGCCTCGCTCGATGGTTTTCGCGTAGATCGCGACGGCAATCTCTGGTGCGGCTGGGGCTCCAACGGCGCGCTGCAATCCGAACCCACCGAGATCGGCGGCCGCAAGGTCTTTCAGCTCAGGGGCAAGTCGGAAGATCTCGACGGCGTGACGGTGTTCAACGCGGACGGCAAGCCGCTCGCCTTCATCAAGCTGCCCGAGCGCTGCGCCAACCTCTGCTTCGGCGGCCCGAAGAACAACCGGCTTTACATGGCGAGCAGCCATTCGGTGTATGCGCTGTATGTCGAGGCGCATGGGGCGGTGTGAGGCAGAGCTGACCAGCTAAGCTGCCGTAGGGTGGGCAAAGCGAAGCGTGCCCACCGCTCTCGTCGCAATTGCTGAAAGATGGTGGGCACGGCGCGATGCGCCTTTGCCCACCCTACAGAGCTGCCGAATTCCTTCGCCTCTCCCCGCGTGCGGGGAGAGGCCCGTAGCCCGGATGGAGCACAGCGCAATCCGGGGCGGTCTTGCCGTCTGCACGAATCCCGGATTTCGCTGCGCTCCATCCGGGCTACAAGGTCACGCCTCCGGCATCCCCGCTGCCCAAAGCGCGAACGCATAGACGATTGCGACTTCATCCAGCCGGTCAAAACGCCCCGATGCGCCGCCGTGGCCGGCGCCCATGTTGGTGCGGAGCAGCACCGGGCCGCCGCCGCTCATGGTCGCGCGCAGGCGCGCGATCCATTTGGCCGGCTCCCAATAGGTCACGCGCGGATCGGTCAGGCCGCCCATCGCCAGGATCGCCGGATAGTCCTTGGCCGCGACATTGTCATACGGCGAGTACGACAGGATGGTGCGAAAATCCTTTTCGCTCTCGATCGGGTTGCCCCATTCGGGCCATTCCGGCGGCGTCAGCGGCAGCGTGTCGTCGAGCATGGTGTTGAGCACGTCGACGAACGGCACTTCGGCGACGATGCCCGCGAACAGCTCGCCGGCGCGGTTTGCCACCGCGCCCATCAGCATGCCGCCGGCCGAGCCGCCATGGCCGACGATGCGCTTTGCACTCGTGTACTTCGCATCGATCAGCGCCCGTGCGCTGGCTGAGAAATCATCGAACGAGTTGGTCTTCTTCTCGCGCTTGCCGTCGAGATACCAGCCCCAGCCCTTGTCGGCGCCGCCGCGGATATGGGCGATGGCGTAAACAAAGCCGCGGTCGACCAGTGACAGGCGATTGGCGTTGAACGATGCCGGCATCGCCATGCCGTAGGAGCCATAACCGTAGAGCAGCAGCGGCGCCGAGCCGTCGAGCTTCAGCCCGCGGCGATAGAGGATCGACACCGGCACCTCGGCGCCGTCATGCGCCTTGGCCATGATGCGCGTGGTGACATAGTCGGCCGCATCGTGGCCCGACGGGATCTCCTGGCGCTTGCGTAAGGTCCGCGTGCGCTTGACCATGTCGTAGTCATAGACTTCCGACGGCGTCGTCATCGACGAATAGGCGAAGCGCAGATTCGTCGTCTCGAATTCGTAGGAGCCCATCGTATCGAGCGAATAGGCCGCCTCGTCGAAGGCGATGGCGTGCTCGTCCCTGGTCGCGAGATCGCGGATCACGACCGACGGCAGTGCATTGGCGCGCTCCAGCCGCACCAGATGGCCGGCATAGAGATCGAGGTCGATGATGTAGACGCCGGGACGATACGGGACCAGGTCGCGCCAGTTCTTGCGCTCGGGCGAAGCCAGCGGTGCGGTGACGATCTTGAAATCGATGGCGTCATCGGCATTGGTGAGGATGAAGAGCTCGTCGCCGCGGTCCGCCAGCGAATATTGCACGCCGTCCTCGCGCGCCGCGACCAGGCGCGGCGGCGCTTCGGGGTGGGCGAGATCGATCAGCCGCTGCTCGGAAGTCTCGTGATCGCCGCCCGCGATCACGCAGAAGCGGCCGCTGGTGCTCTCATGCAGATGGGTGAACCAGCCGGAATCCTGCTCCTCATAGACGAGCGTGTCGTCGGCCTGCCTGGTGCCGAGCTTGTGCAGCCACACCTGCATCGGGCGATGGTTGTCGTCGAGCTTCACGTAGAAGAAGCTCTTGCAGTCCTTGCTCCAGACGATGCCGCCGTCGGTCTCCTCGACCAAATCGTCAAGATCCTTGCCCGTGGCCCAGTCGCGGACGCGGATGGAAAAATATTCCGAGCCCTTGGTGTCGGCGCTCCAGGCTTGCAGCTTGTGATCGTTCGAGTGGCGGCTGCCGCCGAACTTGAAATATTTGTGGTCCTTCGCGAGCGCATCGCCGTCGAGCACGATATGGCCCTCGCCACCGTCGCGCGGCATGCGGCCGAACAATTCGTGCTGCCCACCCTCGCGAAACCTGCGGAAATAGGCGAACGGCCCGTCGGGCGAGGGCACGCTGGAATCGTCCTCCTTGATCCGTCCGCGCATCTCGCGCACCAGCGTCTTCTGAAGTGACGAGGTGTGGCCGAGCAGGCTCTCGGTGTAGCCGTTCTCTTCATCGAGATATTTGCGGATGTCGGGATCGAGCACGGCGGGATCGCGCAGCACCTCCTGCCATTTCTCGTCCTTCAGCCAGGCATAGTCGTCGGTCACGGTGATCCCGTGCCGCGTGAAGGAATGCGGCCGGCGCGGGGCGACGGGGGGCTGGGAAGGTGTCTTGGCTTGTGTCACGCGGTCCTCATCATCTCGTACTCGCGCTGCGCTCCCTCTTTACCTCTCCCCGTAAGAACGGGGAGAGGTAAAAGAAAGGCGCGCCGCATCGCTCGCCGTGTTCCACCTTATATCGTCCCGATTCCACGAATTGCCAGCGCCGCTGCGCCAAGTCGCCGGGTTGTTGATCGCCCCCTTGTATGCTTTAGGGGCAATACCCCCGCCGCCGGTCCAGCCTGATGCTGTTCAATTCCTACCCGTTCATCCTGTTGTTCCTGCCGGCCGTGCTGGCCGGCTATTTCTGGCTCGGGCGGCGCAGCAATCTGGCGCCAGTGATCTGGCTGGCGCTGGCCTCGCTCGCCTTCTACGCCATCGGCAGCTGCCAGTTCGTGGCCCTGCTGCTGATCTCGATCGCCTTCAACTACGGCGTCGGCCATCTCCTGATCGCGGCGAAGCTTGCCCCAATGCAACGAAAGGCGGCGCTCGCGCTCGGCGTCGTCGGCGACCTCCTGGTGCTCGGCATCTTCAAATATGCCGGCTTCGTCGCCGAGAACATCAATGCGCTGGCCGGTACGCATGTCGCGGTCCACATCCTGCTGCCGGTCGGCATCTCCTTCTACACCTTCACGCAGATCGCGTTCCTGGTGGATGCGTATCGTGGCCAGGTCGCGCGTTACGCCTTGCCGCACTATGCGCTGTTCGTGACCTACTTTCCGCATCTGATCGCGGGGCCGATCCTCCACCACAAGGACATGATTCCGCAATTCGAGCGGAAGGAGACCAAGTATCCGGACGCGCACCTGGTCCTGTGCGGAATCGTCATCTTCGCAATCGGCCTGTTCAAGAAGACCTGCCTTGCCGACGGCATCCAGCCCCTGGTGGCGCTCGCCTTCGAGGCGCGCTCGCCGAGCTTTGATCAGGCCTGGTGTGGTGCGCTCGCCTACACGTTCCAGCTCTATTTCGACTTCTCCGGCTACTCCGACATGGCGATCGGGATATCGCTGATGTTCGGCATCTTCCTGCCGGTGAATTTCAACTCACCCTACAAGGCCACCAGCATCGTCGAGTTCTGGCGCCGCTGGCACATGACGTTGTCGCAGTTCCTGCGCGACTATCTCTACATCTCGCTCGGCGGCAACCGCCGCGGCCGTGTGCTGCGCTACGTCAATCTGATGATCACGATGCTGCTCGGCGGGCTCTGGCACGGCGCGGCCTGGACTTTTGTCGCCTGGGGCGCGCTGCATGGCGCTTATCTCTGCGTCAATCATGCCTTCAACGCGCTGGTGCCCAACGTCCCGGCGTTGCTCGTGCGCCCGGCCCGCATTGTCGGAGCCATCCTGACGTTCCTCGCCGTCGTCGTGGCCTGGGTTTTCTTCCGCGCCGAGAGCGTTACTTGGGCGCTGCGCGTCCTCCACGCGATGGCCGATCCGTCGAATATCGTCCTCGGCCGCGAGGAGATCGCCGCATTGGTTCTGGTGTCGATCTACGCCGCGCTGGTGTGGCTGGCGCCGAACACGCAAGGAATCATGGGATACGATCACGACAATCGCAGGGTCGGCGAGGCCCTGCCGGCAGGGCGGATGCGGCCGCTGTTTCTCTACGGCGCGTCGCTGGTGCTCGCTCTCGGGATTCTCGGCATCCAGAGCCACAGCGAATTCATCTATTTCCGGTTCTGATGCGGGGCAATTTCACACATCTGAGACGTCTTCTGCTCGCCAGCATCACCTGCGTGCTGGGCGCGGCGGTGCTCACCTATCTCGTCGATCCCCTGCAACTGTTCCGCCCCTCGCGTCTCACCGCATTCTATTCCGACGACACGCGCGTGCAGAATGCCGGGTTGATCCGCAGCCAGTCGTTCGACACCGCCTTCATGGGCACCTCGCTCGCGATCCATTTCCGCCAGAGCGACATCGATCGCGCGCTCGGCGTCCACTCGCTCAAGCTGGCGATGACCGGGTCCAATTCGCGCCAGCAGGGCTTTGTGCTGGAGCGGGCGATCGAGCGTGGTGCCCGGGGTGTGATCTGGGCGATGGACGATTTCATCTTTGTCGATGCGGCCGATATCGAGGCCGATCCCTTTCTGTCCGTCGATCTCTATCGCCAGACAACGAAGGGCATCGCGTCCTATCTGTTCAGCGCCGCGATGGCGAAGGAATCCTTGTTCGCGCTGCTGCGGTCGATCCCGCCGCTGCAGCAGAAGCTGACCCAGGCGGCGCCGTTTCTCCCCGTCAAGTTCGCGCTGTCCGACGTCGACGACATCTACGCGCTGCCGCGCGATTTCGACGTCGCGCGTGACTACAATGCGAAGAAGGCGCTTGCCTCGTTCGCTTACATCACGAGCCCCGTGCGCAGCCGCTTCCTTGGCGAAGGCTATGGCTACGACGCCATGCTCCGGCATTTCGAACGCGACGCCGTCGGCTTGATCACGCGTCATCCGGACGTGACCTTCGACATCTACTTGCCGCCCTATTCGATCCTGCAGTTCGTGGCGATGCGTGATGCCTCGCCTGCGACGCTGAAGATCGTCACCGACCTCACCGCGCGCATCGCCGAGCGGCTGACGCAGCTTCCGAATGTGCGTCTGTACGATTTCCGCGCGATCAGGGCGGTGACGCACGATCTCGATAACTACAGCGACGTCATCCACCATTCGCCGGCGGTCGATGCGAAGGTGCTGAATTGGCTGGCGCGTGGAGAGTATCGCGTCGATCCTGAGGCGCCGCTCGCGTCGCTGGATGCGCTGAAGGTTCAAGTCGAAGCGTATCGAGTCGCGCGCTGAACTTCCCCTCTCCCCCTGTGGGAGAGGGTGGCTCACCGCGTAGCGGCGAGACGGGTGAGCGACTGTGTTCGCTGTCAAGCGGGTTGCCATGGTGTTTTAGTCCTGATCATGACATTGAGGATGGTCAGCAGCTTGCGGGCGACGGCGATCAGGGCAACGAGCTTCGGCTTTCCATTGGCCACGAGGCGCTCAAAGAAGGCCTTGAGGACGGGGTTGTGACGTCTGGCGGTCATTGCTCCCATGAACAATACCGTTCGCACCGCTTGTCGCCCGC
>NZ_JBFUGY010000073.1:0-20811 GCF_056402655.1 Bradyrhizobium sp. P3_C3 | reverse complement strand
CTTCAGTAGGCGGACTGCTGCGAGAACGCGTAGCGCGGATTGATGCCGCAAGAGGCCGACGTGCCGGAGGCGGTGGCGAGGCACTGCTGATAGCTCGCGAACTGGCAGTTGCCGGGATAGCCCCACATGCGTCCCTGCAGGCAATATCGATCGTTTGCAGGATGTGCCTGGGCGGCCGGGGATGCTACGGCGACCAGGGCGGCGAACGATGCGAGAGTGAGGATGATGCGACGCATTTCAATCTCCTTCGAGAGCGGGTGGACGGGAACGTCAGCGAGCTGGGCTCGTCTGAGGCATGTCATGCCTATCTTGGTGTCGGCGGAATGCCGTGCGTTCGCGACGTGGCACATCATGACGCAGCTGGCGGCCAGCAGTGTGATCTACGCCACAGTTCGCGGTGGGGGTCCGGGCCTATCGTGGCCGACTTGCGCGCGTCGATCCTGGAGAACTAGGCTTGTCTCATTCGGATCAGGTATTTTGGAGGTTCTAATGCAAAGGTCATATTTGCTGGCTGCGACAGCAGCGCTGGCGCTTTTCATGCAAATACCGCTCGCGCTGGCCCAGAGTGCGCCGGCCGGTGGAACCGCAGCGCCTGCGGCGACAACCACTGCGCCGGCAGCGACGACGACAACGCCGGCCGCGACCAGCGACACCTCCAGCCAGCCGGCCGACTCCAAGAAGAGCGCATCGAAGAAGCCGGCGAAGAAGAAGATGACGCGGCAACAGGAGATTGATCATTCGGTCGACAGCGGCACGGTGCCCGCGCGCTACCGCAGCTCTGTGCCCAGGCAGTACCAGCAGTACATTCCGTTCGATAAGCAGTGACGGATCTCACGGCGGCGCGACGCGATCGGGTCGGGCCGCCGGTGCCATCGTGTGACGGCCTTGGCGTGACGCCTTGTCGTGGCGCCTTAACCAAGCGGAATCCGGCCATACATCCCCAGTGGCGGTCTGCGAGAGCGGTGCTAGAGTAGGCCGAAGCCCCGGGGGGAGAAATGAGCGACGACGTGAAGGATGCTGGCCTTGTGGCCATGATCAGCAGCATCCTGGGAGGCAACAAGCGCGCAGACAGCAGTGCTCCGCCGCCGCTCACCGAGGTTCCGCCGACAGCGCCGACGAACGGGTTCGAGCCGATCGAGCCGTCCACCCCCGATCCTGCACCGGCCGAACCCAACGATGCGCCCGATGCCGTGCCGGCTGCCGCGAAGCCGGTCGAGCGGCCGGCGAAAATCACGACGACGCCTGATGGCAAGAAGTTGCTTCCTGCCGAGGCGATTGCCGATCTGGTGCTTGGCGAGCTGCGCAAGCTGGAGAATTTTCCGGCGACCGGCGCCTCCGTCACGGTCTACGGTTACAAGCACTGGAATGCGATGATCACCTTCGCGCCGTTCTCGACCACGTTCCAGAACGCGACGCGGTTCCGCCAGGCCGTACCGGACCTCGTCTTCAAGCTGCGCCGTTTCGTTGAACTTGAGATATAGTCCGGGACAATCACCGGCTGCTGTTCGGCGCGATTCCCCGTTGTGGGGCGAGGCGCGAGCGGGTGTCCGAAACAGTTCGACAGGATTTTGAATTGAGCGTCGCCTTTACCAAGGAAGAAAGCGCCGAAACCGCGTCCGAGACGCTGCTGCCGGATCGCCCGGTCTCGCCGCATCCAAACCTCGTGACGGAAGCCGGCTTGCAGGCGCTGCAGGCGCAGCTTCGCGAGGCGCGCGAGGCCTATGAAGCCGCGCAAGCCATCGAGGACGTCAACGAAAAGCGCCGGCAGTCGGCGGTGCCCTTGCGCGATGCTCGCTATCTGACCGAACGGCTGCGCACGGCGCAGGTCATTCCCGATCCGGCGTCGACCGATGTCGTCGCCTTCGGCAGCACCGTGACCTTCAGCCGCACCGACGGCCGCGTGCAGACCTATCGCATCGTCGGCGAGGACGAAGCGGATCCAAAGGCCGGATCGATCTCGTTCGTGGCGCCGGTCGCGAAGTCGCTGATCGGGAAGGCGGTCGGCGATGTCGTGGGTTCAGGCGCGCAAGAGATCGAGATTCTGTCGATCGCATAGCGATGCGATCCGAGGCCAGAATGATGCGCGCGTAAGGATCGAACTCCGACGGCTCTGGCTTCGGATTGGTTTCGCCAACTTCGAGGCGCCGCTGGGTCAGTTGCGCTGCCGCGATTCACTTCGCTGTTCAAAAGCCGCGAAGGTCATATAGTGAGGGCTATCAAGACCAATTCATTGCGTGTCAGGCCAAGGGAGCGATCCATGCGGAAGTCCCTATACTTCGTCATCGCAGCCGGTCTCGGCCTATCAGGACCACAAGCTCTGGTCGCGCAAGACGATGTAGATCAGCAGCTCGGCAGCGTTCATTTCCAGACCTCTTGCAACGATGTGGCCCAGCGTCGTTTCGATCGCGGGATGCGCTATCAGCATTCCTACTGGTACGCCAACGCCAAGGAGATCTTCGAGGAAGCCATCAAGGCTGACCCGACATGCAGCATGGCCTATTGGGGCATTGCGCTCACCTACATGGACAATCCGCACAATGCGATTCCAAAGCCGAACCTCGCGCCAGGCCTCGCCGCGATCATGAAGGCCAAGGAGATCGGCGCCGCGACCGAGCGCGAACGCGACTACATCGATGCGCTGATGGTGATGTATGCCGACTACGACAAGATTCCTCACGTCCAGCGGATGCGCATGCTGCGTGACGCGCAGGCCCGCGTCGCGGCAAAATATCCAGACGACGACGAAGCCCAGATCGCCTACGCCATTACGCTCAATACGTCGGCGGATCTGAACGACAAGACCTACGCGCAGCAAATTAAAGGCGCGGCGATTCTCGAGCCGATCTCCAGGCGGCTGCCGCTGCATCCGGGCGTGACGCATTATCTGATCCATCTCTACGACTACCCGGCGCTGGCGCAGAAAGGGCTCGATGCCGCCAATCGTTACGCCAAGATCGCGCCGGCCGCGCCGCACGCCCAGCACATGCCCTCCCACATCTACACGCGCGTCGGCTATTGGAAGGAATCGATCGACTCCAACACCGCTTCCGTGAAAGCTGCGATGGCCGAAAAGTCGGTCGGCAACTACCTGCATGCGCAGGACTACATGGTCTATGCTTACCTCCAGCTCGGCCAGGACAAGCAGGCGCGCGCCGTCATCGACGACATGATCAAGGAGACCGACTTCAAGGCGACAGTCGCAGCCGCAGACTACGCACTGGCGGCTTCGCCCGCGCGTTATGCGATCGACCGTGGCGATTGGGAGGGGGCCTCGCAGCTGCCGGTCAGGCCGAGCAACCTCAACTTTGCGATGGCGGTAACGCATTTCGCCCGGGCCCTCGGCGCGGCGCGCTCTGGCAAACCGGAAGCCGCCAAGGCCGACATCCAGAAGCTGGCGGAATTGCGCGACAAGCTGCAGGACGCCAAGGACAATTATTGGTCCGGAATCGTCGACATCCAGCGTCAGGTCGCCGTCGCCTGGGTGCTTTACGCCGAGGGCAAGTATGACGAGGCGCTCAATGCGATGAGTGCCGCGGCGGATGCAGAGGACAAGACGGAAAAGCACGTGATCACGCCCGGACCGCTGGCGCCGGCACGCGAGCTTTACGGCTTCATGCTGCTCGATCGCGGCATGGCCAAGGAGGCGCTTGCTGCATTCGAGGCAACCAAGGCGAAGGAGCCGAACCGCTTGCACGCTTTCGCGGGAGCGGCCAAGGCGGCCGAAGCCCTTGGTGACAGGGAAGCGGCACGGCAGAACTGTCAGCAGCTCGTAACGCTGACGGCCAGCGCCGATTCGGAACGCCCCGAGGTCGCGGCGGCGAAGCAATACCTCGCCAGCAACTGACCCGGAACGAGCACGGTGGAATGATGAGAAAGGCAGCCGCCATCGCCGTCGCAGCAATCTCGCTGGGAAGCGCGCTGGCGGCGTCGCTCTTGTGGCTCCATGTGCCACGGCATGCCGCCGCAAATTCCGCCACGCCGGTGTGGCACGAGGTGACTTGGCCGTTCTCGATCGACCAATGGGGCAAAGGAAAGGCGTTCCGCTGCAAGGCGGCCGACTGCGGCGTCGAGGTGACGCTGTACCTGCGCGCCAAGATTGGTTTTTGCAATTGCACGACGGGCGTCGCCGATGATGATGACCTCGATCGTATGGGCGATACCGTTCTCCTTGGCGAAGTCTCTCCACGCGGTTCCGGCCATCCCATCAGGATCGCGTCGATGAACGGTCGCAGCCGCGCCTACACGCTCAACTCACGTGGCGCTCCCGGCAAAACGCTGGTGTCGGTCGTCTACAACGAGCGTTGCGACATGATCGCAGCGACCGCTGTCACTGGCTCCGATCGGCCGGAGACCATCGAACCCCGCGTGATCGAGTTTTTGGGCGGCAGCACCGCGATGCACTGGGCTGAGGTCACACTGGGTCTGTGATCGACTGCACCTTCCCGATCGGCGGGCATTTCAATGCGGCCAATGGCCCGCGCAGCTGGGGCGAGGATTGCTATCGACAGGGGCAATCTCATTCGCCTAAACATGAGCCATGCGTTTCCGTTGTCTTGTCCCGATATCGAAGGTCTCCGCCGTGTCCGCGAAACAAAGCGCGGCGGCGGGATGAGACGGTTTCTGTCGGGGGCGTTGCCGTTCTACGCGCTGGCCGGATTGGCCATGTGCATGTACCTCGTCCTGTACAAGACGAACCTGTTCGACTTGAACGCCATCGTCCAGGATGCGACCGGTTCGGCATGGTTTCCGGTCTTCATGTTCGCTTGCGTGCTCCTGGAGTCGGTCTTTCCGTATTTCGGCTATTTTCCCGGAACCGCCCTCATCCTGATGTCCGTGGCGCTCAATCCGAAGCCTGCGGATGTCTCCGTTTTCATCGTGGCGTGGGCGGCCATCATCGTGGGCGCCGTTCTGAGTTACGGACAGGCTCGCTTTTTCAGGCCGATGTTGCAGCGGGTTGCCTCAAAAGCGGCACTGGGCCGATGTGAGTCCCTCCTTGACTCCTATGGTCCTTATGCGCGCGTTGCCTTGTTCGTTCATCCCAACGCTTGCGCGATGTATTTCACGGCGCTCGGACTTCTCGGCCGGAACCTGACGCGAGAGCTTGCCCATCTTTGCGTGGGTGCAGCGGCTTCCGTGGGCATTCTGTTCGTCGTCGTGACCAGGCTGGTGTCGTCCGCAGGCGCCACCGATGATGGGGAATTGCAGGTGCTGCTGGCGGCAGGCCTGGTCGCCATCGGAACCCTCATCGGTCTCTACGCGGCCTTGCGGCCGGATCGGGCTGCTTGAAGCTTGATCCGGAAGAGCGCGAAGCGGTTTTCCGACCAGAGAGCCCGCTTTGAGCTTGGTCGGTCATGATCCATGTGCGGAAGCACCCAAGTCAGAGCCTAAACCAAGGCAGGGTGAGATAGACGCAAGCGATCATCGAGAGGATGGGAATTACCCACACCCATCCCGACCAGAAGTTTCGCACTGAACGTCCGGGTAACGACGCAGCAACGAGGGCGACGATCAGTGCCCCGAGCGCGGCCGTCGCGGCCCACCCGTACCAGTACATCGCTGGAGCTAGAAATCCCATCGCAGGGTCAGCAACGTCTCGCGAATGATGCGTGCCCGCCAGCACGATGCCGAGCGACGGGAAAACGGTGAAAAGAGCAAGGTCCTTTGCGAGTGCAACCACGTAGAGGAAGCCAAATGTCGTCCCGAACGCGAATGCAAAGCGGCGGAACGCAGCCGATAACGTCATGCGCCGAAACCCCTGATGTTGTTTACGACGTGGCCAGTTAGGAAGCCCCACCAGATGACAAAGGCGAGGATCGAGGTGAGCATCGTGCGCGTCTGAGCAGGCTCGTCGGCACGCGGCCGTCGCCAGCAAACCCAGTAGGCTGGTAGCAACGCAAAACCGATAGCGGCGAAGTGCTCCTTGAGGTCGAAGAAGCCCAGGGCTGGCCAATGACCGGCGCGCTCTAACTCTGGCCTGATGTCGACGCGAAAATACAGATAGATGATCCCACCAAGCAGGATGGAGATGGCATACAAGACGACGACGGCATCGGCGAACCGGGCCGATGACACGGAGCGAAAGCGGCCGAAAAACGAACTGGGGCGCGTTCCCACAGTCGCCCACGTCGCCAAGGTCTGGTGCGTAATCGCGCCAAGCAGTGCAACGGCGACCAAGCCGTGAATAATCAGGAGTACTGTCGCCAGAACCTCACTCCCGGCCTATTGCCCGCTTGCTGTCACGTGAAGAGTTCCTCAGTCCCGAATGGCTCCGCCGACCACGGCCGGAAGCGATTGAGGGTGAACTTGGTCTTCTGGCCGGGGTCAACGTCCACCAGCACGTAGTTGTACTCCTCTTGCGGAGGCTGGCCCTTCCAGTAAAGGTCCCGCGGATAGTCGGCGGGCACCTTGATGCTGGTTCGCCCTGGCAGGATTGGGTCTTGTTCTGCGCCCCCACCGCCCAACATCAGATACTTTACCCCATCTACATCGTAGATTTCCGTGGTGTGGACGTGCCCGTTCAACACGATCACCTCCATGTCCTTGGCATACGACGCAATCACCTTGTGCGGGTTATCGGGAGCCGGGATCGGGCCTAAGCCTGACCGCGCAAACACGGGATAGTGGAAGACGATAAACGCCTTCCGAATGCCATTGGCCTTCGCCTCGTCCATCCACTTTTGAAGCTGCGTCATCTGCTCGGCATATTTTGGCCGATCAGCGTCCCACAGCGACGGCGAACGGTAATCGTACTTGCCACTCCAGAGATAGATGAAGCGGGTGCCCTTGAAGTCGAATTTGTAGATGAGGTTTTCCGGCGTGACGCCGAATTTTTTCAGATACGGCACAGCCGAAAGTACGCCCTCAATCTTTGGGTCGGCCCACACCTCATGATTACCCACACTCATGAAAAAGCGCCCATCCAGACCGGCTGCGCGCATCTCGTCGTCCGGCGCGGGTAGTTTCTTCAACATTGTTTCGTTCACGCGCTTCCAGTATGGGCTGTCACTCACGGTCAAGCCCTGATTGCCCCACCACACAGCGTCACCGCTATTGACCACGAATTTGGCGCGACCGGATTGAACGTCCTTGACAATTTCGCGCGTCACCCATTCGCCGCCCTGAAGCCGGAACATGGTTCGATGCACTCCGGGAAGCAGTTTCACGTCTTCAACGGATGCCTCAGTGACCCAACCCTTATCTACCGTCAGGGTCATCACTTCCGTCTTGGATGCGAACGGCATGACGACCTTGACCAGGTCCTTTGTGACCGGGTCGAAGATCATCTTCACATCCTTCGCTACGACGGCCTCGGCGACCTTTTCCGGCATGACCAATCCGAACATCTCGACGAAGAACTTGCTGAGGTCCGGTTGTCCCTCTTTCAACGGGAGGTACATCATCGGTCGGGTATCGCCGACCGCAGCGAATGAAAAGCCGCCCCCGATGGAGACGGGTGCCTGCGCGGTTGTTGTTTGGGCCTGCGCGTTGGCAACGACCGGCATGGAGAATGCTGGGAGCGCCGCAAGTGCGCCTAGAACCAGGCGACGACTGGGCTCGTTAGGCCAAGAGGATTGCATGATGATCACCCCTGATCGAGGAGAGGGAATGAGCCGCCGCATAGGGCGCGCAAACAGCCCGATTTGCCGGCCGTTTCCCGTAGACCTTCAGCGGTGGGTAAGCTTGATATAGATCAACGTCCTCATCTGCCGTAGCAGCGAGCAGATAGAGCGGCGGCTGGCAGCTTTTCTGGCCGCGGAGGTTTGCGGGCATCGCAGGTGTGCAGAAATACAGCGGCAAGGACGTGGCGAACCCACACAGGTGGCGAGCATGATGTCGATGAAATTGCCGCTGTGGCTTCGCTTTTTCCTGCTCGTCGGCGTCGTCGCCTTTGCGGCAGGCGCGGGTCTCCTTGCCTATCGGTACTACAGCCGCCCGGTAACGCTGACTGTGGCGGTCGGCTCGCTCGACGGCGAGGCAGCGAAGGCAATGTCAGCGATAGCAGGCGAGTTCGTTTCAGCGAACGCGCCGGTCCGGCTCAAGGTCATCGACAGCGGCACCGCGCTCGAGGCCGCTGCGGCTTTCTCCGCGGGTAAGGTCGATCTCGCTGTGGTTCGCGGCGATGTCGGCGACTTGTCGCAGGCGCAAGCCGTCGTCGTCGTCAGTCATATGGCCGTACTGATCATCGCGCCGCCGGGATCGTCCATCGACAGCATTGCCAACCTGAAGGGACGCACGGTCGGCGTGGTCGGCGGAGCAGTGAACGCCAAAATTGTCGATGTGTTGACCAAGGGATACGATCTGGCGGGCGCAAAAGTTGTCTTCAAGAACCTTGCTTTGACGGATGTCCGGCAAGCCATTCAGTCAAAGCAAGTCAGCGCCCTGCTTGTCGTGATCCCGCTCGCCGAAAAATACCTCTCGCTCGTTCGCGGATTTTTTCAGCTTGACCGTAAAAAGACCCCGGTACTGATCCCAATCGAGTCCGCGGGGGCAATTGCAGAGAATGAGCGCGCTTTTGAAAGCTTCGACGTCCCGAAGGGCACACTGCGGGGATCGCCGCCGGTCCCGGAAGATGACCTGACGACTCTGAGGACCTCGCTATATCTGGTTGCGCAAAAGAAGCTTGGCACTGATCTGGTAACCGACCTCACGGAGGCGATCATGAGCGCGCGCAGGAATCTTCTGCGTGAGCAGCCGATTTTCGCGCAGATCACCGCGCCCAGCACCGACCAGGATGCCTACCTTCCGCTGCACCCTGGCGCCGCAGCCGTCTACAACAGCACCACGCAAAGCTTCATGGATGAATACGGCAACTGGATCTATTTGACGCCGATGGTACTGGGTGGCGCTGCCACCATGCTTGCGGCGGCGTGGAAATTCCTGGGCCTCGGCAGCCGCGCAGCCGAAGGCCCGCTCGATTCTCTCTACGCCCTGGCGCGCCGGATTCGGAAAGTCGATACAGAGGCTGAACTTTCGGATATCGAAGACGAAATCGACCGCATTCTAAAGGCGGAGCTCGCCAAATCCGCCGCTGGAGACGAGAGCGCGGTGGATGATGCCACATTGAACGTGGCAGCCCACCGGCTGGAGAGCTTGATTCACGACCGACGCACATTGATCGCCAAGGGACCCGCAGTTGCCTCCGCGGCGAAGGCGACACAGCGCTAAGTCACGACACGCCTCGCAACACACTGGTGAATCATGAATGCAATCGCGCTATCGTGCATCACGTTTCTATGCATCTCAGGCGGTGCCCTGCTCGGTATGTTCCTTCCTGGGCATCACCTGAGCACGGATGACAAGGATGTGGTCAGGCTGGGCACGGGCCTCATCGGGACGATAGCCGCGCTTGTCCTCGGTCTGCTGATCGCCTCGGCGAAGGGCTCCTACGACACGCAGAGCACTCAAGTCACGCAGATGACGAGCAATGTTGTCCTGCTCGACAATCTGCTGGCGCAGTACGGACCGGAGGCGAATGACGAACGCAATCTGTTGCGGCGCGCCATCGTTGTTTTAGCCGATCGAATGTGGCGCGAGAAAAGTTCCGAGGTTGCCAAGGCGAACCCCTTCGAGGCGAGCGCCGCAAGCGACGCATTCTATGCGAAGCTTCAGCAGCTTTCGCCGCAGAACGATTCCCAGCGCTCCCTGCAAGCCAGGGCCATACAGGTCGCCACCGACATCGCGCAAACCCGCCTGCTGCTGTTCGCACAGACGAACAACTCGATCCCTATGCCGTTCCTGGTGGTGCTGATTTTCTGGCTCACCATCATCTTTGGAAGCTTCGGCCTGTTTGCCAAACCCAGCGCAACCGTTTTCGGCTCGCTGTTCGTTTTTGCACTGTCGGCCGCCGGGGCGATCTACCTGGTCCTGGAGCTGGGTCAGCCATTTGCTGGTTTGATGCAAATTTCCAGCGCGCCACTGCGCGACGCCCTCACGCCGCTCGGCCCCTAAGCCATTCGCATGATCGAGATTGCCGGCCAGAGCGAGCCCCGACGGTTATCGTGGTCGTCGCGACCTGCTGCCGCGGCTTTTCGAATTGATCAAGGTGCGCATTGTGCTGAGATGTCCGAATCTGGCTCATGTCGGTCGGCTGATTTCTGCTTGCGAGGGCAAAGCGGACGTTTGGGAAATTAGCGAGGTCGGCTAAGGGCCACAAGCAGACTCCGGCGTCTGGTCGATCACTTCGAAACAGTCGTCATAATGGACAGGCCGGTAATCCGCACCGGACGATGCGTCGAGTGCGACAAGGCGCCTAGACGTTGATCTCGGCCGCTGCCCGCACAATCGCTGCTACGGTTGCCTTGGCTGCCGGCGACGAGGTTCTCCCTCGCAAACGCACGATGCCCGTGCTTGACGGCGGCGACTGCCAGCCATGTACGACAAGCCGGACAAGCGCGCCGGATTCCAGCTCCCCCCGTACCGCCGCGTTCGTCGCACCCAGAACGGTATCTGTGGTGAGCGCGACCGTCTTGAGCAGGCCGTAGTTGTCGCACTCGAGCGCAATGGCGGCCTCCTGGCCCGCAGGCAGGCCCAGCAGGGCGGCGAGCTCCACCTTTGAGGGGCTCAGCAACTTCGGTGCGGCGAGACCGTACGCCCAGACGTCCTGCAGCATGTGCTCGCGCCCGGCCAGCGGATGTCCTGCCCGCACATACAGGCCGGCCTGCTGCCCCCCGATCAACTGGATGTCCAGCGCGGCATCCCCAGGCATGTCACGGACATCGGCGGCAAAGAACTCGATGCTTTCGGTACGCAAGCTCTCCAGCAACTGCGCCCAGTTGCCGACCTCCATGCGCAGCGCCACCTGCGGGTGCTGGCGGCGCAACGCCACAAGCGCGCGTGGCATCAGGGTGGCCGTTAGCAGCGGCCCGACGCCGAAGGCCGTGTCGCCGAGCTGGCTGTCGCGGTAAAGATCCACGTCGCGCTGCAGGCAACGCGCCTCGAACAGCAGCTTGCGCGCCCGCTCAATGACGAATTCCCCGGCACGGGTGGGGCGGACATCACCAACGTCGCGGTCGAACAGGCGGATACCCAGGTCGTTCTCGATGGCCTGGATGCTGCGGCTGAAGGCCGGCTGGCTCAGGTGGGCGGCTGCGGCGGCGCGGGCGAAGTGCAGAGTGTCGGCAAGGGCGACAACGTGATTCAGGCGGCGCAGATTCACGGCATTGCTCTCCATGCATCAAGACGATGAATATTATGCATTGGACGCAATATGGCGACACCCCTTAGACCGTTCCACAATTCAAAACATGAGAGCGGCAGGAGACGTCCCATATGAGCTCGCAATTGCAGTACCTCTTAATTGGCGCCTGCATCCTAGGCTTTGCCGCCATGGAGTTCGTCACCCGGCGGTATCAAGCCACCGTGCGCGGCAACGCGACAGCCAACGACGCCTGGCTTGAAGTGCTGATGTTCGTCAGCCTGATCGCCATCACCCAGCCTATCGCACTGCTAGGCAGCAACGCGTTGTGCAGCTGGCTCATGCCGACGCAGCACGACGCCTGGGCCAACCTGCCATGGTGGGCGATGGCCGGACTGCTGCTCATCGGCGATGACCTCACGCAGTACCTCTGGCACCGCGCCTCGCACACGCCCTTGCTGTGGCCGCTGCACCGCGCGCATCACAGCGCGGCCTACATGAGCGTGCGCATTACCTACCGCAACAACTTCTTTTACTACCTGATGATGCCGGGCCTGTGGATCGGCGGCGTGGCGGTGTACCTGGGTTTCGGCCCAGTCTATGCGGCGTACCTGGTGATCAAGTTGGCGGTCATCCTGGGCGCGCACTGCGCTTGGGCGTGGGATGCGCCGCTGTACCGCATCCGCGCCCTGCATCCGCTGATGTGGGTGCTGGAGCGCACCATCTCCACGCCGGCCACGCACCAGGCGCACCATGCGCTCACCAACGAAGATGGCATTGGCCACTACAAGGGCAACTTCGGCAACCTGCTGTTCTTCTGGGACGTGCTGTTCGGCACGGCGCATATCACACGCAAATATCCCGCCAAGGTCGGCCTGCAGGACGACATCCTGTTTGGCCCGGAGCGCTGGACGACGCAGATGTTCTACCCGCTCGTCCACTCAAAGCGCGAACATTCGGCGCTCCGCCCCGGCGGCCGTGGCTTCACCGAAGCAGACCTGCAGACCGAAGTTAAGCAGAAGGCCACCTGAACGCGGGTAGCGTCGAGGCGCCGCAGCAAGCGTTCGCGATGCCTCGGAAGGAGCTGGAATGGGTAACCATCTGGTCCGCGAGCGGCGTCTTGGCCACACCGAGATGAGCCGAGCGGAAACCATCGTGCTTGCGGCTGGAGCACCGCGCTTGTGGCGGTCTTCATCCGACTCATTGGTATTGGTTAGGAGAAGGCGATGATCGTCTGTTCTTGCAATGTGTTCAGCGACCACCAGGTGCGGTCAGTGGTCATAAAAGAAGCGCGACGGCCCCGCATGAGCGAGGTGTATGCCTGTCTCGGATGCTGCGCCCAGTGCGGCTGCTGCGCTCGCGCCATCAAGCGGATCATGGATGAGAGGCCGGGCTCCGTCCATGCGAGCGCAAGCATGCACTGACTTGGAGTTGACACGGCACGGTCAGCGCGTGCCCTGGTTATCCACCTGGAGGACACGCGAAACCCAGAGAAAGCGAACATCATGAACGTGCCTGTCAATTTCCGTTCCGTCGACATTCCCACCGAACTGCAGTCCTGCTTCGCCGCGCAGCGGGCGGCCTATTTGGCGGCGCCCGAGCCATCCTACGATCAGCGCATTGCTGACCTGAAGGCCCTCGGGCAACTCCTGAAGGACAACAAGGACGAGCTGGTCGCAGCGATCAACGCCGACTACGGCAACCGGTCTGAATTCGAGACCCTGTTCGCCGAATATTTCGTTGTCCTGGAAACAATCGCCGACGCCAGAAAGAACCTGAAAAAGTGGATGAAACCGCAGCGCAGGCACGTCGACTTCATGACCTACCCGCTCGCGCGCAACCGCGTCATCCCACAGCCGCTCGGCGTCGTCGGGGTCATCGTTCCCTGGAATTTCCCGCTTAACCTCAGCTTCTGCCCGCTCGCCGCAATTCTAGCGGCCGGCAATCGTGCGATGGTCAAGATGTCGGAAAATTCAAGAGCGCTCGCCGAGGTCCTGATCCGTGTCTCGCCAAAGTATTTCCCGCTCGAGAAGCTTGCCTTTTTCGAGGATGGCGGCGGACGAGGACCCGCATTCTCGTCATTGCCCTTCGACCATCTGCTGTTCACGGGATCCGGCGCGACCGGTCGCGCAGTCATGGCAAACGCGGCCCGCAACCTCACCCCTGTCACGCTTGAATTGGGCGGCAAGGCACCTGCAATTGTTGGGCCTGACTTCCCGGTCAAGACAGCGGCAGAGCGCATTCTCTGGGTGAAGATGTTCAATGCCGGTCAGATCTGTACGAATGTCGACTACATGTTTCTGCCCAAAGGGAGTGAGGACGAGTTCGTCCATCATTGCCGCAAGCTGTTTGCCGAGCGCTTCCCGGACATCAACGGTCAAGACTACACGTCGATCATCGATGAACCGTCGTTCACGCGGCTGCAGGCGACCCTGGAGGATGCCCGTACAAAGGGTGCAGTCCTGGTCAATCTTGCGGAACGGCAGATTCCGGACACGAAGCAGCGCAAATTTCCACCGCATCTCGTGCTAAATCCGACGGACGACATGATTGTCATGCAGCGCGAGATCTTTGGCCCGATCCTGCCGATCAAGACCTATACAGATCGGCAGGAGGTCGCCGACTATATCAATAGTCACGACCGACCGTTGGCAATCTATCCATTCACCTCCGATGCCGAGCTGCGCGACTTCTACATCTCGCGGGTGATGTCGGGTGGCGTATCGGTCAATGAAGCTCTCCTGCACGTCGGCCAGCACGACCTGCCATTCGGTGGGATCGGTGCGAGCGGTATGGGCCATTACCACGCGCGCGAGGGGTTCAACACCTTTTCAAAATTGCGCCCGGTCTTCTATCAAGGTCCTCTCTCGCCGATCCAAATGCTATTTCAGCCGCCCTACGCCGGCCGCCCAATGAGCATCCTGCGGACGATGATCAAGTGGAAGACGTGATGCGTGACTGTGGCAGATCGGCGCCAATGATATGCGCCGCAAGCCTGGGCGGATGCCGGGCGTCGTCGGCATTTTATCCCGGTATCGTCGCGGTCGATCTCAGCCAGGGCGGCGCACATTTTGAAGCTCTGCTGACCATAGTGACTGCGGCGTCGATTCATTCTCATTCGCACGGAGACCGCCATGAAGGGTAACGTCTTTATCATCACCGGCGCGCTGGGCGCGCTTGGCAAGGTGGTCGCCGAGGAAGCCCTTTCGCGCGGCGCGCGAGTCGCTGGTATCGATCATGCTGAGTCGCAGTTCGCCGCAACAGCCCAGCGGATCGAATTCGGCCGCATCGACCTGACCGATGCGGCACAGGCGAAAGAGGCGATCGATGCCGCCGCCGCGCATTTTGGCGCGATCGACGCGCTAATCAATATTGCTGGCGGATTTGCCTTCGAGACCATTGCCGACGGCGATCCCAAGGTTTGGCAGCGCATGCATGCTCTCAATGTCGAGACCGCGCTGAATGCTTCGCGCGCAGCGATCCCGCATCTTCTCAACTCGCGGGCGGCCCGCATCGTCAATATCGGTGCGACGGGCGCACTGCAGGCCGGCCCCGGCATGGGTCCTTATGCGGCGTCGAAGGCCGGCGTGCATAAGCTGACGGAGTCACTAGCTGCCGAGTTGAAAGGCAAGATCACCGTCAATGCGGTGCTACCCTCGATCATCGATACCGCGGCAAACCGCGCCAGCATGCCGAAGGCCGATTCTTCCGAATGGGTCGCGCCAAAGGAACTCGCCGATGTCATCCTCTTCCTGGCGAGTGACGCCGCCAGCGCCGTTACCGGCGCGCTGCTGCCGGTCAACGGACGGGTCTGAAGCGGGGTTGCGCCGCTACCAGCTTCCGAAGCACAGCTCAGCTACCGGATGCCCCTGCGCCGATATCGATGTACGTCCCAGTCGCCTGTCCCGCAAAGACCACCGAAAGATGATAGTCCTCGAGGTTCTGTGAATAGGATAGCTCCAACCCAGCTTACTGCGATGACCGAGGTCGGCATGTCCGCTTTGGGTCAAAAGCCGACCTCGGGTGAATGACCGCTTTTGGCAAAGCGGACGTTCGCACGCCTCGCAAGGGAGCTTTCAGCGACTCTTGAAATCTAGGATCAATGGTGGGCGCACATGGGTCGAACCATCGGCCTCTCGCGTGTCAAGGCGGGCTAGTCGCAGGGGGGGCGGGCCTCTCCTTGGATGATGCCATCATGCCGGTGTTTTGCCCGACGCGTCAATCGAATTTCGGAAAAGGCGTAACCCATTGATCCGACTGACGCCGGCTACTGTGCATGGGGTTGTTTTCGACATTTTGGTTCGGACGGTCCCCGACAGCCGCGAGGCTTGGGCGACCGTCGGCAACCGTCAGGGTTCAGGAGGATGGATGGTGGGCGCACAAGGGATCGAACCTTGGACCTCTCCCGTGTGAAGGGAACGCTCTCCCGCTGAGCTATGCGCCCGGGACCATCATGCCGACGGCCGGACTTTCGGCCGGCCGGCACATCGGAGCCCGCGATTTAGAAGTGCGGGCCAAAGGTGTCAAGTTTCCAGGCGCCTCGAGGCCGGAAAACCTTCCGTCAATCACGCAATCGCAGGCGAATCCGTGGTTTGGGCCGCTTATGCGCCCTGCTGGCGGGCGCGGGAGGCGTGGGCCTGGAGCGCGCGGATGCGCTCGGCGAGCGTTCCGCCGCCTTCGGGCAGGGTGATTGCGGCCGCGCCATTGCCGGCGGCGTCATTGGCCGGGCGCGGCGCCGGTTTCGGGGGCTGGCCGGCCTCGGCCGCCAGCAGGGCCTCGATCGGCGAGTTCGGGCCTTCGAGCTGCATCGCGAGTTTTGCAACTTCAGCTGCGATGTCGTTGATGCGCTCGCGCAGCAGCGCATTCTCCATGCGCTCGGTCGCCCAGGAACTCTCCGCCTGCTGCTGGATCGCATTGATGTCGCGCTGGAGCTTGGCGCGCTCGTCGCGCGCGGTGCGCAGCTGCTCCTCCAGCGCGGTCTTTTCCGCGCGGAGCGATTCGAACGCCGCCGACGACTTGCCGCCGCTCAAGCCGGCGATCTCGACGCGCAGCTCCTTGATGATGCGATCATTGCCCTCGTTGGCCTGGCGGAGCTGGTTGTTCTCGTAGTCGCGCTCGGCGAGCAGCTTGCCCTGCGTGGCGAGGCGGCCTTCGAGATCGGCGACGCGGCCCGACAGCATCTCGGCCTCTTTCACCTGCACGATCAGCTGGCGATCGAGCTCGGTGACGCGCTGGCTCAGATTCTCGACACGGCCGCGCGCATCGCCGAGCTCGCGCGAGGCGGTCTCGGATTCGGTACGCTCCTGCGTCAGCCGCGCTTGCGTGGCGGCAAATTCCTTCTCGGCGTCGCCGACGCGATTTTTCAAGTTCTCGATCTGCGCGCGCACCGCGACCAGCTCGACCTGACGGCTCTCCGCCATCATCGAGCGGTCGGACAGCTCGGAATTGATTTTTGCGAGCTCGCCCTGCTTGTCGGTCAGCGCATTCTCGGCGGCGCGCAGGGCGTCGGTCTTGGTGTTGAATTCCTCTTCGGTGGCGCGGAGCTGCTCCTTCACCGCCTTCTCGCGTGCCTCCAGCGCGAAGATCGTGGCGTTCTTCTCGCCGAGCTCGATCTTCATGCGGTTGATGGCGTCGCTCTTCTTGCCGAGCTCGGCGAGCTGGCTCGTGGTCTTGTTCTTGAGCTGGTCGACGCTCATCTCGAGCCGCCGCGCCGACATGGCGAATTCGGCCCGGAGCTGGTCCTTGTCGGCCTGGATCTCGGCCATCGACAGCGGCGTGGCGGCCTCGAGCCGGCGCGTGGTCAGGCGGACCGCGCGGTTATGCACCAGCGGCACGATGGCAAGCCCGCACAGCATCGAGAGCAGGAAGCCGATCGCCAGGTACATGATCGGTTCGACCATGGGGCCAGAACTCCGAAAGCAAGGAAAAATTTACCAAAGACAATGCATGGCGGGCCGGCAAAAAGCCAGCCCCGCCCTGTTGTTAACGTGAATCCGGAATCGGACCCGAGGAGGGAGCCCTAGAGCATGATCCGGACCCGAAGGGCCGCGTCAGCGCAAAGTGCGCAACGGTTTTCCGGAAAGATCATGCTCGAACAACAATCTAAAGCGCGATCGCGCCTTAGAACGGGTTCCAGGTCGCGCGCGGGGTGAATTTCAGATAGCCGATATTGGCGCCCAGCCGTAGCCCAAGGCCCGAGCGGATCGGCACCAGCACGATGTTGTTGGCGGTGAGCGCCGTCATGCCGAAGCCGCCGATGATATAGGCCGAGCCGTCGATGCCGGCGAAGCGCTGGTAGATCGCGTTGGTGGCGGGCAGGTTGTAGACCAGCGTCATGGTGCGCGCGCCGTCGCCGCCCCAGTCGAAGCCGAGCGAGGGACCCTGCCAATAGACGCGCAGGTCGCCGGCGTTCTTGGTGTAGAGCGTGCCTTCGCCGTAGCGCAGGCCGGCAACGAAGGCGCCGGACCCTTCCTCACCCAGGATATAGCCGTTGGGCAGGCCCCATTGGCTGACGGCCTTCTCGATGATCGAGGCGAGCCCACGCGAGACGTTGCCGAAGAAGCGGTGGCCGGCGGTCACGAGTTCGTCCGGCCCATAGGTGCTGGGTGACGGGCTCCGCTGCGGCGGCGGCAAATTGGGCGGCGGCGGCTGCTGGGCGGAGGCCGGGACGATCCAGCCGACCAGCGCGGCAAGCGCGACCGCAGCAAGGCGTGATGCGAAAGTCATAAAAGAACCCCTGGTATCGAATCCCGCCGCTTCCTTAACCTGACGCCAACAGGCACGGCTCTAGGTTGCGCCGGATGTCCCCTCGACTCGGATGTTATCCGCAGCAACTATGACGGCACAACGGCAGGAAGATAGCCCTTTGCGCCCCGGAATCGCCTTGATCCGCTTTCTGGTCTGCCTGATGGCCGGCATTTGGATCGCTTGCGCAGGTTTGCCGGCCGAGGCGGCCACCACCGAGCGGATCGTCGTCAACCGCTTCAGCGGCGTCGCGATCGAGGGTTTCGACCCCGTGGCCTATTTCGTCGATGGCGCGGCCGTGCAGGGGACGGCTGAGTTCGAGGCGAACATCTGGGGCGCGGTCTGGCGTTTCCGCAACGAGGGCAACCGGGCGTCCTTCCTGGCCCATCCCGAGATCTATGGACCGCAGTTCGGCGGCTACGATCCGGCCGACATCGCCCGCGGCGTCGCCGTCGCCGCCAATCCCCGCTTCTACGTGATTTCGGCGCAGCGGCTCTATCTGTTCAGCCGGGAGGCCAATCGCGATGCCTTCGCCGCCGACCCGGAGCGCTTCCTCTATGAGGTGCGCAAGCGCTGGCCGGCGCTCCAGGAACAGCTTAGTCAATAACAGCTCAGTCAGTAGCAGCCTGCCGCCCGCGGATCGCCCCAAGCGATGAACTCCGGGATGATGAAGCCGGTGTCGCCGCGCTGGCCGAATCGGAGCTCGCCACCCTTGCCGTCGGTGACCTTGCCGCCGGCCGCCGTCACGACCGCGCAGCCCGCCCCGACATCCCATTCGCAAGTGGGTCCGAAGCGGGGATAGATGTCGGCGCTGCCCTCCGCGATCCGGCCGAATTTCACCGCCGAGCCGACCGTCTTCCTGACCGCATTGGGCCGGCCGTCGATGAACGCCTCGCTTCTGAGGTCGCCATGGGAACGGCTCACCGCCGCGATCCAGGGCTCGCCCTGCGTTGGCAGCGTGCGGGTGCGGACCGGTTCGGCAGCACCGATGGTCGCGCCGTCGAACCTGACGCGCTCGGCGCCGCGGCCGACGATGCCGCGCCAGAGCAGACCGAGCGCGGGCGCGGCTACGATGCCCAGCAGCGGCACGCCTTCGGTCACGAGGGCGAGGTTGACGGTGAACTCGTCGCGGCCGGCGACGAACTCCTTGGTCCCGTCGAGCGGGTCGATCAGGAAGAAGCTGTCGCGGAATGGCGGCGATGCGAGCTGGGTCCGCTCTTCCGACAACGTCGGCACGTCGCCCGCAAGCTGTGCCAGGCCGTCAGCGATGATGCGGTCGGCGGCGAGATCGGCCTCGGTGACCGGCGAGCCGTCCTGCTTGCCGTCGACCCGCATCGCTGCCCGGTTGACCGCGAGGATCGCTTCGCCCGCCTTCACCACCAGCGCGGTAAGCGGCTCCATCAGGTGGGAGGCGGCCGGGCCGTCAATGATCCGCTTCACCTGCATGCCTCATTCATCGGCAATTCCATCCCTACTCGACTGATTCGCCGCGGCTTTAGGGCCGCTTCGAACCGATCGCAAGCTAGCTGCCACGGGCTTGCGAATGTTAGAACCTGCGGCATTCGTCAAGCATGCGTGATTCGCCGCGTCCGCGCCGTGCAATTCCAGGAACCCTTTATGTCTGACGCTTCGTCACCCGGTACCGCTACCGCTCCAGATGCGCTCGAACTCGCCGCGCTCCTGTGCTCGCGGGTCTGCCACGATCTCATCAGCCCTGTCGGCGCCATCGTCAATGGGCTCGAAGTGCTCGACGACGATCCCAAGCCCGAGGATCGCGAGTTCGCGCTCGATTTGATCCGCAAGAGCGCGAAAACCGCCTCCGCCCGCCTCCAGTTCTGTCGCCTGGCCTTCGGCGCGGCCGGCTCGTCCGGCGCGCAGATCGATCTCGGCGATGCCCAGACCATGGCGCGCGGCCACATCGAGGACGGCAAGTGCTCGATCACCTGGAATCTGCCGCGGCTCTTGCTGCCGAAGAATCGCGTCAAGCTGCTGCTCAATATGCTGGTTGTTTCCCAGCACACGATCCCGCGCGGCGGCATGCTGACGATCGATCCGATCGGCGAGGGCGAGACCATGAGCTTCCGGGTCACCGCGACCGGTCATAATGCGCGCCTGCCGCAGAACATCTCCGAACTCCTGAGCGGGGAGCGCGGCCCGGCCGCGGATGCGCACGCGATCCAGCCTTATTATACGCGGCTGTTGGCAGAGGCTTGCGGGCTCACCGTGAGGCTCGCGCACGAGGGCGAAGCGATCACCATTACCGCGTCGTAAGCGCGCCGCCGCCCTCAAACGTTAATCGAATCTTTACAAGGCGCTTCGGCTTGTCCGGAGCGCCTTATCTCTTTGTTGGTTCCGTTCTTTTGCACATACTCAACCATTATTAAACGCTTTGCGGTGAAGCTGGCCCCATTCCGAAATGGCGCATCACAAGTCGTGCGCGCCCTCCCTGTATGAAGGCCTGTTTTCATGGATGATCTGTTGCGGGAGTTTTTGACGGAGACCAGCGAGAGCCTGGACACCGTCGACAATCAGCTGGTGAAGTTCGAGCAGGAGCCGAACAACGCCAAGATCCTGGATAACATCTTCCGCCTGGTCCACACCATCAAGGGCACGTGCGGCTTCCTCGGCCTGCCGCGGCTTGAAGCGCTGGCACATGCCGGCGAGACGCTGATGGGCAAATTCCGCGACGGCATGCCGGTGACGGGGCAGGCCGTGACGGTGATCCTGTCCTCGATCGACCGCATCAAGGAGATCCTCGCAGGCCTCGAGGCGACCGAAGCCGAGCCCGAGGGCACCGACCGCGATCTCATCGACAAGCTGGAAGCGATGGTTGAGCAGGGCATGGCCGCAATGGCGGCTGGCAGCGCTGCTCCCGTTGCTGAAGCGCCGCCGCTGGTGCCGGAAGCTCCGGCCGAAGCCAAGGCAGCCAAGGC
>NZ_JBFUGY010000072.1:17500-22082 GCF_056402655.1 Bradyrhizobium sp. P3_C3 | reverse complement strand
CAATAAAAGTTGGGCTGCTCGTACATCTCGGAGCGGCCTTCGCGCGCCGGCACCGTCAGGGGGCGAACGTGAACCCCGTAGGCCTTGGTGCCCTGCAACAGAGCGACATGCTTGAGGTCCGGCGCGACCGGCTCGAGCGCGGCCATCAAATTGCGCAACATCAGATCATTGGTCTTGATCTGCTGCGGATCGCGCCAACCATCGACGAGCTGTGGCGCCTCGTAGAGCGCGGCGTAGATCAAATGGGTGGCGCCCTGAAGCTCGGCCGCGGCACGGCGGCAATCGGCTTCGCTGGTAAGGTCGATCGGGACATGGCGGGCGCCGTAGAGGCCGCGCGGCTTGCGCCGCGACAGCGCGATGACCTCGCAGGGGCTGGATGTGCCGAAGTGTCGCAACGCGGCGTTGCCGACGAGACCGGTTGCCCCAGCGACCACGACCTTTTTGCTCGTCATGCGCGAGCCTCCCTTGTTATTGCCTAATCGCGTAGCAGATCGCTGATGGTTCCGACTTGCGTCTGGCCCGCGTTCGCACTTGCGAGGACGGCATCAGGCTTGATTATCGCAGGGCGTCCGGTCATCCTTGCTGACGGAACCGCAACGCTCGGCTTCCAGCAACAAGAGCCCATCAGGGCCATTCGGAAACGCTCAAACAAATCTCAACAAGAGAACGTCGATCCTCGACGAAGACAAGACGACAGCAAGATCGTTCCCTGGTCGATGCATCGACGCAATGGAAGGGATGCGCATGAAACGTCGTGATTTTCTGAAGGTGACAGGCGTCGGCCTGGCCGCGAGCACAGCAGTGGCTGCGCCCGCGATCGCGCAGTCGTCGCCCGAGGTCAGGTGGCGCTACGCCACGAGCTGGCCGAAAGCCCTCGATACGCTCTATGGCGGCTGCGAATATTTCTGCAAGCAGGTCGCCGACATTACCGACAACAAATTCCAGATCCAGCCTTTTGCGGCGGGCGAGATCGTCCCGGGCCTGCAGGTGCTCGACGCCGTGTCGAACGGCACGGTCGAGATCGGCAATACCGCGCTTTATTACTATTGGGGCAAGAACCCCGCATTCACGTTCGCAACTGCCCTCCCGTTCGGCTTGAACACGCGCCAGCAGATTTCCTGGCTGCTGTGGGGCGGCGGACAGGATCTCGTCAACGACCTCCTGAAGGAGCACAACGTCTACGGCATCCCGACCGGATCGACCGGCGCGCAGATGGGCGGCTGGTTCAGGAAGGAGATCAAGACGGTCGACGACCTCAAGGGCCTGAAGATGCGTATCGGCGGCTTTGCCGGCACGATCCTCGCCAAGCTCGGCTGCGTGCCACAGCAGCTCGCCGGCGGCGACATCTATCCGGCGCTGGAGAAGGGCACCATCGACGCGGCCGAATGGGTTGGTCCCTATGACGACGAGAAGCTCGGCTTCGCCAAGGTCGCGAAGTACTACTACTATCCCGGCTGGTGGGAAGGCACGAGCCAGGGCCACAACATCATGAACATCGAGAAGTGGAACGCGCTGCCCAAGCACTATCAGGCGGCGATCGACGCGGCGTCACGCGACACCTTCACCTGGATCACCGGCAAGTACGATGCGGTGAATGCTCCGGCGCTGAAGCGGCTGATCGTGAACGGCGCGATCCTCAGGGGCTTCCCGCAGGAAGTGCTCGAGGCCTGCTACAACACCGCCAACGAGATCTATGCCGACCTGTCCAAGACCAATCCGCATTTCGGCAAGATGCATGCGAGCATGACCGCGTTCAAGAATGACTCGTTGCCTTGGACGCAGGTGGCCGAGCTGAGCTACGACAGCTTCATGGCGCGGATGCGGACCAAGACGTGAGGCGCTGAGCGGCTCACACGACTAAAGACGGAGAAGCCCCGGAGATGCTGCCATCTCCGGGGTTTTACGTKCTTTGGTTCTGGTTTCGGACCAAACCTGGTTGTCCCAATCGGCTTCGCAACTGCGAGCGTTCCGACGACGCTTGATTATCGCAAAGCGACCGGTCATCCTGATGGGCGGAACCGCAACGTACGGGATCCACAAAGAGCCCTAAAGGGCCGTCGGACACACTCACACCTTCACCAAAGACAAGTTCGGTTCTCGGCGAAGCAAAAGACGACACGAAGATCGTTCCCTTAGTCGAGCAATCGGCACAACGGAGGGATACGCATGAAACGTCGTGAATTTCTAAAAGTGACAGGCGCTGGCCTGGCGGCAAGCACAGCGGTTGCTGCGCCGGCCATCGCGCAGTCTTCGCCGGAAGTGAGATGGCGGCTCGCCGCGAGCTGGCCCAAGGCGCTCGATACGCTCTATGGCGGCTGCGAATATTTCTGCAAGCGCGTGGCCGAGGCCACCGACAACAAATTCCAGATCCAGCCGTTCGCGTCCGGCGAGATCGTGCCGGGCCTGCAGGTGCTCGATGCCGTCTCGAACGGCACGGTCGAGATGGGCAACACGGCGCTGTATTATTACTGGGGCAAGAACCCCGCCTTCACGTTCGGCACCTCGCTGCCGTTCGGACTGAACACGCGGGCGCATATCTCCTGGCTGCTGTTCGGCGGCGGCACGGAAATGCTCAACGACCTGCTGAAGGAATACAACACGGTCGGCATTCCCACCGGCTCGACCGGCGCCCAGATGGGCGGCTGGTTCCGGAAGGAGATCAAGTCGATGGAGGATTTCAGGGGACTGAAATTCCGCGTCGGCGGCTTCGCCGGCACGATCATCGCCAAGGTCGGCGGCGTGCCGCAGCAGATCGCGGGCGGCGACATCTATCCGGCGCTGGAGAAGGGCACAATCGACGCGGCCGAATGGGTCGGCCCCTATGACGACGAGAAGCTCGGCTTCGTGAAGGTTGCGAAATACTACTACTATCCGGGCTGGTGGGAAGGCACCGGCCAGGGCCACAACATCATGAATCTCGACAAGTGGAACGCGCTGCCGAAGCACTATCAATCCGTGGTCGAGATGGCGTCACGCGATACCTTCACCTGGGTCACCGGCAAATACGACTACGTCAACCCGCCGGCGCTGAAGCGTCTGCTGGTGGCCGGCGCGATCCTGAAGCCGTTCCCGCAGGAAGTGCTCGAGGCCTGCTACAGCGCCGCGCACGAAATCTACGCCGATCTCAACAAGACCAATCCGCACTTCAACAAGCTGTACACGAGCCTGTCGGCGTTCAGGAACGAGTCGCTCGCCTGGATGCAGGTGGCAGAGCTCAGCTACGACAGCTTCATGATGCGGATGCGGACACGGACGTGAGGCGTTAAGCGAAGCGCAGCGCCACAAACGACGAAAGCCCCGGAGATGTCTCCGGGGCTTTTTGTTTCGGGATCAAGAGCGCGATAAGGCGAGAGCCCGAACCACACCAACGCTGTCATCGCCCGGCTTGACCGGGCGATCCAGTACTCCAGAGGCCCATATTGGAGGGCTCGCTCTCGCCACATCGGCTGCGGCGTACTGGATGCCCCGGTCAAGCCGGGGCATGACAGCTGTGAGTGTGGCGGGCGCTTGCCGTAATAGCGCTCAGTTCTGATCGTCACCCAGCGCGGCAACCAGCTTGTCGTAGTACTTGCCGACCAGATCGATGTTGGCCTTGTTCTCGACCTGCGGCGCCGGCGTCTTCAGCGCTTCGTTGAGCTCATCGAGCGCTTCCTTCTTGTCCTTGGCCGGCATCTTCTTGTCGGCCTGGACCTGCGCGATCTGCGCCTTGATGACGGCTTCCGTGCCGACATATTTCTTGGTCGCGGGATCGAAGCCGCCGAGCACGAGGCTGATGTTGTCGACGACGTTGTTGTAATCGTCATAGCCGRCAAAGCCGTTCTTCTTGGCGACGCCGTCGAGCTGGCCGATCACCTTCTGGTCGGGCGCGGTGTTCTCCGGCAGCTTTTCCGTGATCGCATCCATGTCCTTCTGCGCGGCGAGCACGCCGTCGAGCTGCTTGTCGGTCAGCGCGATCTGCTTGAGGCTGGGCGCCTGCGCGGGCGCGGCCTGCGGAGCCGGCGCTGCCTGCTTGGCCTGCGCGAACGCGGCGCCGGAGGAGGCGAGCGATGCGGCGGACAGAAGGCACGCGACGCCGAACGCGGTGAGGGCGGGACGAAGCAATGCTGGCATGGGAGTCTCCTCCTGAAGGGGATGGTTGGTGTTGTCAGCGGAAGGTCTTGGCAATCGAAGGTCTCGACGACGGAAAAACTAGGGAGCCTGGAATGAACTGCGCATGAACTCCGCTTGCGTCTGCTAAGGGCCGATCATGGCTGAATGATCACAACCCTGTGGTGGGTCCCGCGATCACCAAACATTGTTCTGCCTGCAATCCATCTGCTTGCCGACCTCTCGAGGCGCCTGCCATTTGCGACGCGGTGGCGTTCAGCCTGGTGTCAGGAATCACCTGAAATCACTACCTGCAACTGATCACTGCGCCGGCAGAAAAATGCGCTGATGACGAAGGTGCACGAGAGCGTGCGCAGCGTTGAGAGCGGCAAAGATCTGCTGTTGGTCGACGAATGGAAGACGCACCGCGCGAAGCCACGTCTTCTGCTCGCGCCGCGGGATCTAGACGTTCCATCGCCAGCGCGACGCCGGATCG
>NZ_JBFUGY010000072.1:0-15000 GCF_056402655.1 Bradyrhizobium sp. P3_C3 | reverse complement strand
CTTTCGCTACGCCTTCGCCTATCGGCTTAAGCTTGCTCGTTAAATTAAGTCGCTGGCCCATAATACAAAAGGTACGATGTCACCCAGAACGTATCTTGGGCTCCATCTGTTTGTAGGTGTCCGGTTTCAGGTCTATTTCACTCCCCTCGTCGGGGTGCTTTTCACCTTTCCCTCACGGTACTGGTTCACTATCGGTCGCTGAGGAGTACTTAGGCTTGGAGGGTGGTCCCCCCGCGTTCAGACAGGATTTCACGTGTCCCGCCTTACTCGTGGATACATCATCGCATTACTCGTACGGGGCTATCACCCTCTAAGGCCCGGCTTTCCTGACCGGTTCCGATTGTCTTTGATGTATCACTGGCCTGGTCCGCGTTCGCTCGCCACTACTAACGGAGTCTCTGTTGATGTCCTTTCCTCCAGGTACTTAGATGTTTCAGTTCCCTGGGTTTGCTTGAAACCTCCTATGTATTCAGAAGTCTCATACCTTCTCTTGATAACCGGAAATCCAAAACCTCTTCGATCGAAATCTAAAGGCCTAGGCATCTCTCATTTCTGATCGAACCCCACACCAATGTCTTTCGACAAAGGTCTTGGAGTTCCGGCTATCGAAGGTGGGTTTCCCCATTCGGAAATCCATGGATCAAAGCTTCTTCGCAGCTCCCCACGGCTTATCGCAGCGTAGCACGTCCTTCATCGCCTCTCAGCGCCAAGGCATCCACCGAACACCCTTAAGGCACTTGATTGCTCTCATTATCAATGTCCACACACTCGGCAGAATGTTGTCTGTAAGAACTGCCTTGCGGCGCGCGTCCTCGATGAACGCTATTCTCACAGCCGGACAATGATTAGAAAGACCAGCTTGCTTCGTAAGATCGTTCCGATAGCGAGGCGGTCAAGCTTCGCTAAAAGGATCATTTACAACTCGCATGTCTCTCAAACGCAGCCTTGTGAGCTACATTGAAAGGCGCACGAGCGCCGAAATGATCCGGAGATAATGAAGTATCGCGCAACAATTGCTTGTTGCCCGATCCAACTCGGATCGATCTCCTCTTTACGATGTCAGAAATCACGCAGCTCACTGTCCATCCGGACTAGCAAGTGCGAAGTGATGTTCCGCGGACGATTCAGGTGCACGATCAGTCGATGATCAAACCATCTGGTGGAGCCAGACGGGATCGAACCGACGACCTCATGCTTGCAAAGCACGCGCTCTCCCAGCTGAGCTATGGCCCCGTAACCAGAAGACGAATGCTCACTCGATGAGTGTGGTGGGCCTGGGAAGACTTGAACTTCCGACCTCACGCTTATCAAGCGCGCGCTCTAACCAACTGAGCTACAAGCCCCTAACGCATATCCAGTCAAGGACCAGGGATTCTGCAAGCTTGCAGCCCCAGCGCGTGTTCGTCCGCGAAGAAAGAGAAACGAAGACGGCGAAATCCCGCCAATGCAGCTCAACAATCCTGACGATCGTTGGCCACTGATGTTTCTAAAACGGTTCGATAGAAGCAAGCTTCTGAAGAACCATCCTTAGAAAGGAGGTGATCCAGCCGCAGGTTCCCCTACGGCTACCTTGTTACGACTTCACCCCAGTCGCTGACCCTACCGTGGCCGGCTGCCTCCCTTGCGGGTTAGCGCACCGTCTTCAGGTAAAACCAACTCCCATGGTGTGACGGGCGGTGTGTACAAGGCCCGGGAACGTATTCACCGTGGCGTGCTGATCCACGATTACTAGCGATTCCAACTTCATGGGCTCGAGTTGCAGAGCCCAATCCGAACTGAGACGGCTTTTTGAGATTTGCGAAGGGTCGCCCCTTAGCATCCCATTGTCACCGCCATTGTAGCACGTGTGTAGCCCAGCCCGTAAGGGCCATGAGGACTTGACGTCATCCCCACCTTCCTCGCGGCTTATCACCGGCAGTCTCCTTAGAGTGCTCAACTAAATGGTAGCAACTAAGGACGGGGGTTGCGCTCGTTGCGGGACTTAACCCAACATCTCACGACACGAGCTGACGACAGCCATGCAGCACCTGTGTTCCAGGCTCCGAAGAGAAGGTCACATCTCTGCGACCGGTCCTGGACATGTCAAGGGCTGGTAAGGTTCTGCGCGTTGCGTCGAATTAAACCACATGCTCCACCGCTTGTGCGGGCCCCCGTCAATTCCTTTGAGTTTTAATCTTGCGACCGTACTCCCCAGGCGGAATGCTTAAAGCGTTAGCTGCGCCACTAGTGAGTAAACCCACTAACGGCTGGCATTCATCGTTTACGGCGTGGACTACCAGGGTATCTAATCCTGTTTGCTCCCCACGCTTTCGTGCCTCAGCGTCAGTATCGGGCCAGTGAGCCGCCTTCGCCACTGGTGTTCTTGCGAATATCTACGAATTTCACCTCTACACTCGCAGTTCCACTCACCTCTCCCGAACTCAAGATCTTCAGTATCAAAGGCAGTTCTGGAGTTGAGCTCCAGGATTTCACCCCTGACTTAAAGACCCGCCTACGCACCCTTTACGCCCAGTGATTCCGAGCAACGCTAGCCCCCTTCGTATTACCGCGGCTGCTGGCACGAAGTTAGCCGGGGCTTATTCTTGCGGTACCGTCATTATCTTCCCGCACAAAAGAGCTTTACAACCCTAGGGCCTTCATCACTCACGCGGCATGGCTGGATCAGGGTTGCCCCCATTGTCCAATATTCCCCACTGCTGCCTCCCGTAGGAGTTTGGGCCGTGTCTCAGTCCCAATGTGGCTGATCATCCTCTCAGACCAGCTACTGATCGTCGCCTTGGTGAGCCRTTACCTCACCAACTAGCTAATCAGACGCGGGCCGATCTTTCGGCGATAAATCTTTCCCCGTAAGGGCTTATCCGGTATTAGCACAAGTTTCCCTGTGTTGTTCCGAACCAAAAGGTACGTTCCCACGCGTTACTCACCCGTCTGCCGCTGACGTATTGCTACGCCCGCTCGACTTGCATGTGTTAAGCCTGCCGCCAGCGTTCGCTCTGAGCCAGGATCAAACTCTCAAGTTGGACTTGAACTTTGAACCGGCTGATCACAACGTTTGACGAGGTCCCACCATTATTTCGACAACCGAAGTCGYCGAGCTGCCCGCGATTCACATCGCTGGCARCGATGGTGTTTCCTTTAAAACGTGTACCGCCGAAGTCTTTCGTCCCCTCTCAGAACTCAAAAGCCGAAGCTCTTCAGTGTCCGAGAGGCGCAAGGACTCCGCCGTCCACGTTTCTCTTTCTTCATCTTCACTTGTCAAACAGCCCGGGACCARGAGGYCCCAACCTTCCAGAGTGGAAGGGTTCCGACACCCTTACCGACGATGAATGAACTCCAATCGACTTAYGTCGACTGTTGTGTCACTCAACAAGGTGAGGAGCATCAGTGGCGCGTTCGCTCGCCTTGGTCATTGACCCGGCGGCGCCGCGCTCAGTGGTCGGGTTATAGGCCCCCCCGCCCGGGATTGTCAACGCCCATTGTCAACAAATCGTCGCACGGTGGATCATCGAAAAAAATCCAGCGATCCCAGTCAATTAGAAGGGCCGCCAATGGCCGGATCAAAGCTGCACCGCAAAAAATCTCAAAAAAAGCTTGCCCGCCGGCGGGCTCCGGAGGGGGCTTTGGACGCCTCTCCAGGCACCCTCCCCCGGCGTCCTTCCAGACGCCCCCGGGGCCCGGACAGGCGGAGGCCCATTCGGGCCGGACCGAGCCCTCGTCCATGGCAGACGAGCCCCATCCAAGGCTGGACCGAGCTCCACCCCAGGCCAGACCTAGTCCCCCGGCGCCTGCCAGACGGGCTTCTTGCGCCCGGCCGTTCAGGAAACTTTTTCCATATTAGGCGCCGTACTAGAGCCACAATCCCGCGGCGTTCTGGTACAGACGAGCTTGAATCGCGGGATGCCAGTGGGGGCTGCCGGCGATTTTCATGGGGTCAGAGGAAGGCGATCTTGCAGATGACGCAGCCTTCCTTCGACATTCGAGAGACATCGAGAGACCTTTACCCGTCCAGCTGTTCGTAATTTCGGCCGGCCCATCGAGGGCTTTCTGAGCGCGGGCGCCTGTGCGGCTTGCCTTTTCCGGCGATCCCCCTTCAAGAGGGCGGCCAGGAAGGGTTCGAAAGCAGGCATCTTGGGTCGTTGATTGGGGGACTTGGTTTGAACCACAGGACGTCGCGCGGCGCTTACGGGCGTGAGACCGGGATCATCGATCTCGGCCACGAGCCGCCGCTGTCCGTCGATGGTTCCGAGGCCGCCGTCATCGATCGCCGCCGCGTTTCCGTGCAATGGTTCAGCGGGACAATTCTGACCGGACTCTGCGGCGCAGCCCTGATCGGCGGCGCCGTTTTCGCTTCTCTCGACGGTGAGATGACCTTCGCCAAGGTGCCTGAGCGCGTCGAAGGCGCGCTGCGCGGAGCATTCGGCGCGGCCGATCGCGCCGCCACGCTGCACAAGAGCGACCGCCTGCCGCCGCCRAACGAATCCACGGCCTCGCGCAACATCATGCGCGTCTCCACCGTCGCCCGCGTCGGCAACCGCGACGTGATGCGGGTGCGCCCGTTCGTCCGGATCGCCGGCAATCTGTCGATGACGACGAGCGATCTGTCGGCGAAAATCCCACCGTTCAACGCCCAGCGCCTGCTCACCGATGTTGGCTCCGATCCGAAGACCGCGGCGGAAGATCCGAACAATCCCGAAGCCGTCGAGCCCGATGCCGAAGTCTCCTTCGTCACCAAGGACCTGTCGCCGGTGCTGCCGAAGGCCAAGATTTCCGCCGTGGTGGCGCTCGACGACATCCTGATGCGGGTGCGCGACGCCGCCAACTGGCGCGGCAATGGCGGGGTGCGCTACGCCTCGCTCGCCAATGCCACCGCCGACGTCTCCGGCGCGACCGGCCCCTCCGACATGAAGATGGCCTACGCCACCGAAGCGTCGCCGTCCGATCCCTATGCCGGCTTCGAGACGCGCGTGGTGCCGGAAAACGTCACGCTGCTGCCGAAGACCAAGGAGCAGATCACCGGCGGCAATCCCAACGGCGAGCGCGTCCACGTGGTCAAGAAGGGCGACAGCGTCGGCTCCGTCCTGCGCGATCTCGGCGCGACGGCCGAGGAGATCAAGGCGATCACCGCGACGCTCGGCCCGCGCGGCCGCGACGGCGGCCTGAAGGAAGGCGAAAAACTCCGCATCCTGATGGCGCCCGCAAGCCCCGGCGCCCGCCTCCAACCCTATCGCGTCGTGGTTGCAAACGACACCATGGTCGAGGCGATCGCGGCGCTGTCCGATCTCGGCAAATACGTCGCGGTCGACGTCTCCAGCATGAACACCGTCGCCGATGCCGCGGCCAACGCCAACAGCGACGACGATGACGACGATGACGGCACCGGCGTACGGCTTTACCAGAGCATCTACGAGACCGCGATGCGCAACAAAGTCCCGATGCCGGTCATCGAGGACATGATCAAGATCTACTCCTACGACGTCGATTTCCAGCGCAAGGTGCAGCCGGGCGATTCATTCGACGTGTTCTATGCCGGCGAAGACGAGGGCGTGACGTCGAGCGAAAAGAACGACGTGCTGTTCGCCTCCCTCACGGTCGGCGGCGAGACCAAGAAATACTACCGCTACCAGAGCCCCGACGACGGCGTCGTCGACTACTATGACGAGACCGGCAAGAGCGCGAAAAAATTCCTGGTCAGGAAGCCCGTCAACAACGCGATCATGCGCTCCGGCTTCGGCGGCCGCCGCCATCCGATCCTGGGCTATGTGAAGATGCACACCGGCGTCGACTGGGCCACCTCCTACGGCACTCCGATCTTCGCTTCCGGCAACGGCGTGCTCGAGAAGGTCGGCCCCGAAGGCGGCTACGGCAAATATATCCGCATCAAGCACTCCAACGGCTACGAGACCGCCTACGGCCACATGTCGGCTTTCGCCAAGGGCATGGAGATCGGCAAGAAGGTGCGGCAGGGCCAGGTGATCGGCTTCGTCGGCTCGACCGGCCAATCGACCGGCCCCCACGTCCACTACGAAATCCTGGTCAACGGCCGCTTCGTCGATCCGCTGCGCGTAAAATTGCCGCGCGGCCGTTCGCTGGAAGGCACGGTGCTGGCGGGCTTCGAGARGGAACGCGACCGGCTCGACGCCATGATGAGCGGCCGCAATGGCGCCATCGCCCGCATTTCGGACGCAACCGGCGGCCCGTTGCAGGTCACCAACCGCTGATCCCTCAACCGGCCGAAATCGACCGGACATCTCTGGAAAAACATGATCTGGATGCGACGTCGTGGAACGACGTCGTTTCACTGCGCCACAACGTCAAGTTTTGTTTGCCAAAGCGGCATCAAGGCATCGCGCGCGGGAGCGACGGCAGGCTGATCGTGGCGGAAGTGGGCGCCAGGCGACTGATCGAGATCGCGCCGGACAGCGGCAAGGTCACCGAGATCGCTGCCAATCTTCCGATCGGCCTGACGGGCGCACCCGGCGGCCTGCCCAGCAACATCCCGACCGGCGTCGCCATCGGCCTCCGGCGTCATCYACTTCTCCTCCGATATCGAGAACGCGATCTACAAAGTCACCAGGAAGTAGCGCGGAGGAAACCTGCCCGGTGGAACCGGCACGCGAGTTTGCCGGTTAAATGCTGACGGAAGCCGACCAACAGGAGGATCCCCATGCGGCGCCTCTCACGCGACGATGTCGTCAAGACAGTGGATCGGGCCGACGAAGTCACCATCGCCCAGATCATCGGAACCGGCGCGACGGTCGAGGAACTCGCCGAAGCCCAGGCATGGCTCGCCAATGACGAGCCGATGATCAATGATTTGCGCCCGCTGGCGCACGGACGCGTGCGCGAGCTTGTCGACATCCTGTCGGAGCTCGAAGAGGACAGCGACGAGCAAGGTCCAGCCGAACCCGGCTCAACATCCGCGGTCAGCTAGAGCGAACCTCGTCAAAGCAATTCGCCCCGGAGAGTTGGCCTCTCCGGGGCGATTTTTCGTTTTGCAGTGAGCGCGACGATCAGTTCAGTTTCCGCTTCGACGCCGGCGGCGCCTCGAACTGGGCGATCTCCGCAGTCTGCGGCGCCTTGCCGTTGAAGGTCAGCACGTTGCCTTCGGACGAGATCGCGACCGTATCCCCGTCCTTGACGTCTCCGGCTAGGATCATCTCGGCGAGCGGATCCTGGAGGTAGCGCTGGACCACGCGCTTCAGCGGCCTTGCGCCGTAGGCGGGATCCCAGCCTTTCGCAGCAAGCCAGTCGCGGCCCGCGGCATCGAGCGTCAGCACGATCTTGCGATCGGTCAACAGCTTCTGCAGCCGGGCGAACTGGATCTCGACGATCCGGCCCATCTCGCTCCTCTGCAGGCGGTGGAACAGGATGATCTCGTCGACACGGTTCAGGAACTCGGGCCGGAAATGCCCACGCACCATTCCCATCACCTGTTCACGCACGGCTGAGGTGTCTTCGCCCTCCGGTTGATTCACCAAATACTCCGAACCGAGGTTCGAGGTCATGATGATCAGCGTGTTGCGGAAATCGACGGTACGGCCCTGACCATCGGTCAGGCGGCCGTCGTCGAGCACCTGCAACAGGACGTTGAAGACGTCAGGATGCGCTTTCTCGATCTCGTCGAACAGCACGACCTGATAAGGCCGGCGCCGCACCGCTTCGGTGAGCGCGCCGCCCTCGTCATAACCGACATAGCCGGGAGGCGCACCGATCAGCCGCGAGACCGAGTGCTTCTCCATGTACTCGGACATGTCGAGGCGGACCATCGCGGTCTCGTCGTTGAACAGGTACTCCGCGAGCGCTTTCGTCAGCTCGGTCTTGCCGACACCGGTGGGCCCCAGGAACATGAACGAGCCGGTCGGCCGGTTCGGGTCCTGCAGGCCCGCGCGCGAACGGCGCACGGCGGTTGCCACCGCACGCACGGCCTCGGCCTGGCCGACGACGCGCTTTCCGAGCTGCTCCTCCATCTTCAGGAGCTTCTCCTTCTCGCCCTCCAGCATCTTGTCGACGGGCACGCCGGTCCAGCGCGAGACCACCTGCGCGATGTGGTTGGCGGTGACCGCCTCCTCCATCATATCGCCGGAGCCCTCACGCGCCTCGATGTCCGCGAGCTGCTTCTCGAGCTGCGGGATCCGGCCATAGGCCAGCTCGCCGGCCTTCTGGAATTCACCGCGCCGCTGTGCGTCGGCGAGATCGACGCGTAGCGCGTCCAGCTCTGACTTCAGCTTCTGGGCGTTGGAGAGCTTGTTCTTCTCCGCGCTCCAGCGCGACGTCAGGGCCGCGGATTTCTCTTCGAGCTCGCTGAGCTCCTTCTGAAGCCCCTCGAGACGGGTCTTGGAGCCGAGATCGCTCTCCTTCTTGAGAGCTTCCTGCTCGATCTTGAGCCGGATGATCTCGCGGTCGAGCGAATCCAGCTCTTCCGGCTTGGAATCGACCTGCATCTTCAGCCGCGCGGCCGCCTCGTCCATGAGGTCGATCGCCTTGTCCGGCAGGAAGCGGTCGGTGATGTAGCGGTTGGACAGCGTCGTCGCCGCCACGAGCGCGGAATCGGTGATCCGCACGCCGTGGTGCTGCTCGTACTTGTCTTTCAACCCGCGGAGGATCGAGATGGTGTCCTCGACGGAGGGCTCGCTGACGAAGATCGGCTGGAAGCGCCGCGCCAGCGCCGCATCCTTCTCGACGTGCTTGCGGTACTCGTCGAGCGTGGTGGCGCCGATGCAGTGCAGCTCGCCGCGCGCGAGCGCGGGCTTGAGCAGGTTGGACGCGTCCATCGCGCCGTCGCCCTTGCCGGCGCCGATCAGCGTATGCATCTCGTCGATGAACAGGATGAAATTGCCCTCGCTCGCGGTGACTTCCTGGAGCACGGCCTTCAGCCGCTCCTCGAACTCGCCGCGGTACTTCGCACCCGCAATCAGCGCGCCGAGATCGAGCGAGAGCAGCTTCTTGTGCTGGAGGGTCTCGGGCACGTCGCCATTGACGATGCGCAGCGCGAGGCCCTCGGCGATGGCGGTCTTGCCGACGCCGGGCTCACCGATCAGCACGGGATTGTTCTTGGTCCGGCGCGAGAGCACCTGGATGGTGCGGCGGATCTCCTCGTCGCGGCCGATGACCGGGTCGAGCTTGCCGTCGCGCGCAGCCTGGGTCAGGTCGCGGGCATATTTCTTCAACGCGTCATAGGCGTTCTCGGCGGTCGCCGAGTCCGCCGTGCGGCCCTTGCGCAGCGCCTCGATCGCGGCATTGAGATTTTGCGGGGTGACGCCGCCCTTGGCCAGGATCGTGCCGGCCTCGCTGGTCTTTTCCAGCGCGAGGCCGAGCAGCAGCCGCTCGACGGTGACAAAGCTGTCGCCGGCCTTCTCGCCGGCCTTTTCGGCGGCGTCGAAAGTGCGGGCGAGCTCGGGGGCCAGATAGATCTGGCCGGCGCCGCCGCCGGAGACCTTCGGCACCTTGTTGAGGGCGTCCTCGGTCGCCTTCAGGATGGCGCGGGAATTGCCGCCGGCGCGGTCGATCAGACCGGCAGCGAGCCCCTCATTGTCGTCCAGCAGAACTTTCAGGACGTGCAGGGTCGAAAACTGCTGATGCCCCTCGCGCACCGCAAGCGATTGCGCTGACTGAACGAAGCCCCTGGAGCGTTCGGTATATTTGTCGATGTTCATGTCTTTTCTTTCCCTCGGCCTGCCCCTGGAGCCCTCTAAGGCACTCCAAACGGCATCTTCATTGGGTTTCCGCTGGACGCGTTGACGTTCCTCAACCGGCAGCGGTCGTTATCAGCCGGCGCTGGCGCCGGCCTGACCCAGATGTGGGAAGCTTGGCCTCGGATCGGAAGAGGCGCGTTCACAATTTCGTGCACGGGTCCGCCTGCTTGGCGCCAGCAGGTCGAATCCCTTAAGTAGCGACATGACAGCCAGCCAGACCGCCGAAATCACCGGCCTTTACCGTTACCCGATCAAAGGCCTGACGCCGGAATCCCTGCCCCGGGTCCCCTTGCGGACCGGCCAGACCCTGCCCGCCGACCGCCGCTACGCCATCGAGAACGGACCGAGCGGCTTCGATCCGGAGGCGCCGGCCTGGAAGCCGAAAATCCAGTTCCTGATGCTGGCGCGCAATGAGCGGCTGGCGTCCCTCGACAGCCGGTTCGAGGACGCGACCAACCGCCTGACCATCCGCAAGGACGGCCAGATCGTCGCCAGCGGCGATCTGGAGACCACTGCCGGGCGCGCCGCCATCGAGGATTATTTCACGGAGAATTTTCAGCCGGAGCTGAAGGGCCCGCCAAAAGTTCTGTCCGGCCGCGACCACAGCTTTTCGGACGTCGCCCGCAAGGTCGTATCGATCATCAATCTCGACAGCGTCCGGGCGATCGAGACCATGCTCGGCGGCGCCGCAGTCAATCCACTGCGCTTCCGCGCCAATCTCTACGTGAAGGGCTGGCCGGCCTGGTCCGAGCTCGACCTCGTCGGCGAGACGCTGGCGATCGGCGACGCCCGGCTCAAGGTGGTCAAGCGCATCGTCCGCTGCCCGGCGGTCAACGTCGATCCCAAGACCGCGCAGCGCGATCTCGAGATACCGCCGACGCTCTCGCGCAATCTCGGCCACATGGATTGCGGCATCTATGCCGAGGTGATCGCCGACGGCGAGATCGGCGTCGGTGACGCGATCGCGGTGGAAGCGCCGAGATTGGTGTGAGCCGTCCGCCGCTGCCGTAGTGTGGGCAAAGCGAAAGCGTGCCCACCACTCCGGTCCATCTAACTCCGTTGCACCGCCGGTGGGCACGGCGCTTGCGCACCTTTGCCCACCCTACGGCTCCGTCGTCAGTTCGGCATCACATACGCATAGATCCGGCCGCGCGAGACCGGCGCCTCGCGAACACGATTGCCGTTGTTGCCGGAAATCATGATCGGATTGCCCTGCGCGTCCACGCCGGTGATGATGCCGACATGGCCGCCCCGGCGACCGCGCGACATGACCGCGATGGCGCCGACCTGCGGACCGGAGACACGCGTGCCGTAGCGCGCGAACGAGCTCGCCATGTCGGAGCCGGTGCCCTGATGGCCGGTATGCTGCAGCACCATGTTCATGAAGCGCGCGCACCACAGGCTGCCGCGCCCGGTCGGATTGCCGCCGATATAACGGCGCGCCTCGGACACGAGGCCCGATCCGCCGCCGAAGCCGCCACCGCTATTGGCCATTCCAGGATTGGTCATTCCGTTGTTGGCCATGCCGCCGACATTGGCGTTCGGATTGTAGCTCGCCTGGGTGTCGGCGAAGCCGCTCGCCTGCAACTGCGCCGCGCCGCGCTCGAAGCGCGAGCTGCGGGCATGGTGGCGATAATGACGGTAATGATGATGTCTGGCGTGGTGCACGTAAGCGTGCCGCTCTGCGCTATGACGATGATGCGGCCGCGCTGAGGCCGGAGAAACGAACGCGGCAACCGCCGCGAAGAAAATCGCCAGCGCGACAACACAACGCGACAGGCGAGACGCAAACAACTCCAACATACTTCATCCTTCTTGACACCCCACTTCCCCAATCGGCCCGTGCGATGGCCGGCATCCGTCTGGCCGTTAAGCCGCCGGATGTGGCGAGAAAAAGACGCCACGCCCGCGAATAGCTGCGATGATTTTGTGCCGGTGCTGGCTTGAGGCTGCCGCATTGCGGACAACAACGTTAACTGCAATTCTCCAAAGGCGGCTTGAAGAGAGGGAAACAGTTAATGCCCCACGCCACGACCAGGGATGACGTCCGCATCTATTTCGAAGAAGCGGGTCAGGGAACGCCGATTATTTTTCTGCATGAGTTCGCGGCCGACTACACCAATTGGGAGCCGCAGATGCGCTACTTCTCGCGCGGCCATCGCTGCATCACCTATTCCGCGCGCGGCTACACCCCGTCGGACGTGCCTGATGGCGAGGTCTACACTTACAAGCATTTCTACACCGACGCGCTCGCGGTGCTCGATCATCTCAAGATCGAGCGCGCGCATCTCGTCGGCCTGTCGATGGGCGCCTATTCGTCGCTCCAGATCGGGTTGAACGCGCCGCAGCGCGCGCTGTCGATGACGCTGGCCGGCGTGGGCTCAGGATCGGAGATCGAGAATCTCGACAACTGGCGCAAGCAGTGCCGCGCCAATGCCGAGCAGTTCGAGACGCTCGGCTCCGCCGAGGTCGCAAAGGTCACACGCGAGGCGCCGAGCCGGATTCCGTTCCTCGTGAAGGACCCGCGCGGCCACGCCGATTTCTACGCCGCGCTGGCGCGCCACGATGCCAAAGGCTCCGCGAACACGATGCGCGGCTTCCAGGGCGGCCGTCCCTCGATCTTTGCGATGACCGACGCGATCAGAGGCGTAGCGACACCGGCGCTGATCATCTGCGGCGACGAAGACGATCCCTGCGTCGGAGCAAGCCTGTTCCTGAAGAAGCACCTGCCCGCGGCGGGCCTCGCGATGTTTCCGAAATCAGGCCACGTGCTCAATCTCGAAGAGCCCGCGCTGTTCAACGAGAGCGTGGAGCGGTTCGTGACGCTGGTGGAAGCCGGGCGCTGGCCGGTGCGCGATCCGCGGTCGCTGGCGGCGCATTAGGCTGCCAGTCGCTGTCATTCCGGGATGCGCCGACAGGCGCAGGCCCGGAATGACGGCAGCTACTTCCCCTGCCCGCGCGTGAGCAGAAACACGCCCTGCTCGCCGAACATGTTCCACACCCACCACGGCAATCGCAGCCGCAATGGACGGCCGTAGAGATCCAGCGCCTCGGCGCGCTCCATCTTGACGTGGATCGCGTCGCAGAGCTCGACGAAATCCTTGATGGTGCAGAAATGGATGTTGGCGGTGTCGTACCAGGTCGCCGGCAGATTCTCGGTGCGCGGCATGTGACCGCCGACCAGGAGCTGGAGCCGCATTTTCCAGAAGCCGAAATTCGGGAACGACACGATGGCACGGCGGCCGATGCGCAGCAGATTCTCCAGCACGACCCGCGGCTGCCGCGTCGCCTGCAGCGTCTGCGACAGGATGACGTAATCGAAGGCGTCGTCGGGATAATTGACGAGATCGGTGTCGGCATCGCCCTGCACCACCGCGAGGCCCTTGGCGACGCAGCGGTTGACGCCCTCGCGCGACAGCTCGATGCCGCGCCCGTCGATGCCGCGGGTCTCCAGAAGCTGGAGCAAATCGCCCTCGCCGCAGCCGACGTCGAGCACTTTCGAGCCGGGCTTGACCATCTCGGCGACCAGCAGATGATCGGCGCGAAACTGGCCGGACTGCTCCGTCGCAACGCCGCCCAGCGGCAGCACTTCCTGCACAGACATCGCTAGCCGTCCTTGTCAGTCAATCCTGGCGGTGAGCCCGCGCGCCTTCCCTGCCGATTGCAGGAAGGCACGGGCGATATCGAAGAATTCGGGCACGTCGAGCAGGAAGGCGTCATGGCCGCGATCGGTCTCGATCTCGGCGAACGACACCCGCGCGCTCGACGCGTTCAGCGCATGCACCAGTGCGCGCGATTCCGAGGTCGGGAACAGCCAGTCGCTGGTGAAGGAGACCACGCAGAAGCGCGTCTCGATGCCCGCGAACGCTTTCGCCAGCACGCCGCCGTGGTCACCGGCGATGTCGAAATAGTCCATCGCACGGGTCAGATAGAGATAGGAGTTGGCGTCGAACCGCTCGACGAAGGACGAGCCCTGGTAGCGCAGGTAACTCTCGACCTGGAAATCGGCGTCGAACGAGAAGGTCGGCAGCTCGCGGTCCTGCATGCGGCGGCCGAACTTGCGATGCAGCGCGGCGTCCGAGAGATAGGTGATGTGCGCGGCCATCCGTGCCACCGCAAGTCCGCGATGCGGATGGATGCCCTGATCGGTGTAGCGGCCGTTGTGCCAGTCGGGATCGGCCATCACCGCCTGGCGGCCGAGCTCGTGGAAGGCGATGTTCTGCGCCGAGTGCCGTGTCGAACAGGCGATCGCCAGCGCGGAGTACACGCGCTTGGGATAGGCCGCGGTCCATTGCAGCACCTGCATGCCGCCCATCGAGCCGCCGACCACCGCGAACAACGTGTCGATGCCGAGCCGGTCGATCAGCATCGCCTGCGCGCGCACCATGTCGGGAATGGTGATGACGGGAAAATCCAGGCCCCACACCTTGCCGGTCGCCGGATTGATCGAGGCCGGCCCGGTCGAGCCCATGCAGCCGCCGATCACGTTGGCGCAAATGATGAAGTAGTGCTGAGGATCAAGAGGTCGGCCGGGACCGATCAGCGTMTCCCACCAGCCCGACTTGCCGGTGACGGGATGCACGTTGGCGACATGCTGATCGCCGGTCAGCGCATGGCAGATCAGCACCGCGTTGGAACGATCGGCGTTGAGCTCGCCATAGGTCTGGTAGGCGATCTGGAACGGGGTGAGATCGATGCCGCAATCGAGCCGCAGCGGCTGCTCGGCGCCGAACTGCGCGACCTGCGAATTCGGATGATCCGCCTCATGCGACCGGTCGTCGGCACTGATCGCGGGACTCGGCACGGACTTCACGCCTACCATCATCGACCTCGTATGCGACACCCGTCAGGCTGCCGCTGGAATCAGGCCATGAAAAACCCGGCCTGAACGATAGGTTCGGCCGGGATCGGAAGCGTCCCCGGCCTGTTTAGCGAGTTTTTTAACGTGGCTGCAAGCCGGCCGGCTCAAATGACCACGGAACGCGCAAAAGCTACTGTCTTGGGCGGTTTTCGTCAAGTCACAGTCCGGATTAGCCAAATTCATCCCTGAAAGGCCGGCCGAAAAGGCCCGGTTTCCCTTTGCATTTCTCTTTGCTTTCGCCGCGCCGACTGCCTAATCAGGACGTCGATCGTAGCGGATCCGGCCTTGCCGATTGACCTTGGCCGACCCGCATTGGAACGCCTCTCACCAGCATCTCGCAGATATGTCCCACCGTCCGCCCGCGCCACCATCGCTCCAGGAATTGCGCAAGGAGATCGACGCGATCGACGAGGGCATGCATCGTCTCCTGATGCAGCGCGGCGACAT
>NZ_JBFUGY010000071.1:0-22547 GCF_056402655.1 Bradyrhizobium sp. P3_C3 | reverse complement strand
GTGTTATCTACCCCGAATGGCATCTCTCCTGAGTACTTTCATCCTGCCGGTAGCGGCCGGCGCCGTGGCGGTGGTGCTGCTGCTCGGTCTCGTCAACATGATGCGCGGCGGCTCGCCAAACACCTCGCAGAAGTTGATGCGCTGGCGCGTGCTGCTTCAGTTCGTGGCGATCGTGGTTGCCATGCTCGCAGTCTGGGCGATGGGGCGTTAAAAATGGTCACGCTGAATCGCATCTATACGAAGACCGGTGACGACGGCACGACGGCGCTCGGAACGGGCGAGCGCCGTCCGAAATACGATCTGCGCATCGAAGCCTATGGCACCGTGGACGAGACCAATGCCGCGATCGGCGTTGTCAGGCTCCACACCCATGACATGCCCGAGTTCGACGCGATGCTCGGCCGCATCCAGAATGATCTGTTCGACCTCGGCGCGGACCTCGCGGTGCCCGAGCGTGAAGGCAAGGCCGAGCGGCTGCGGGTGGTGGCAAGCCAGGTCGAGCGGCTCGAACGCGACATCGACGCGCTCAACGACAAGCTGGCGCCGCTCACCTCCTTCGTGCTGCCGGGCGGCACGCCGGCCGCCGCCTACCTCCACGTTGCCCGTACGATTTGCCGCAGGGCGGAACGCGTGATGGTGGAACTGGCGGCCCGGCCCGGCGAGCCCGTGGGCGCTGCTGGCATCCAGTATATGAACCGCCTGTCCGACTTCCTGTTCGTCGCCAGCCGTGCCGCCAACCATAATGGTGCCGGCGACGTGCTCTGGGTTCCGGGCCAGAATCGCTGACCCATTGAGGTCGATATTTCTAAGGTCTAAAATTTGGCTCTGTCGCGCGTTGACCGGGCCGGATCAGGCCTTTAGGTTCCGCGCCAGTTGATAACCCCCCTCCCAAATTGAGTGAAAGAGGATCGATGAAGGTCTTGGTGCCGGTAAAGCGGGTGGTTGATTACAACGTCAAGGTCCGCGTCAAGGGCGATGGATCGGGCGTTGAACTCGCCAATGTGAAGATGTCGATGAACCCGTTCGACGAAATCGCGGTCGAGGAAGCGTTGCGCCTGAAGGAAGGCGGCAAGGCCACCGAGGTCGTCGTGGTTTCCATTGGACCGGCGCAGGCCTCGGAGACGATCCGCACCGGTCTCGCCATGGGCGCCGACCGCGGCATTCTGGTGAAGGTCGAGGGCATCGTCGAGCCGCTCGCGGTCGCGAAGATTCTGAAGAAGATCGCCGACGAAGAGCAGCCCGGCCTGATCATCCTCGGCAAGCAGGCGATCGACGACGACAGCAACCAGACCGGTCAGATGCTGGCCGCGCTGCTCGGCTGGTCGCAGGCGACGTTTGCTTCGAAGCTCGAGGTCGAAGGTGCTGACTTCAAGGTCACCCGCGAAGTCGACGGCGGTCTGCAGACCGTCAAGCTGAAGGGACCGGCGATCGTCACCACGGATCTCCGTCTCAACGAGCCGCGCTATGCCTCGCTGCCCAACATCATGAAGGCCAAGAAGAAGCCGATCGCGGAGAAGACCGTCGCCGATTACGGCGTCGACGTCGCCGCGCGTCTCGAGGTTCTCAAGACGACGGAGCCGGCGGGCCGCAAGGCGGGCGTCAAGGTCAAGGACGTCGCCGAGCTGGTGTCGAAACTCAAGAACGAAGCCGGGGTGCTCTGATGACGACGCTTCTGATTGCCGAACACGACAATGCGTCGCTGAAGGACGCGACCAACAAGGCCCTGACCGCGGCTGCCGCACTCGGCGCGGATGTCGACGTGCTGGTGGCCGGCCAGAACGCCAAGGCTGCGGCGGATGCCGCCGCCAAGCTCGCCGGCGTGAAGAAGGTGCTGCTTGCCGAGGGCGAGACTTACGCCCACGATCTCGCCGAGCCGCTGGCCGCGCTGATCGTCTCGCTGGCTTCCGGCTATGACGCGATCGTCGCGCCCGCGACCTCGCGCTTCAAGAACGTGATGCCGCGTGTCGCAGCCCTGCTCGACGTCATGCAGGTCTCCGAGATCACCAAGGTGGTCGCCCCCGACACCTATGAGCGCCCGATCTATGCCGGCAACGCCATCCAGACGGTGAAGTCGAAGGACGCCAAGAAGGTCATCACGGTGCGCACCTCGACCTTCGCGGCGGCGGGTGAAGGCGGCAGCGCCGCCGTCGAGAACGTCGCTGCGGCGGCCGATCCGGGCCTGTCGTCCTTCGTCGGCGAGGAAGTCGCCAAGAGCGACCGCCCCGAGCTGACCTCAGCCAAGATCATCGTCTCCGGTGGCCGTGCCATGCAGAGCCGCGAGAACTTCGCCAAGTACATCGAGCCGCTCGCCGACAAGCTCGGTGCCGGCGTCGGTGCCTCGCGCGCGGCGGTGGATGCCGGCTATGCGCCGAACGACTGGCAGGTCGGCCAGACCGGCAAGGTGGTGGCCCCTGAGCTCTATGTCGCAGTGGGCATTTCCGGCGCGATCCAGCATCTGGCCGGCATGAAGGACTCCAAGGTGATCGTCGCGATCAACAAGGACGAGGACGCGCCGATCTTCCAGGTCGCCGATTACGGCCTGGTCGCCGACCTCTACCAGGCGGTTCCTGAGCTCACCGAAGCGCTCGCCAAGCTCGGCAAGTAAAAACGCGCTAAAAACACCGGCCGGAGTGGTACACTCCGGCCGGTTTTTCTTTTTCAAGGCGTTTTCTTTGGCGTGGGGCACGCCGGGGAAGCGATCCAATCTAGGTTTCGAGCCAGGATTCTGATCTAATCGAGTTTCTGATTAAATCGGACCTCCCGGCTCGGGGGATGAGGCAGGCGCGATCTGCGCGCCGTTCCGGTGGATGACATTATGGCGGCAGTGATCAAGAAGGTCGGCGTGATCGGCGCGGGTCAGATGGGCAATGGCATCGCGCATGTCGCGGCGCTGGCCGGTTTCGACGTGGTGCTCAACGACGTCTCGGCCGACCGGCTCAAGTCGGGCATGGCCACCATCAATGGCAATCTGGCGCGCCAGGTCTCCAAGAAGGCCGTCAGCGAGGACGACAAGACCAAGGCGATGGCGCGCATCAAGCTCGCCGAGAAGCTCGACGACCTCGCCGATTGCGACCTCGTGATCGAGACCGCGGTCGAGAAGGAAGAGGTCAAGCGCAAGATCTTCCACGAGCTCTGCGCGGTGCTGAAGCCGGAGGCGATCGTCGCCTCCGATACCTCATCGATCTCGATTACGCGGCTTGCCGCCGCCACCGACCGGCCCGAGCGCTTCATCGGCATTCACTTCATGAATCCGGTGCCGCTGATGGAGCTGGTCGAGCTGATCCGCGGCATCGCCACCGACGACCAGACCTTCGAGGCGTCCAAGGAATTCGTCAGCAAGCTCGGCAAGCAGGTCGCGGTCTCCGAGGATTTCCCGGCCTTCATCGTCAATCGCATCCTGCTGCCGATGATCAACGAGGCGATCTACACGCTGTATGAAGGCGTCGGCAATGTCGAGGCCATCGACGCGGCGATGAAGCTTGGCGCGCATCATCCGATGGGCCCGCTCGAGCTCGCCGATTTCATCGGCCTCGATACCTGCCTGTCGATCATGCAGGTGCTGCACGAGGGCCTCGCCGACTCCAAATATCGCCCGTGCCCGCTGCTGGTGAAATACGTCGAGGCCGGCTGGCTCGGTCGCAAGACCCAGCGCGGCTTCTACGACTACCGCGGCGCCAAGCCGGTTCCGACGCGCTGATCCAATTTCCGGTGCCGTAGGGTGGGCAAAGGCGCAAAGCGCCGTGCCCACCATCTCTCCAATGATGCGGTGGAAATTGGTGGGCACGCTTCCGCCTTCGCTCTTCGAGCTACGGCGGACAAGCCGCTTTGCCCACCCTACGGCGCTCTCGCCCTCAGGCCGTGCATCCGCACCGTGACAATTCATGTCGCGTTAACCGCTCGCCCCTAGGCTGCGCCCGGTAAGAGGGTTTGCGTAATGGACATGATGGCGATGGTCAGCACCATGCTGGCCGCTCAGCAAGGCGCGCTGCAGTCGAATATCACGGCGACGCTGATGAAGCAGAATGCGGACACGGAGAAATCCACCGTCCTGACGCTGCTCGGCGCCGGTCAGCCCTCGCTCGCCAATGTCGGCGCCGGCGTCGGCGGCAACCTCAACGTCACCGCTTAAGACACACCGCCTAGAGCGACGCGGCGGCCTTGCCCGTCGCAGCCCGGATCAGCTTGAGCGCGTCCTCGCTCGCCCATTCCGCCGGCCCCGCGATCGTCGCGATCTCGCAGCCCTGCGGGTCGACCAATACCGAGGTCGGCATGCCCAGGGCCCGGCCTATGGCTTTAAGGTCCTGGAAAACCTTGGCTTTCTGATCGCTAAAATAGCCGAGCCGGGTCAGATTGGCCTCTTTCAGGAACGCTTTGGGCTTCTCGGCGTCGCGGGTGTCGATGTTGATCGCCACCACCTCGAAATTCGGGCCCGAAAGCTTGCCCTGGAGCTCGTCCAGCGCCGGCATTTCCTTGCGGCAGGGCACGCACCAGGTGGCCCAGAGGTTGACCAGCAGCGTCTTGCCGCGGAAATCGGACAGCTTCTTCGGCTTGCCGTCAGCGTCCTCGAAGACCAGGTCAGGCAGTTTTAGCGGCGCGCTCGCCACGGTCAGGGCGGCCAATTCGCCATGGGCGAGGGGGGCGATTTTTTGCGCCGTTGCCACCGCGGCCCGGCAGGCCGGATCGCCTGAGGGCGCCCGGTTCTGGCCCAGCCCGTACAGCGCGGCGAAGCCGGCCAGCCCCCCGATCGCCACGGTGGCGATGACGAGGGGGATCCGGCGCGTGGCGGAGGGCGTCTTGTCGAGCATATCGTTTGTCATCCGGTCGCAGATATGGCTATCAGGGGCCTCTTAATACGGCTGGCTCCGGCCAGCAAACGTGCGGCAGCAGCGGCAAGCAAGGCGTGAGCAGGGGATCATGAGCAACAAGATGTGGGGCGGCCGGTTCTCGGAGCGCCCCGATGAGATCATGGAAGAGATCAACGTCTCCATCGACGTCGATCGTCACCTCTTTGCCCAGGACATTGCCGCATCCAAGGCGCACGCCGCGATGCTTGCCGCGCAGGGCATCATCACGGGCTCTGATGCGAAAAATATCGCCAAGGGTCTAGACACGATTTTGTCAGAGATCGGCAAGGGCGGCTTCACGTTCAAGCGCGCGCTCGAAGATATCCATATGAACGTCGAGAGCCGCCTGTCCGAGCTGATCGGCCCCGCCGCCGGCCGGCTGCACACCGCGCGCTCGCGCAACGACCAGGTTGCGACCGATTTCCGTCTCTATGTCCGCGACGTTCTCGACGAGACCGATGCGGCGCTCGCCGCGTTCCAGGCCGCGCTCGTCAATCGCGCGCTCGAACATGCCGCGACCGTCATGCCCGGCTTCACGCATCTCCAGACCGCGCAGCCCGTGACCTTCGGCCATCATCTGCTCGCCTATGTCGAGATGGCGGCGCGCGACCGCGGCCGTTTCCAGGACGCCCGCAAGCGGCTCAATGAATCGCCGCTCGGCGCCGCCGCGCTCGCCGGCACCTCGTTCCCGATCGACCGCCACGCCACCGCGAAGGCGCTCGGTTTCGACCGCCCGATGGCGAACTCGCTCGATGCGGTCTCCGATCGCGACTTCGTGCTGGAGACGCTGTCGGCGGCCTCGATCTGCGCCGTGCACATGTCGCGCTTTGCCGAGGAGATCGTGATCTGGACCTCGCCGCTGGTCGGTCTCATCCGCCTCAGCGACAAGTTCACCACGGGATCCTCGATCATGCCGCAGAAGCGCAATCCGGATGCCGCCGAGCTCGTGCGCGCCAAGACCGGCCGCGTCATCGGCGCGCTCAACGGCCTCCTGATCGTGATGAAGGGCCTGCCGCTCGCCTATCAAAAGGACATGCAGGAGGACAAGCAGGGCGCGATGGAGGGCTTTGCTGCCCTGTCGCTCGCGATCCGCGCCATGACCGGCATGGTCCGCGATCTCGTGCCCGACGAAGCGAAGATGAAGGCGGCGGCGGGCGAGGGCTATGCCACCGCGACCGACCTTGCCGACTGGCTGGTGCGGACGCTGAAGATGCCGTTCCGCGACGCCCACCACGTCACCGGCCGTATCGTGGCGAAGGCCGCCGAGGGCGGCGTGGCGCTGCACGAGCTGCCGCTGAAAGAGATGCAGGCGATCGAGCCAAAGATCACCAAGGAGGTGCTCGGCGTGCTCTCGGTCGAATCGTCGGTGAAGAGCCGGACCAGCTTCGGCGGCACCGCGCCGAAGAACGTGGCGTCGCAGGCCAAGGCCTGGGCGAAGCGGCTGGAAAAAGAGCGAAAATTGGGCTGAGGGCAAAATTTCGCTTATGTTTCATGGTCATCCGGCTCTCGCCAGAGCGTGCCAATCTCTGTATGGTGCGGCCCGCGTAGTGGGGATTTCGTCGTGACGTCAAAGTTTCGCCCGGCCGGCTCGGGGTGGGCCATCATTGTCTTGAGCCTGACGGCGCTCGCGCTTGCCGGCTGCGGCCGCAAGGGCCCGCTGGATCTGCCGCCGACCGCCTCCAGTGCATCCACGGCCAATGTCGCAGCTCCAACCGACACCGAGACGGAAGCCCAGAGGACGCCGAGCGTGTTCAATCCCGGGTACGGTGCGGACGCGGCGCCTGCCGCCGCCAAGGGCAAGAAGAAATCGTTTATCCTCGACCCGCTCCTGGACGAACCTCCCGGCAAAAAATGAGCCGGGATAGCTGAGCTGACGCCATGAACCATTTCGACTATCGCAACGGCGTGCTGCACGCCGAGGCCGTGAACCTGTCCGAGCTGGCCGCAACCGTCGGTACGCCGTTCTATTGCTATTCGACCGCGACGCTCGAGCGGCACTACCGCGTCTTCGCCGACGCCTTCGCCGGCGAGAAGGTGCTGGTCTGCTACGCCATGAAGGCGAATTCCAACCAGTCGGTGCTGCGCACGCTGGCCAAGCTCGGGGCCGGCGCCGACGTCGTCTCCGGCGGCGAATTGAAGCGCGCGCTGGCCGCCGGCATTCCCGCCAGCAAGATCCTGTTCTCCGGCGTCGGCAAGACCGAAACCGAATTACGCGCCGCGCTGGCCGCCGACATCCTCTGCCTCAACGTCGAATCCGAGCCCGAGCTCGAGCTGTTGTCGCGGCTTGCGACCGAGATGGGCAAGACCGCGCGCATCTCCGTGCGCGTCAATCCCGACGTCGATGCCGGCACGCACGCCAAGATCTCGACCGGCAAGTCCGAGAACAAGTTCGGCATTCCGATCGCCTATGCCCGCGAGGTCTATGCACGCGCTGCAAAACTTCCGGGCATCGAGGTCACAGGCACCGACGTGCATATCGGCAGCCAGATCACCGATCTCTCCAAGATGGAGACCGCGTTCCGCATCCTCTCCGAATTCGTGCAGACGCTGCGCAGCGACGGCCACAACATCTCGCATGTCGATTTCGGCGGCGGCCTCGGCATTCCCTATTACATGGACCGCGAGGCGCCGCCGGCGCCCGACGCCTATGCCGCCATGGTCAAGCGCGTCAGCCACAATCTCGGCTGCACGCTGATGTTCGAGCCGGGCCGCATGATCGTCGGCAATGCCGGCATCCTTGTCGCCAAGGTGATCTACGTGAAGCACGGCGACGGCAAGAATTTCGTCATCATCGACGCCGCCATGAACGATTTGATCCGCCCGACGCTGTACGAGGCGCATCACGACATTCTGCCGGTGACGCAGCCGGCCGCGGGCGCCGCCACGATCATGGCCGACGTCGTCGGCCCGGTCTGTGAGACCGGCGACTATCTCGCATTGGATCGCACGCTGCCGACGCCGAAGCCTGGCGATCTCATCGCCATCATGACCGCGGGCGCCTATGGCGCGGTGCAGGCCGGCACCTACAACACGCGGGCGCTGGTGCCGGAAGTGCTGGTGAAGGGCGATCAATACGCCGTGGTGCGCCCGCGCATCGAGGTCGAGCAGCTGATCGCGATGGATACGCCGGCGCCGTGGCTGTGAGGGATTGAGGGGCGGCAAAGCGCTTCAACAATTTCGCTGTCGTCCCCGCGTACGCGGGGACCCATAACCACAGGGTGTAGTTGTTGRCTGAGCTGTAACTCCGAGTCCCCATAACCACAGGGTGTAGTTGTTGGCTGAGCTGTAACTCCGAGTCCCCATAACCACATCCGCCTGTGGTTATGGGTCCCGGGCTCGCGCTTCGCGCGCCCCGGGACGACGAGCTGAGTGTGTGGCGCTACTTCCMCGCCAATTCACCCTTCCCACCGACCACAACGCCCGCCTTCTTCTCGATCGGCTTGATCGCCGCGGTGAAGTCGGACTCGGCGCCTTCCGCGCTGATTACGGTCTCCCATAGCCGTCCGACCGCGTCCGCGACCTCCATCGACAGGCCGAGCGACTTCATCTCCTCCAGCGCCAGCCGCACGTCCTTCACCATCAGCCCCGTGGCGAAGCCGAAGTCGAAGGTGCGCGGCAGCACCGAGCGCGGAAACTTGTCGCGACTCGCGGTGTTCATGCCGGAGCCGGCATTGATGACGTCGATCATCACCGCAGGATCGAGCCCCGCCTTGACGCCCATCACCACCGCTTCCGAGGTCGCCACGATCGCGGTCGCCGACAGGAAATTGTTGGCGAGCTTCATGGTTTGCGCCGCGCCCGGCTTCTCGCCGATGAAGAACACTTTTCCGATCACGTCGAGCGCGGGCTTGAGCAGCTCGAACTCGGCTTTGGGCCCTGAGACCATCACCGCCAGGGTGCCCTTCTCGGCGCCGCCGACGCCGCCGGAGACGGGGCAGTCGATCTGCACGATGTCGCGTTTCGCCAGCAGGCCGTGGATCTTCGCCGCCATCGTCGAGCCGACGGTGGAGAGATCGATGAAGCGCTTGGCGCGGCTCCCTTCGATCACGCCGTTCGCTCCCGTGGCGACCTCGAGCGACGCCTGCAGCGAGGGCAGGCTCGCCATGACCGTCTCGACCTKGTCGGCAACGTCCTTCGGCGAGGTTGCAGCGGTGGCACCGCGCGCCACGAGCTTGTCGACGACCTCCTTGCGGGTATCGAACACGACGAGCTTGTGCCCCGCCTCGATCAGCCGCCGCGCCATCGGGAAACCCATGTTTCCGAGGCCGATGAATCCGACGTGCATGGTGTTTCCTTCTTTCTTCTTCGATGTTCGTTGGATGTGAAACGGCGATCATTCTCCGCTCGTCGTCCCGGGCTCGCGCTCGGCACCCCCCGGGACGACGGCGGAGAGAGGTCGGCCTCACGCCTTGCCGTCGATCTCCGCGAACACCTCGCGCGCGATGCGAAAGCTGTCGACTGCGGCCGGCATGCCGCCATAGATCGCGACCTGCATCAGGATCTCGCGGATCTCGTCGCGGGAAACGCCGTTGGTCAGCGCGCCCTTGAGATGCGCGCGAAACTCGTGCTGGCGGTTGAGGATCGCGATCATGGCGATGTTGAGCATGCTGCGGGTCTTGCGCGGCAGTTCCTCGCGGCCCCACACGGTGCCCCAGCAATATTCGTTGAGCATCTCCTGGAACGGACGGTTGAAATCGTCGACGTTCTTCAGGGCATTGTTGACATAGGCCTCGCCCAGCACCGCTTTGCGGACTTCCAGGCCCTTGTCGTGCATCTTCTTGTCCATGGCGTTCCTCTTATTTCCCCTGCGTTTCCCTTGGGAATGGCGCGCGGAAATTACGGGGTTGCGCCCGGTCAGTCACGTCCTCGTGTTATGCGGGAAAAGGGGTCTCTCCCGTACCGGAACGGATGCCTCAGTGCTGCCGTTGTGATACGCTTCTCTCCCGGGCAACCTGGAGAATTGATTGAACGGCGTCACCCCCGACCCGTCAGACCCGATCCGCGATGGCGACGCTCTGTCGCGGCTGAAGCTGGCGCAGGCCCTCGATCGGGCTATTTATGCCATCGCGTGGGAACGTGCCTGGCCACATCTGGCGCGGGTGCTGACTGTCGTCGGCCTGTTCCTGGTGGTGTCGTGGGCCGGCCTCTGGCTGGCGTTGCCGTCCGTCATCCGTGCCATCGGTCTCGTGGTTTTTGCCGGCGCCGCAATCGCCGCTCTGGTCCCGCTGATTCGTTTCCGCTGGCCGGGCCGCGACGAGGCTCTGAGCCGGCTCGACCGTGGCTCCGGTATCCGTCACCGCCCGGCGACGACGCTGACGGACACGCTGAGCTCGAAAGACCCGGTCGCGCTGGCGCTGTGGCAGGCGCAGCGCGAGCGCACGCTGGCTTCGCTCAAGCGCATCCGTGCCGGCTTGCCGCATCCGCGCCTCGCCCTGCACGATCCCTGGGCGCTGCGCGCGCTGGTCATGGTGATGCTGGTCGCGACCTTCTTCGCCGCCGGCGACGAGCGCGCGATGCGGTTAGGTGCCGCGTTCGACTGGAACGGCGTGCTGGCGCCGACCAACGTGCGCGTCGATGCCTGGATCACCCCGCCGCTCTACACCGGCAAGCCGCCGGTCATCCTGTCGGCCGCCAACAAGGAGGCCGCAGCGCTGCCTGCGAGCGGCCCACTCGCAGTTCCGGCCGGCTCGACCCTGATCGTGCGCTCCTCCGGCAGCAACCTCGATGTCGTCACCTCCGGCGGCCTCAAGGAGGTCGCGCCCACCGAGGCCGCGCCGAAGGGCACCAACGAGAAGCATTTTACCATCACCGGCGACGGCACCGCGCATGTCCGCGCGCCCTCCGGCCAGCCGCAATGGGCCTTCGCGGCGACGCCGGACCGCCCGCCGACGATCGCGCTCGCCAAGGATCCCGAGCGTCAGGCCTACGGCGCGTTGCAGCTCTCCTACAAGATCGAGGACGATTACGGCGTCACCGGCGCTGCGGCGCAATTCGTTCCGCGCGCAACCGAAGACAAGGACGGAACCAAGGACGCGGACGGCAAGGCCGCGCGGCCGCTGTTCCAGCCGCCGCAATTCGCGCTGACCCTGCCCAATGCGCGGACCCGCAACGGCGTCGGCCAGACCGTAAAGGACCTCAGCGAGGATCCTTATTCCGGTGCGGACGTGACGCTGACGCTCACCGCCAAGGACGAGGCCGGCAACGAGGCGAAGAGCGAGCCCTTCAACATGCGCTTGCCGGGCCGGCTGTTCACCAAGCCGCTCGCCCGCGCGCTGATCGAGCAGCGCCGCATCCTGGCGCTCGACGCCAACAAGAATTCCGACGTCTACGCCGCGCTCGACGCGCTGATGATCGCGCCCGAGATGTTCACGCCGGAAGCCGGGCAATATCTCGGCCTGCATAGCGTCGCACGCCAGCTCGAGGCGGCGCGCACCGACGATTCCCTGCGTGAGGTCGTGGCGAGCCTGTGGGCGCTTGCGGTGACGATCGAGGACGGCAACATCAGCGACGTCGCCAAGGCGTTGCGCGCGGCGCAGGACGCGCTCAAGCAGGCGCTTCAGCGCGGCGCCAGCGACGAAGAGCTCAAGAAGCTCATGGACAATCTGCGGACCGCGCTGGACAATTACATGCGCCAGTACGCGCAGCAGATGCGCAGCAATCCGCTGGCGCGGCCGGCCATCGGCCTCGACGACCAGATGAAGCGCATCGAGCGGCTGATCCAGCGCGGCAATCGCGAAGCGGCGGCGCGCGAGCTGGACCGCTTGGCCCGCGCGCTGGAAAATCCTCCGGGGCCGCCCAGCGCCGAGCAGAAAGAGATGGACGAGATCGCGCGCGAGCTGAACGATCTGCTTCGGGAGCAGAACGCGCTTCGCGACGAAACCGACCGGCAGAGCAAGGATTCCAAACGCGGCCAACGTACCAAGCCTCTGCCGCCCAAGGTCGCGGAGATTCTGCGCAAATCGAGAGAGCTGCGGCAGAAGACGCGCGGCGCGACCAGCGATCAGCTGGAGGACCTGGCAAGGCAGCAGGATGCCTTGCGCGAAGAGCTCAGGACCTGGCGTGAATCCCAGGGAGCGAGATAGCTCATGAAACACACCTCAATCTGGCAGAACGGCAAGGTCACGCGCGGAAGGCTCGCCACGGCTTGTCTCGTGCTTTTGCTGTCCTGTTCCACGGCTTCGATTGGCCTCGCCCAGTCGTCGCGCGCCGACCAAAAGAGTCTGGATGCACTGCTCGACAGCGCCGAGCGGTCGATGAAGCAATCCGCCGACAACCTGAAGGACAAGAACTCGGACGAGAGCATTGGCCAGCAGTCCCGGGCGATCCGGGACATGGAGAAGTATCTCTATCCCGATCCGAACGATCCCTCGGCGTCGCGCGAAGGGTCGCAGGATACGCAGGGCCGGCAGGAGCAACTGAAGAAGCGGCTGGAGGCCCTCAAGAAGAAGCTCGCCGAGATGGGCTTGCAGCAGGATGGCCAGAAAGGCCAGCGCGGGCAGAAACAGCCGGGACAGCAGGGCCAACAAGGTCGGCAGGGCCAAGGTCAGGGTCAGGACGGCGACCAGGATGGCGATGACGGCTTCGACGCCGCCGAGAACGCCATGGGAGATGCCGGCAATCAGATCGGCGAGGGCGATGCCGACGGTGCGACGGCATCGCAGGGCAAGGCCATCGACGCCCTGCGCAAGGGCATGCAGGATCTCGCCGACGCGCTCGGCGGGCAGCAGAACGGCGAAGGCCAGGATCCGGGCGACGGTGACGGCCCCGGTCAGGCTGTCGGCCGCCAGCAGAGCGGCGGCGAACGGACCGACCCGCTGGGCCGGCCGCTGCGCGGCAAGGAATATAGCGACGACTATACGGTCAAGATTCCCGGCGAGATCGATGCCCAGCGCGCGCGCCGCATCCTCGAAGAGCTCCGCCGCCGCCTGAGCGATCCCGCGCGTCCGCAGATCGAGCTCGATTACCTCGAGCGTCTGCTGAAGGATTTTTGACGTCACACTCGGTGTCATCGCCCGCCTAGTGCGCAATTGCGCACAGGGGCGGGCGATCCAGTATTCCAGAGACGGTTGTGATTGAACCGAGAGGCCGCGGCGTACTCGATGCCCCGGTCAAGGCCTGGGCATGACAGCGGAATACGCCGCCACCTACGCCTTCTTCGCTGCCAGCGCGTCCGCGACCGCCGTACGGATGTCGGCCACCGAGAACGGCTTGGTCACGACGTCATGCACCAGCGCATTCAAATTCGAGGCGCGCTCGCGCTGGTCGGCAAAGCCGGTCATCAGCAAAATGGTCAGGTCGGGGAAATCGCGCGCAGCGGAGAGCGCCAGCGCGATGCCGTCCATCACCGGCATCTGGATGTCGGTGAGCAGGAGATCGAACGCGCCGTTCTCGCGGGTCAGGATTTCCAGCGCCTCGGCGCCGTCCTGCGCGGTGACGGTCTCGTGGCCGTCCATGGCGATGGCGCGCGCCACCAGCTGGCGCATCGAATCCTCGTCGTCGGCGATCAGGATTTTCGGCATGAGACCAACCTTGGGACCAACCTCGCGGCCAACCTTCCTCGCGGGATCTGCAAAATCGATTATACGCTGCCGCCGGCAATGTCGCGCCGGTTGAAGAAGCGGACGTCGATATTGCGGCCTTCGGGCGGCGGCGAGGCCAGGCGCGAGCGGAAGAAGGCGCGCTCACCCGGCTGCAGCACGGTCTGCTCCAGCACGGTGTTCCAGGCGTAGATTTCCGCTCCCTGAGCGTCGCGCACAGCAAAGCGCAGCCGCGGGATATCGAGCGGCTTCTTGCTTTGACCCACTATCACGCCCTCGATCACCAGCACCTGCTTACCGTCCACGGTCTCGCTGGAGAGCTTGACGTCCTTGAACGCCAGCCCGCGCAAATTAACTTCGAGTCCGACCATCTTGTAGAACGCCGCCGTCTGCGGCAGCAGCCGGACCATGTCGCCGCGCCAGATGACCAGCGCCAGCACCAGCGCGCCCATGGCGGCGCAGGCGGTCGGCAGACCGAAATGGGATTTTCGCGGAGCCTCGGTGGGGGCCTGACGCCTGACCCGCGCCCCGCGGCGGCTGAACAGGCCGCGGAACCAGGACTGGTGCTGCGCGCCGGCGACGTCATCCTCGGCGGCGCGGGCCGCCGCTGACCATTCGTCCTCGGTCGCCTGGGCGTCCTCGGCCGGCCAGTCGCTGGCGATCGAGGGGCTGTCGACGACCGGCGTGTCGGCGGCGCCGTCGTCCCTGGCGTAGGAGTTCCACTGCTCGGCGAGGTCGGACTGGTCGTCGGCTTGGCTGGCCGCTGCCATGGCCGGGACGGACGCCTCCTCGATGGCATCCTCGGCATAGGCGACCCAGGTCTCCTTGCAGCGGGAGCAGCGGACCGTTCGTCCGTTCGCCCCCAGGCTCGCGGGCTTGATGGCGTAGGATGTCGTACAATGGGGGCAGACGATATGCATGGACACGAGCCTTGATGCACGGACTGGTCTTGACGATGCTCCGGTCGCGGAGAGCCGGGCATCCCAGATGCTACAGAGCGACCGTTAACGAACCGGAAACCATAACGGTCGCAAAACCCGTTGATCGCGTGTGGCGGAGCGCAGCAGCGCCGCCCGCGCCCCCTCTCGAACGGAGCTGAGCTTGGTTCGGTTCGAAAATGTCGGATTGCGTTACGGACTGGGGCCGGAGATTCTGCGCGACCTCAGTTTCGAGATTCCGGCGCATTCCTTCCAGTTTCTCACCGGCCCGTCCGGCGCCGGCAAGACCTCGCTGCTGCGTTTGCTGTTCCTGTCGCACAGGCCGACGCGCGGCCTCGTCAACCTGTTCGGCCACGACATCTCGCAGCTCGGCAAGGACGAGATCGCGGATTTGCGCAAGCGCATCGGCATCGTGCTCCAGGACTTCCGACTGCTCGACCACATGACGACCTATGAGAACGTCGCCTTGCCGTTCCGCGTCATGGGCCGCAGCGAATCGAGCTACCGCAAGGAGGTGATCGACCTGTTGCGCTGGGTCGGCCTCGGTGACCGCATGGACGCGCTGCCGCCGATCCTGTCCGGCGGCGAGAAGCAGCGCGCGGCGATCGCGCGCGCCGTGATCTCGCGGCCGCAGCTCCTGCTCGCCGACGAGCCGACCGGCAGCGTCGATCCGACGCTCGGGCGCCGGCTGCTGCGGCTGTTCATCGAGCTCAACAAATCGGGCACCGCCGTCATCATCGCCACCCACGACATCGGCCTGATGGACCAGTACGAGGCGCGACGCTTCGTGCTGCACCAGGGGCGGCTGCACGTCTATGAGTAGGCCCGACGACCGCGGCGTGCTGGTAGATATCGGACAGGAGCGTCCGCAGCTTCCGCCCAAGGCGCGCAACATGTCGCCGATCGTGCCGCGCGCCTCGATCCACGGCCGCGCGCTGGTTGCCGTCGTCGCCATCATGACCTTCCTCGCCTCGATGACCACGGGCACGGTGCTGCTCGTCAGTGCCTCCGCCGCGGAATGGCAGTCGGACGTTGCAAGCGAAATCACCATCCAGGTCCGCCCGCAGACCGGCCGCGATCTCGATCGCGACACCGCGGCAGTGACGGAGGCCATCCGCGCGCAGGCCGGCATCATCGAGGTCAAGCCGTTCACCAAGGACGAGAGCGGTAAGCTGCTCGAGCCCTGGCTCGGCACCGGCCTGTCGATGGATGATTTGCCGGTGCCGCGCATGATCATCGCGCGCGTGCAGCCCGGCACGCCGCTCGATCTCGGCGCCTTGCGCGCGCGCGTGACCCAGGCCGCACCAAGCGCCAGCGTCGACGATCACCGCGCCTGGATCGAGCGGATGCGCTCGATGACCAACGCCACCGTCCTCGCCGGCATCGGCATCCTCGCCCTCGTCATCATCGCGACCATCATCTCGGTCTCGTTCGCGACCCGCGGCGCCATGGCGGCGAACCAACCGATCGTCGAGGTCCTGCATTTCGTCGGTGCCGGCGACCGGTACATCGCCAACCGCTTTCTGCGTCACTTCCTCAGGCTGGGCCTGGAGGGCGGCGTGATCGGCGGCGGCGCCGCCATGCTGGTGTTCGGCTTCTCCGAGTCGATCGCCGGCTGGTTTTCCGGGACCCCCGTCGGCGACCAGTTCGCAGCTCTGCTCGGCACCTTCTCGCTGCGGCCGTCGGGCTACATCGTGCTCGCGGTGCAGGCGGCGCTGATCGGCGCCATCACCGCGGTTGCCTCGCGCCAGACGCTGTTCGCGACACTGAATGACGTCGATTGAGCCCGATAAACCGGACTCCACTTCGCCTCAAAACGTCCTAAAATCATCCGGGGAAGGGATCACCGACATCATATGACCGCGCCGACCGACGATCGATCGCCGAAATTGCCGCGTGGCTGGCTGCGCGCGGCGTTGGTATCGACGATCGCGTTCGTCTTCGTCGGCGCGGCGGCGGGCTTCATCGCCTTCCTGGCGCAATTGCGCGGCGCTGAGATCGCGCCGGACCACAAGGCGGACGGCATCGTGGTCCTGACCGGCGGCTCCTCGCGRGTGTCGGATGCGATGGAGCTCCTGGCGGCCGGCTACGGCAAGCGGCTCCTGATCTCCGGCGTGCACCCGACCTCGACGGCGAGCGACATCTCCCGGACGCTGCCGGAGAACCAGTCCTTCATGCATTGCTGTGTCGATCTCGACCGCACCGCGGTCTCGACCCGCGGCAACGCGGCGGAAGCGCGGCGCTGGGCCGAGGGGCGCGGCTTCAGATCGCTGATCGTCGTCACCTCGAACTATCATATGCCGCGCGCGCTGGTGGAGTTCTCGCATGCGATGCCGGAGACCACGCTGATCCCGTTCGCGGTGGTCGGCGAAAAATGGCGTGAGGAGCCGTGGTGGACCTCGGCCTCCACCTTGCGGCTGCTCTTGTCCGAATACGTCAAATACATCGCCGCCGAGCTGAGGGTGCGGCTGGAGGATTTCGGGATTGACCTTTCGCCCGAGATGTCGGAGCAGCCTGCTGGCGTGGCGCCGAAGCGGCCCGCCACGGCACAGGCCAATTGATCGGATCATCGATGTTTTTGATTTTCCTGCGCTCGCTCCTGTTCAACGTGCTGTTCTACGCCGTGCTGGTGTGCCTCGCGATCGTGGCGCTGCCGACCTTCGCATTGCCGCCGCGCGCCATGCTGACGGTCGCGCAATGGTGGGCGAAGGCGACGCTGTTCCTGATGCGCGTGATCTGCAACATCAAGGTCGAATTCCGCGGGCAGGAGAAGATCCCGGCAGGGCCGCTGGTGATCGCGGCGAAGCATCAGTCGTTCTGGGAGACCTTCGTGCTGCCGGGCTTCTTCAACCGTCCGATCTTCATTCTCAAGCGTCAGCTCATGCAGATCCCGGTGTTCGGCCAGTTCCTGGTCAAGACCGGAATGATCGCGATCGACCGCAAGGCCGGCGTGAAGGCGCTGCTGGACATGACGCGGCGGGCGCGCGACGCGGTGCGCGCAGGCGGGCAGCTCGTGATCTTTCCGGAAGGCACACGCCGGGCGCCCGGCGCTGCGCCCGATTACAAGACCGGCTTTGCGCAGATCTATTCGTCGTGCGGCGTGCGGTGCCTGCCGATCGCGCTCAATTCCGGCCTGTTCTGGCCACGCCGCACCTTCATGCGCTATCCCGGCACGCTGGTGGTCGAGTTCCTCGATCCGCTGCCATCAGGCCTGCCGAAAGACGAGTTTCTCTCGCGCGTGCAAACCGCCATCGAAGACGCGACCGGCCGCCTCGTGGAAGCGGGCCGGAAAGAGCAGGAGCAGTTGATCGGCTCGTCGCCGAGCTACGCTCCGTCGCAGAGCTAGCGGTTCTCTCGATCTTCGGCGGGAGCCGGCGCGTGCAGGGAATGCGCATCACCATGCAGCATGGTCGCGAGCTTATGCAATTGCGTGTCGCGAAAACCTTCGGCCTCGATCGCCTTCACCGTTGCCGTCACGTAGTCGCGGTTGGCGCCGGACTGGCCATGGCCCTGGACGACATGGCGATGCTGGTCGGCGAACGAGAGTCGGCCGGCATATTGGACGTGGCCGCGGTCGACGACATAAGCGAGCGCGGAGACGCGCTGTCGCGCATCGTTCTCAAGCCACACCGAGCGCATCACCTCGCGATAGACGGACGTGACCTGCTCGCGGGCCCGCAGATAGGCGACGACGTCGGCGCGGTCCTTCTCGGCGACGCGAAAAGCAATGCCGCGGCAGGCGCCGCCGCGGTCGAGCCCGAGCACCAGGCCCGGCTGCTCCGGCGTGCCGCGATGCACGAAGGAATAGACGCAGAGCGCGCGGTGCTCGCCGACCAGCCGCGCCGGGACGCGTTCCCTGAATTCGAAGCCCGGCCGCCACATCAGCGAGCCATAGCCGAACACCCAGAGGTCGCCCTTGGCTGTGGTGACGGAGGGGAGGGTGATTTCCGACATTTCGGGCACGGCTACCAGAACGACGCCCCCAAGCGAAGCGAATTCTCGGCCTTTCGGCACGGCCGAACCCCGCTTACATTTGACAAAATCTGGGGTCAAAGGGTCGCCGCATGTCAGATATGACCGTTGCCACAGGCCGCCGCCCCCGTTGGGGCCTTTTCATYGCCCCCATTATCCTCCTGATCCTCGCCGTCGCGTGGAGCTGTTTCTGGTTCTATGCGGCCTCGCAGGCCGAAATCGCCGCCGACGCCTGGCGGGCGCAGGAGGCCAAGTCCGGCCGCATCTATGATTGCGCCAAGCGCTCGATCGCCGGCTTCCCGTTCCGCTTCGAGGTCCAGTGCTCCGGCGCCAGCGTCGCCCTGGTGTCGCAGAACGCCAGCAAGACGCCGTTCACGGCGAAGCTCGACAACATCCTGGTCGTCGCCCAGGTCTACGATCCCAAGCGCGTCATCGCCGAATTCTCCGCGCCGGCGACACTCACCGACGGCGTCACGCAAAACACCTTCGTGGTGAATTGGAGCAAGGGCCGCAGCAGCGTGTTCGGCCTGCCGGCGGTGCCGGATCGCGCCTCCATCGTGTTCGACGATCCCGTCATCAATCGTCTCGACGGCAGCGTGCAAGTGCCGCTCGCGCGCGCCAAGCAGGTCGAGCTGCACGGTCGCCTCGCAGACGGGTCGCGGTCGGATCATCCTGTGATCGAGACCGTGCTGCACGTCGCGCAGGGCAGCATCCAGGGTGTTCATCCCTTGCTCGCCGAGCCGTTCGAGGCGGACACGCGCGCGAAGATCACGGGCCTCTCCGACCTCACGCCAAAGCCGTGGCCGCAACGCTTCCGCGAGATCCAGGCCGCCGGCGGTCACATCGAGATCGTCCAGTCGCGCGTCCAGCAGGGCGAGATGATCGCGGTTGCCGCTGGCACGCTCGGGCTCTCGGCCAATGGCCGACTCGACGGTGAGCTGCAGATGACCGTGACCGGCCTCGAGCGCGTAATCCCGGCGCTCGGCATCGAGAAGATGCTGGAGGAGGGGGTGCCGCAGGCAACCCTCGACCGCGTTGCGCCCGGCGTGAAGTCGCAGGACCTCAACAATCTGTTCGGCGCACTCGACCGCGCCGTTCCCGGCCTCGGCAAGGTCATCAAGCAGAACGCCAATGCCGGCGTTGCGGCCGGCATCAATTCGATCGGCACCGAGAGCACGCTCGAAGGCAAGAAGGCCCGCAGCTTCCCGCTGAAGTTCGTCGACGGCGCCGTGCTGCTCGGCCCGGTCAAGGTCGGCCAGATCCCGCCGCTGTATTGATTTGGCGACGCGTCCGCTCACGGATTGATGGAGCCGCGCGCGAGAATGTCTAACCCTCACCCTGAGGAGCCGCGCTCTTCGCGCGGCGTCTCGAAGGGCGAGGCCACCAGCCGGGCCTTCATCCTTCGAGACGCGCGTTCCGCGCTCCTCAGGATGAGGATCTGGCAGCACAGTCGTCGCGCGAAGGACTACGGCTTCTTCAACGCCGCATGCGGCCGGCCGAAATCCGGCGCCGCCGAATCCTGGCCGATCTCGACGATGCCGCGGCGGATGGCGCGCGTGCGCGTGAAGTGGTCGAACAGCGCCTCGCCGTCGCCGCGGCGGATCGCGCGGGTAAGCTTGGCGAGATCCTCGGTGAAGGTGCCGAGCATTTCCAGCACGGCTTCCTTGTTGGCGAGGAAGACGTCGCGCCACATCGTCGGATCGGACGCCGCGATGCGGGTGAAGTCGCGGAAGCCGCCGGCGGAGAACTTGATCACCTCGGACTCCGTCACCTGCGCCAGCTCGTCGGCGGTGCCGACGATGGTGTAGGCGATCAGATGCGGCAGATGGCTGGTGATCGCGAGCACGAGATCATGATGATCCGGCGTCATGATCTCGACCTTGGCGCCCATCGCCGCCCAGAAGGCGCGCAGCCGATCGGTGGCCGCCGCATCGACGCCTTCCGGCGGCGTCAGGATGCACCAGCGGTTGATGAAGAGCTCGGCGAAACCAGAATCGGGGCCCGAATGCTCGGTGCCCGCGACGGGATGCGCCGGCACGAAATGAATGGTCTTGGGCAGATGCGGCGCCATGTCCCTGACGATCGCGCCCTTGACCGAGCCGACGTCGGAGACGATCGCGCCCGGCTTCAGATGCGCAGCGATCTCCTGCGCCACCGGCCCGCAGGCCCCGACGGGAATGCAGAGGATGACGAGGTCGGCATCCTTCACCGCTTCCGCATTGGTCGCCACGACATGGTCGACGATGCCGAGCTCCAGCACCCGCGCGCGTGTCTTCTCCGAGCGCGCGGTGGTGACGATCTCGGAGGCCAAGCCCTGGAGCTTCGCAGCGCGCGCGATCGAGCCGCCGATCAGGCCGAAGCCGATCAGCGCAACGCGCTGGAAGTGCGGCGTGGTGCTCATTTGCCGGCCATGAAGTCGCGCAGGCCCTCGACGACGAGGCGGTTGGCCTCCTCGGTGCCGATGGTCATGCGCAGCGAATGCGGCAGGCGGTAGTTCTTTAGCGCGCGCAACACCAGCCCGCGCTTGGTGAGATACGCGTCGGCCTCGTCCGCGGTCTTGCCCGTTTCCGGGAAGTGGATCAGCACGAAATTGGCGACGCCCGGCGTCACCTTCAGTCCGAGCTTGCCGATCTCCTCGGAGAGCCAGTTGCGCCAGGTCTCGGTGAACTGCTTCGACATCGCCTGGTGCGCAGTGTCCTCGATCGCGGCGACCGCGGCATACATCGCCGGCGTCGACACGTTGAAGGGACCGCGGATGCGGTTGACCGCGTCGATGACGTGCTCCGGACCGAACATCCAGCCGACGCGCAGCGCGGCGAGACCGTGGATCTTGGAGAAGGTGTGCGTCACCACGGTGTTCTCGGTGGTGGCGACGAGCTCGATCCCCATCTCGTAGTCGTTGCGCGAGACGTAATCGGAATAGGCGGCATCGAGCACCAGCAGCACGTGCGACGGCAGGCCGGCGCGCAGCCGCTTGACCTCGTCGAACGGCACATAGGTGCCGGTCGGATTGTTGGGATTGGCGAGCCAGACCAGCTTTGTCTTCGGCGTCACCGCCTTGAGGATGGCATCGACGTCGCAGGTGAGATTGGTCTCCTGCGCGACCACGTTCTTGGCGCCGACCGCCATGGTCGCGATCGGGTAGACCAGGAAGCCGTGCGTGGTCGAGATCGCCTCGTCGCCGTGGCTGAGATAGGTGTGGGCGAGCAGATTGAGGATCTCGTCCGAGCCGGCGCCGCAGATGATGCGGTTGGGGTCGAGCCCGAAAGAACGGCCGATCGCTTCGCGCAGCACGCGCGAGGTTCCTTCCGGATAGTCTTCCAGATGCGCCGCCACGTTCCTGAACGCCTCGATCGCCTTGGGCGAGGGCCCGAACGGCGTCTCGTTGGCCGAGAGCTTGAACACCTTGCGGCCCGGCTCAGCCACCGGGCTCTTGCCGGGCGTGTAGGGCGCAATATCTAGAATGCCGGGATTCGGCACGGGGCGTGACATCTTCAACTCCGGAAGTAGCTTTAGGCGGTTCGCGATCTACGATTTCGACCCGGTCGAGGGCACCGTATAGCGCGTTGCGTGGCTGCCGACGAGGGCCGTGGAGCGCACCGAGGCCCCCGCTTCGATCAGGGCAGCCTTGATCTTGTCGATGCTGGTGGCGCTTGTGACCGAGACCAGCAGCGCCGCGCCGTCGAAGGCGGTATCGGGCACCGCCACGATCTCGGCGAGCGGCGACAGCGCCCGCGCGACCTCGGCGTTCCACCCGGACACGCGCACGCTGAAGGTCTCGACCTCCGTCACCACGGCGCTGTCGGCGACGCGCGAGATCGCGAACACCGGCAGTGCGGCCGGATGGTCGGCGCGCTCGACGAAGGGCATCCGCGCGATGATCTTCGGCGCGCCGTCCGCTTCCAGCTCCAGCCACCATGGCGTGCGGCTCGAGGTCKCCGAGACCAGCGCCAGATCGCCCTTGGACTTCGCCACCGCTTCGACCGCGGCCTGCGCGCTGAAATGCGCGACGTAAGGCACCGTGAAGCCGAAATGGAAGCGCACGGAATCGCGCATCGCCGGCTCGCTCACCGAGATGTCGGCATGCACGGAGAACGGCGCTTGGACGTAAGTGAACGTCGAGATGATGACGCGCCAGATGCTCTCGACCGTGTCGAGCGGCAGGATGCCGCGATGACGCTGGACGATGTCACGCATCATGGCGGCCTCGCGCGCCGGGCGGAACGCCGAGCCGACCTCCTGGGTCTGCTTCACCT
>NZ_JBFUGY010000070.1:0-41076 GCF_056402655.1 Bradyrhizobium sp. P3_C3 | reverse complement strand
GGGTCTCATGTTCGGGTACGGGAAGGGCGGCTATTCGGGCTGGTCCAAGTCCCAGGGCGAACTGGACGGTAGTGTCTCACTGAGACACCACCAGCACTTCGTTTCAATCCAGGGGCTTACCGTGGACCGCATCGCAATCGTCAGGCCCGTCGCGTGGGCAATACTTCTTGCCGGCCTCGGGCTGTTCGTTGCGCTCTATCTTCCTTGGTAGGGCGATTTCAAACTCGCGCCTAAGTTCGCCCTCGAATATTGCTGCTGCTCACAGTTTTCTAGAATGACGGACAATCTCAAGTCCTTGTAACCGTCATCGAAAAACACGGAATACGTCGGGCGTGGCTTGTCGAGCAACGGGCTCGCCTCTCGCAGGCAGACAAAGTAATCTCCTGGCCCGTGGTCAGCCTTCCGTAGGGCCGAGATCTCAACCGGCATACCTAGCTTTGCTGCTTTGGCGGCAATCTGAACGCCCTCTTGTATCGTTTCTTGGGTGGGTGCTTGCACCGGCTGGAACACTGGCGCGGGCCCCGAGGTGTTGGCCCAAATTGAAGAGCAGGTAGTCAGGAGCAAGCATAACAAAGGGGCGTAACGCATCATTGATCGAATTCGCGCGGTGGGATGTCGTCGCACGATATACGATGGGTTTCGGCGGACTACTAGCCCTCGCGGGCGCTTCGCCGTCCGGCAAGCGTCAAATCATCGACTGCTTGTGCTTGCGAGGTACTGCGCGTCGTGGTTGCGGAAATTTCAGTCTAGCTCGGCGAGATCCGCCTTGATGCGCTCAGTCTTGGCGCCAAGCCTTCGCGGCTGCTCTGTTCTCTGCCTTGGTCATGGCGGCCGCTGGGGCTTGCGGGGCAATAGCTTGGGCCAATAAAAGTCTGCGCTCAGCCGATCCGCTCGACATAACATATTATTGAGTAGTGCCGTGGTGATTGATCACGGCAAGGATGCCGTCAACGAACGCCTGGCACTCAGCGTGGGTCTTGAATGTGCCTTTGTATTTTCCGAATAGGAAGATGGTTCGTCCGTGACCCTTTCCGAACAAGTATTGGCCGATCGGCCTCCCCGCTTCGTCCTTAAGTTCAATACTGTCGACGCTTTGCGCTGCCTTGAGGTCGGTCGCGGGAAGCTTAATCTGCACAAGGTGTCTCCGCTGGATTGAGACCAGAACAGCCTCGCACCTGTTTGGTCAAATCCGCTGCCGCCGCGCCGGCAAGCAAACCGTTTGTGTCACTATTTTGGGTCGTCCTGCGGATGTAGATCCAAAAAGTAAGATGCGCATCTGAAACTCCTCCAAACATCCAACCGCAACCAAAGCGAGAGCGCAAGGGTCGAGGCCTTTGACTCCATCCCATTGCTTCAGATCGTGGACACGATGCGCGACCTGTGCCTCTTCAAGGAGAGCTCTCTGGGCGAGTACTTAGCTAAGGTTCTGCACAACAGGCTACAGCCAGTCTTCGAGCCGCCTCCGCCGCCACCCAAGCCCAAGCGATCGTACCGGCGACGTCAGCCGGATAACCCGCCTCAAAAAAAAAGGATACCGGTTGGGGAAAGAGTCAAAAGGTCTCGCGACGTCGAAGCCGCATAGGTGAGACTTTGAGCTCGGCGACAATTGTCACGGTCGCCGCTCGCCAAGATTGAGCGAGGCGCTGGCGTTCACTGTTGTGTCCACCGGCACATGGTAACTAGGAAAGCTTTGCGCTCCACTTGGCTGCAAGTTGGCGCCCGTACTCGCGGGCTGGCATCTCTAGGTATTTTGAGACGATCAGCGAGAGCGCAATCGTGAGCACAACAACGGCAATTGATCGCGTCGCTTGGTTGCCGAACCCAATGCGCAATAGGAGCTGGTGCGCCTGGGGATGCAGCAAATACACCGGGTAACTAAGCACGCCGAGCCAGACGGAAATCTCCCGAAGTTTCCCTCTGGGCTCTGAGACGAATGCCACGGCCCCAACGAAGATGAGGCTCGACATCATCAGGATGAAGCCCTTCGCGCCAACAAGGAGATGAACGGGTGCGTCAACMCGGATCAATAGGAACGGGATTAGACAAATGGCAGCGATGGGAATGGCGACCGTTTGTCCTTTAATCCATGGGAATCTGGTGAGAACTTCGGCGAACAATGCGCCGGCCGCGAAATATCCGAAGAACGCGGCCGGCTGAGTGTATTGAGACCATATAGTTGAAGTCATGGTCTGCGCGCCTTGCAGGATGAAATTGTCAAAACAGACCATCAGGAGTATTCCCCCGAACGCTACGGCGGCCAATCGCCGGATGTCGTTTGCGCATACAAGCATCATCACGGGGAAGATCACGTAGAAGACCATCTCGATGCCGATCGACCATCCTCCGTTAATCAGCGAAAGGGCGCCGGCGTCGGCGAACCCGAACGCCAGCGATAGGTTGACCAAAATGCTTGAGAGCGGATTTGAGGGCAGGGGAACGAGCAAAAGACGGAGCAGGAGTGCGACGTAGAAGAGAGGCGCAATCCGGAAGAAGCGCTTAATCAGGTAGGATTGGATCCCCGCTGCCGTGGCGAGCTTGTCGCGGTAGGCGATGTGCAGTGAAAAGCCGCTGATCACAAAGAATGAATAGACCGCATAGTAAGCCGCGCGTTCAACTTCAACCACGGCCTCGCGTTCAAGGATATGATACGCCATGACGATCAAGGCCATCACGCCTCGTGCTGCGTCAACGGTGAGGATGTGATTGCGTTCTGTCGTTATAGGTTGGTGCACGTCGGTTAAGCCGTCATTTGATTGGCGAGGTCGACCAGGCGGGATCCGCATTGGCCGTCGAAGTATCCCCAGTCGGATTGGTTCTTGGTGATCTCGGAAACTGTGGCGCGATATCGATCGCCATTGGTGATCTGATCAAGAATAGCGATGAACTCTGATTTGTCGCGGGCTTTGAGTACGCCGGGTACAGCGTCGTAATCCTGATAGTTAAACCCGAAAACATCGTAGTTCAGCACTGGCTTTCGGCACGTCGTCGCCATGCGAATAATTGAGGAGCCTGTTGTAACCAGCGCATCATGCGCGGGGATCAATTGCGAGATGTCCTCGTCGACGACGGGCACTTTCGAGCGAACATAGTCAGCGTCGGCTTTTGCGATGCCTGGATGAAGCTGGAATGTCACTTTGACCCCCGGTCGATTGAAGGCCGCAGCCAGGAAATCGACTAGATCAACGTAGGACTGAAATTCGCAGTTTGGAGCGTAGCCGCCGATATAGTTCGGGGGCAGAGCGCAAAGAACCGAGGTCGAGCGCTCTTCGCGCCTCGATCCCGTCTTGAAGGACGCTTCTGAAAGTGGGTCAGCCATCAGGGCCGAAAACAGGTCATCGTTCGCAAGGGCGCCTACCATGGCCAATTTCGTGGGAGCTAGGCCGTCTTGCAGGTAGTGCCTGCGCATGAACTCGTTTTCAACGGCGATCCGATCGGCGGGACCGCCGTGAACAGACCAGGGATCAGATGGCGCGGTACGGAATAGCTCGCGTGCAAAAGCGATCTTCGCGGGGAGAAACACGACGTCTTTCCCGTCACGCTTGGTCTTCCATTTTGGGAAGAGCTTTAAGAACTTGCGGTCAAATGGTGAAAAATTGGGCTCGAACGGCTGCGAAAACAACAACATCTGGCGTCGTGTTGAGTATTCGTACGGTACGGTGAGGATCTTGGCCCCCCATCTCTTGGCTGCGGCAAGAATTGCTCCCTGTCCTCCGAGCCCATCTTCCCCAACGATGATCAGGCTCGGCTTATATGCCCTCATCACGGCGCTTGCGCGCTTAATGGCCGAGAGCTCTTCGTCGCAGCAACGCTTGATGAGCGGCGTTTCGAGCTTGCCGTACAGCTTCAGGAGTGGATGGACGGCACTCTCTCGCACCTTCCATCCGATGCCAATGTCATCCGACCCTGGGATACCGGAGATGTCGACCCACTTGAGTCCAGACGCCTCGCATCGACTGCTCATCTGAGCATCTGGGCTACCAAGACAGACCGTCGTATCGAATACCGTCTGGAGGACTTTGGCGGCTCGGATCAGTTCGTTCAGTTGCGCCTGCCGCTGAGCAAAAACGAGAAGTCTCTTCCTCATGCACGCATTCCAGCAGCGCCGCAGCGCTGCGCCCCCTTCCTGCCATCCCCGCATAGCGGGTTAGCACCATCCCCCCCAATCGAGCAACCCTGTGACCGATCGCAACGCCGTGACTGCGGCGAATGCGAAACGTTGGGCAAATGCCGAGCTCAGCCTAAATTTTGCAATAGGGGCCCCTATCCCACCACTGGGAGGCGGGCAGGGATGTTGGTGACACCACCGAGGCCGAGAAAGCCGAGAAAGATCGCTATCGAGCACCCAGACCAAATCATAGATGGCCGAAGTCAGGCGTCGTTGCGTCATGTCACGCTGGGCCGATGATGGGCATCTCGATCGGCAACATCGGATTCTCAACTCGCATGTCGCTCAGGAGTTGTCCAAGCGCGTAGGTTGCCTTGGGATTCTTCTCAGTATGCATCGCGGCCATGATGGCCTGAGCTCGCTCCAAAGGCGTGCCGTTGATGGGCAGGGATATTGAGACCGTGACAGTATCCATCTGGTCGAACTTCCCTCTCCAGTCTTCCTGTCCCAAGCCTAGCACATGGCATCTAAGGGTTGCATCGGCTTTGTTTGGCTTGTTTCGCTCAGGATATGCACAACCGAGTGCAATCTCACTGCCGCCGCCACCCATGATTTCAAAGATTGCGGCGACGCCTGAATGGAACGACTTTTCCGCCAGGAGATCGCGGAGGCGGTGGGTCGGGATCCGGTAACTCGGGATCGATCCCGTAGAGGTCTTCCAACGTCACGCCTACCTTTCGCCATCGCTTCCGGCTCTCGAAGTAGACGAACATCCACCAGTTCTCGGTGAAGCGCGCTCGCTCCCAGGGAACATAGCGGCTCCAGGAGAGCCACCATCTCAGTCCGAGAGTTACGAAAATCAACTGCCACGCTTCCGACAAATCGTCGGAGGAATCCGATAGCTGCGCGAATTAGCGCGCGCGTCGGGAGTTCGAAACCAAGATTCTTGCGGGCGTGAAAGTGCTGGCGAAGTAGATTGCCGACAAAGCGTCGCGAAGGACGAGGAAGAAAACGGCCGCTTCACACAAAACAACGCAAGTGACGGATAGGAGGGGCTGATAATACGGCAAGGGCAAATGAAGCTGGCGCCGATCGCACGGAACGCGCAACGGCTGGCGGCACTGCTCGCCGGCTGAGGCGGTAGGATCAAGGCCGTCGGTTCAAGCTGGCGGGCCAGAACTTCACGTAGCGTCCCACCGCAGCACCGGCGCGGCCAACGTTCCCCCTAGGCGAGTGCAGTGATGTGCGAATTAATATGCGACACTTTGACACGTTTAAAGATGGCTTGACACATTCAAGTTGCAGTTTGAATAATTCAACCAATTTTTTAATAAAATGTTTATCCCAACTCTTGCGCGATTTTTCGCGCCAATTTGCCGCCGCTTTTGAATCCGATGGACCCGTCGTTTTCGGGCCTGCTCCTTGTTGCGTCAGGAGTTAGCGATCATGGCTTCGTCGATTGCGCTGAATAACTCACAAACGGCCGCTTCCGCCTCAAGCGACTACAAGTTCGTCCTTGATCGTCGCGATAATGGCGTTGCGACAATCACGCTCCAGCACTTTGAGAAAATCGGCACGGATGCGAATGGGCAAGCCGTGATGGGCTGGGTTACCGCACAAAAAGACGGTAAGAATATTACTCAATCGAACGCCGGCTGGGACGACGCTATCCCTTGGGCGCAAAGCACCTCCTACCATCTTAAATATTCGGGAGGCGCAGATCGCGCTGGGTCTATCTATCATTGGCAGCTACCGGACAACGAAGCGCCTGCAGGCCGCGAGGCAATCTTCCTCCACCAAGGAAATCTCGCTCAGCCGTCGCAGGCCGTACACGGCTGTATTGGGGCTAATGTTGGAATTTTCCTTCAGCCAGCGCATGACGTTCTAGCCAGTGCTGGCGAACTTGGAAAACTTATCCCCTTCGAAGTCCATAATGACTTCAACTACAGTATTTCTGTCTCGGCGGCGGCGAGCAGCGTCAACGAAGGCGAAGAAACCACTTTCACAGTACGTCTCTCTGATCCGATCAGCAAGAACCTCTGGGTTCGCATCAACATTTCTGACGACCCCGCAAATCCACACGGAATCGCCACCCAACTTGTCGACTATAGTATCAAGCCTCAGACGCCCGGCTTAGGCGGGATAAGGCATGTGGAACCGGATTACGATAAGCATGGCGGTACTCTCGACGCCGGCAAATGGGCCGAAGGTTGGTACGTTCAAATTCCTGCCGGCCAATCTTCGGCGACCTACGTAATTCATGCGCCCAACGATACGCCCGAAACGCCGCCTGAAGGTGATGAGAAGATCGATCTGCAGATCACAGACTATTTCGTCCAGGATGATCTCAAGGTCAACGGGCCGGGTCTTCTCGCTGGCCGAGCGTTCTATTCGGACTATAAGGCCAAAGAGCATGGCGGCCACGGCGTTCTTTTGAACGGTGCGGCGCTTCCGACCGCTGCAGTAACTATCATCGATAAGGGTAATCTGCTCACCGCACATCTGAGCGGAGGAATCGAAGGCCTCCTTCGTACCTTTAACGTCACTAAGGGAGATATCATCGATTACGGTTTCCAAGCCTACTCAATCCCGGATAAGCTTTCCATTACCGGCGGAACCCCGACCGTCGATACGGGCGGATTTGTAAGCGACTTCCATTCGGGAAGCATAACAGCGGCGCAGGATACCATCACGGTTATTGTGGTGGGCAGCAGCGCAGGCACGGCGTGGGACCTTGATCTTACTGAACACGCCCCGCCAAACCCACCCGCTTCATCTACGGGCGCGAGCTCTTCGTTCGCTAGCGCCTCGTTGTCTGCGACGAGCACTTTTCTCTTTTGGCCAGACGGCACACTTACACCCATCGATAGCAGTGAAACCGGTCAAGTCGATATGGACGACGGTTCTGCCGCTTCAGCTCAGGCGCTAATGGCGCTCGCCACTCCGGCGCAATCAGTTGCCGATGCGACGTTGCATCTGACTGGTTCGCAAACAGTCGCTATTCCGGTTGGAGGAGAAGCTCAGCCAGCTCAGTTTAGCGTCGAAGCTGGAAAGGACTATTTGGTTCGGGTTGTCGGCGCGGAAGGAAGAGGACAGTCGAATACAATCGTCGATCCCTACCTAAAGCTCTCTGAGGTCGGATCGTCGGACGCACCATTCGTGTCGCACGATTCCGATATTCTCAACGAGCCCGCTCTGTTCTTTCACGCGTCTTCTGACGCCACCATATCTGTGGTCGTCGGCAGCGACGATTCAGCTGCAGGCGGCACCGGAGCCGTCGAGCTCTATGATGCATCTTCTTTAAGCTCTCCGATAGTCTTCCTTGACGGAGATAGCGGTACTCTCGAGGGCGGTGATGCTGACTTCACTTTGCATCGGGTCGGCGATGTGAGCCAGGCTGCGACCTATCGGTTGCTCATCACGCCCGATGGAGCGTCTCCGCTAAGTGCCGACGACCTTCAAGGCGGATTGGCGCCCATCGACGTCAAGTTCGAGGCTGGGCAGAGCGTTGCGTCGGTTGCCATTACCGCTTTGTCAGACTCCGTGAAGGAGGGGGTAGAGACCGCGCACGTGTCCCTTGATCCGACCTCGTTGCCGGCGGAGGCCCTAAGCAATGCGGCTCTCCTTGGACTGAAGACGGATGCTAATCTAACTGTAGACGACAGCGATCCTTCGCAGGGGCTGATCGTCTTTCCGACAGTAAGTGCTACACAAGCCGAAGCTTCTGAATCCGACGGGCATATTGATTTCAAGCTCACGCTTTCTGAAGTCCCCAATGTAGCCGTGTCGCTGTCCTACACGACGTTCGACGGGTCTGCCCAGGCCGGCCTCGACTACACACCGCAGGCCGGTACAGTTACTTTCCAACCGGCGCAGACAGAACAAACGATCTCAGTTTCTCTGAGCCAGGATGGGGTTCTGGAATCGGATGAAACTATGCAGCTTAAGGTCCTAGATCCTTCGGGCTTGTACCTGCCGAACAATGCAGTCGTTATGAGCGTCAATGGTATTATTCACGACAGCGCCACGCAATTTGAGTACCAGTCGACGTACGATGCTCAAGGGCGTCTCGATACTGCCACGGTAAAAGATCACGCAACGGGGAACACCTATTTCACGGATTACGATCAGGGAGATACGTTTCCGTGGACCACGGCCATTTCAGGGTATGGACCCGACGGAAAGCTGGATTACGTCACTATGAAGATGGACAACGGCCAAACCTTCTATACCGATTACAATCAGAACGGATCGAACCCGTGGGCTATGGCTATTACCGGGTATGACGATCAAGATCGACTAGATTACGTGACGATCGTGAACAAGGACGGGTCATCGGCTTTCACCGACTACGATCAGGCAAATACCCGGCCGGACCAGTATAGCATTCACTACTTTGACCCCAGCAATAAACTGGTTCATTCCTTTGTTCAGTTCGACAACGGATTCCATATTGCGACGTAAGCATCTGCTGTTCGTTCACCCTCATCCGTAAGAACGATAAGCTTGAATGGTACGGCTCGAGGTTCGGAGTTTGAGGCCCGCCTGCTCACGCTGGCGGGCTTTCAATGGTTCATTCGAGAACCTCATATTCGAACGCTACGCCGTCTGGGTCGTTCTCCTCGGAGCTTTTCCAACTGAGCCTGCATGTCTTTCATCGCAGCTACTCCGTTCCCGCCAACGGAACCTATGACCAATGTGTGGAAGCGAACAGTGCTGATTGCCGATCTTTCCTTGGCTTAGATAATCCATCATCGACGACCTGACCGACGTCAACGCTTTGTGCTTCGCTTCTTCATCCTCACGCCGGCTCCGCCTCCATTCTCCGAAATGAACTCGACGCCTCACTTTTCGAGTGCTGCGCGGAGCTTTTCGCCGGTCTCGGCGTCATCAGAGCCCGTCCTATTGCTACTACGCCGCGGGTTCAGGTGCGACCTGCGCAGGTTGGCCGAAACTTCTGCCCCATCGCACGAACGGTCGCTCGATGTATCGCCAGGAGAGCCAAGCGAGTGGCGTCGTAAGTGCAATGGCGAGCACCGTCGTGAGGAATGCAGACGCCACTGGCCAACCGGCAACGCTGGTGATCCGCAGCGCCACAGACAGTCCAATCATGTGGAGCAAATAGAAGCTGTAGGAAACTTGGCCAAAAAAACGACTTACGCCAGCATCCAGGAAGCTGAACAGACTAATAGGGGCAAAGCTTATGATTGCGATCAAGCCGCCCGAGCTAATAGTCTCGAGCAGAATGATCGGCGCCGTTTGTTTCTGAAACCCGCAATAGAGAAGCAGGGCACCGGAGAATAGCGCGGCGATCCAAACCGAACTGTCGCGAGATGACTTCACCAACTGGCTGCCCGCAAAGTGCAACATCACGCCAGCTATAAAGGCATAGAGAGGGGCAAGATTGGAAAAGCCGCCGAGCAGGTGAACATAAGGGCCGATGAAGGAGAGACCGAATAAGATCATCGCAAACGGCAACATCGTTCGCCACCCATGGCGCCGGCAGATCCAGAAGGAAAGCAAGATGAGCGGCGTGGCTAAAATCTCTACAGTCATTGACCACATGGGCCCGTTGATGTCGTGCTTGAGCATGAGGGCGTTCATAAGCACGTTGACGGTGGAGAAGTCCGGCAGAAAGCCGACGTAGAAGCCAAACTGAGCATGCAGAGCGGTGAGCAAAAGCACGGCTGCGATAGCGGCAGGAAACAGCCGAAATACTCGATGGCGGAAAAATTCTCCTATGGTCGGCCCCCTTGCGAGAGAGCGCGCCAACACAAAGCCGCTCAGCACAAAGAACAGGACAACAGGCGCGAGGCCAGTGACGTGTGAATCGATAAATTGGGCGAAGGCATGATAGGCCACGACAGATACGGCAGCGAGGCCGCGAAGCGCCTCTAGCCTCGGTATAAAACCCAGATCGCGCTGCAAACCCGTCATCGTCGCCCCTCAACTGCGCAGCTATTTTGTGCGCAAGCGTACGCCATGCCTGCCTGTAATGCCAAAACTCGATGCCGGTTCTAATCCGACATTCCTCAGAGATCAGGCAGTTGTGTCAATCGTTTGGCCTGTTTGCCGCGCTTCGTCAGCCGCACACCGGCGCCTGCTCACCTTTGCAGGATGGAGCGGACTTTGGGTGCGGTCAAAAGGCTGGGAGATGCTCTCGCACTTCTGACAGAGGTAATCGAGGAGCCCGGCGGTTCGGCCATGAACGAGATCATTTGGACGATGTTGGAACGGGTCGGGGAAATTGAGGAGGAATACAGTGCCCTGTTTCGACTCCACGGTCCCTTCCGCGACCAAGATGGCGAGCCGGATTCAAAATCGAACTCGTAAACGAGATCCTGAATCAGCCTGCTATCCCGCGACTCACGTTCGACGCACCTCAATGTGAAATCTTGAGGGCGATAGGCGTCACCGGCTAGCCGCGATTCAGGATTCAGTTTCGCGGCGCGCATTCCGCGCCGACCATGGAGACGGTCATGATGAAGCTGTGTCGTCGATGTGAGCAGAACCTGCCGCTGTCGAGTTTCGGTTATGGAGGCCGCTCCCGCCTTCGCAGGTTTTGTCACGGCTGCTTTTCGGCGGTCGTGAATGGCGAAGTGTTCACCATGAACCCGACCGAAGCTGACACGTTCATGGCGAGGCTAGAAGCTGGCCAGTCGCTTCGGATGCTCACAGGCGGCGCCGGCGAACCGCCGATTTGCTCGGCGGAGGCATTTCACAGGCATTGCGAATTGCATCCTAAATGGGGTGAGAAGGCCCGCGCTCTTGTGAAGAGCAATGGCAAGTCTTGGATTCTTGAGGGAGTGTACAATCGCACCGTGGCCAGTCGCACCGCCTGCAACCGAGGGTACCCATTGTCAGTTCAAGTCGCCGCAAGAATGCATACTGAGCGGAAATGGGATCATAAATGGTGCGATACATGCGTACGCAGCTGGAACGGCGTCGGTCGCTATCTGACGGAGGATACGACTGTCACCGAGCCGCCCAAAATCGAGGCGCGTCTAAACCTCTCCAAGGGTTCAGCACATCTCACGCCAGACGACATCGCACTTATCGAAAAGTGGTTAAACCTAGGTGCCTCGTTGCGGAAGCTGCTGAGCGGGTATGATACGATCAGGTTGAGGCTGTATCGGCAGCGCAATCCGGCATGGGAGACCAAGTTCAAGCCCATCATCACCAGAAATTCCAGGCTCGCAACAGCTGCTGGATCTCGAGGACGCCAAACCCATTGCAAATACGGTCACGCCCTTACCGACGACGTCAAAGTCGACTCTCGGAATGGTACACGCGCTTGCATCACCTGCCGACGGGCATTCACCGGTGCAAAGGTGACGGAAGAGACGATCAGACTGTCGAGCGCGGACTGTTGACCGGAATGAGCTTTACGCAACTCACGACGCCAGCCGCTGGCAAGCGGTCGGTGATCTCCGGCCTGCAACTGCGAACTCTCAGAGTGAAGCGGCCCGATGTAAACGAGCGCCTGGCGAAAGCGGCGCGAGACCCGATAACATTTCGGAGCATGCTAAGAACCGGCAGCGTCGCGCAGATCAAAGGGTTGCAGCTTGAACCGCCGAGTGAGTTCGTTCCAAATTCCGATATCCCGCTTTATGTGCCGCAGGATGGCGATTACGAATGGCTCTACAGCCTGGCAACCCGGTACCTCCAAGGGAGCGCTCGCGACGAAATCGTCGGGGATCTCTTTCTTGAGCTGGTAGAGCGCCGTGTCGATCGTGCTGGCGTACCGGCTTGTGCAAAGCGCATGATTGCCGCTTACAACAAGGACAATCCCATGAAGACGTACGGCGATATTCGCACGCCGTTGCCTCTCGACGCCCCAGCCTATCTCGACGGGACCATGTCGCGCGTCGAGATTGTTTCGGAGAGCCTCGGGTCCTGAACCAGCCGGTCTAGAATCGTTAGATATCGACATACGATGCGGGCTCGTCAGCTGCCACTGGCGGGCCGCTAACTGAAGCAGGCTTGTTCTCACAGCTTTCTACCCATTCGGCTCTGTACGGGGATTTCCGATGGGTGTTAAGTTGGCACGTGATGATCTTTAGAAATCCTCAGGCCGTCATTACGTTGATGGGCATTTGGGCCAGTTTCGGCCTGATACGCTGGCTCCTTGCAAGCCTCTGGCCGGTTTTGCTGGCTCTCGGTGGTTGACCCACGGCACGCCGTCGGAAGGGCGGATGCAGCGTACTGCAGCCAAATCGCAACCTGAAGAGGAATAACAGGGCAGCCAGCTTGACCGAAGTGCGGTGTTTCGACCTATGCCGTCAGAACGTCGCGGCTATCATCCGGCGCGGGACCTTCTCTTTCTTTTGGCGCCTCAGGCGATCGGATCGCTAGAGCACACGTGTTCTATTTCACATTCCGGCACAGGCCGGGGATGTAAGTTTTGGCGACAGTCGCTTGTCGAACTTGCTCGCGTTCTCACTCGACTGGCTGTCTGAATTTGGAGGACCGCGCCGATGGGTACCACCCTGTCAGCTAAACGGCGATGCGTGATCTTGGTTCGGCACGCTCATCGTAATGTTGGGTCCAACATCATGGAAGCCGAACAGTCTATGACAGGTTGGAAGCAGCCATTAGGTGAGGTGAAGCCCGCTTACGAGGAGCCGGGGCTTCCACGTACGCTTGCGATCGCAAACCGTGTTCTGGATGAGCTAGGTGGTCTCGCAATCAACATCACCGAAGTTTGGCATAGCCCGCACACTGTGGCTGTCCAGACTGCTGAAGCATACAAACACGCCATTAGAAGAAGATCTGGCCCTCGGTGCTCTTTACACCGACTAATAACACTGGATCCTAACTCTGAGCGGGCATCCTCAGCAGCAGTCGTGAAATCGCTCGCCGAAAAGCTACCGAGCGTGATCGATCGATCCGCGATTGTCATTATTGGCCACCAGCCTATGTTGACAGTCATCGCGAGGGAGTTGGCAAGGAAACGTTTACCGGCCGACACCCTGCCCCTCGGGGGCTCTGAGGCGGCCTGCATGGCGCTGGACGAAGAAGGGACGGCAACCCTTCTCTGGATGCTCACCGAGAAATCAGAGGATATCCTCAAGGATTTGAAAGATAAGATCAAATCCAAGTATTATGTGGCTAAGTTCTTTCTCGGTGCGTTTGTTGTCAACGCGGGGTTTTTGTTCTCCAGCACGATTTGGGGCGTAACTGCTATGACGGCCCTATGGCTGATCGTCTTCGGGTTCGTCTTGGCGCTCATTGCGCTCGCACTGACGGCAGCCACGCTAATGTCCTACGACAGTCTTCTGATGCCGGCTGAGTTTTGGACGGGTTCGACGCCGGAAGGGCAAAAAGCGGATGGCATCCGATTGCCGAAGACATGGTCAGTCCAGCGACCTCCAAGCCAAGCACACATCGTTCTTTTTTACGAAATGATTCACGTCTGGCGAGCCTTCTTCATACCCGCCCTCTGGTTCGCACTCGCGTCGATCTCAACCTTCATGGTGGCCATGGTTGTTGGACACTTCAAGGGCTTGGTCGGCCGGGAAGCCAACGTTGCGGATGTGGCTATTGTGATCGTCATCGCCGGCGCGGCACTTGTCGTACCGTTGCTCGTCTACAGCCCGCGCTATGAGTCCCGGCTCGGATTCGAAGATTAAGGGCGCCCCGCAGCGCTTCGATGCGGCGCGTCGGATCGTCTTGAAGCCAGGACGGGGCTTCGACTACCGATCATCGATCGCGCAGGTGGAGCAGGATATCGAGGCAATAGAGGCTGGACTGCGAACGCTTTGAGGACCTGTCGGCGGGTAGACGGTCGGAGATCTCCCATCTTTTAGTAGTTGCCGATTTCGCCAGCGTGCGGAAACATGTCCGCTCGATCGGGCAAGGCGGAGCGCATGGGCCTTTCAGTTCGGTTTTATCTCTTCGCGGAAGACAGTCTTCAGAGCATCTCGCAGCGCGTGATGACGGGTCTGATCCGCGGCAAAGACGCCATGCCGCAGTACGCTGGGACGAAGCAGAAGGTGGCTGACGTGATCCTGGAGAACGAGGGCAAGAGGCCGGTTCGCATCGAGCGGGTGCAGGGGAGCTACCTAACATTCGACGAGAATGGCCAAGTGCATAAGGATCTCGTGGCCTCTGGGTTTGCAGCGCTCGAAACGGGCATGGCACTGGAGGAGGCTCTGAGTAAGCCGCAAACCAAGATCGTTGATCTCACCCCCAAGCTCAATCGCGAGAAGTGGGAGCGCGAGAACCGGTGGACGTTGTCGAAAGAGGATCTGGACGCCATTGCGGACGATATCTGGCAGCGTAAGCGCGCCGGGCAGCTAAGATCGAGCGAGCCAAAGGGGCTGCTCCCAAGCCTCCCAAAATGACGTTTGAGGCCGAGGATGCCCTCAAAGAGATCGGCAAGAATCTCATGATGATCGACAACAAGCTCAGATGGCTGAGCGAGGACCCGCTGATCACCCCAGCGGGGCGAGCTTGACCGTCGCAGGTCGCGTCTGACGATTAGCGATATGGTCGTTGCCGCAGTCCGCACGTGTGGACCGGAATTTCCGGGGTAGCTGGGCCGGTTTCGCGGCAAAAGGGTCTCATGTTCGGGTACGGGAAGGGCGGCTATTCGGGCTGGTCCAAGTCCCAGGGCGAACTGGACGGTAGTGTCTCACTGAGACACCACCAGCACTTCGTTTCAATCCAGGGGCTTACCGTGGACCGCATCGCAATCGTCAGGCCCGTCGCGTGGGCAATACTTCTTGCCGGCCTCGGGCTGTTCGTTGCGCTCTATCTTCCTTGGTAGGGCGATTTCAAACTCGCGCCTAAGTTCGCCCTCGAATAGTCCAGCGAGGGTCACTTACTCCGACAACGCAGCCAAGGTATCGGATTACGACGAATGTCCCCGCGCCAACGAAAGCGGTCAGGCCTACGGAGAACAGAACCCTCAAAAGGTGAGCTTGCGTGCTGTTCAAGTGGAATCCCCCACATCGTTCGCCAGCTTTGGCAACTGAGTGCGACATTCCAGTGAGAAGAAGGCGAGCGCGGGCTTCGGTGCCAACGAGTGACAAAGGCCCGTCGGTTCACGCTAGCGGGCTTTTCGTTTGTCCTCGTCCAGCACCTGTTAATTGTGTACATGGGACGATCACCCGCTGAAGGAGGATATCCCCGTGAAACTGATGGTCGCCGCGCTTGTGATCGCATTTTGCCCTCTGCTGACTACCAATGCATTGGCGCAGCAACCTGTTTCTCCCGGTTGGAACAAGGCGGGCGCGTTCGTTTGTCCCGACGGATACGATTATTCCGCGACACAGCGCCTGTGTTGGGAAGCCAGTCAGCTCAAGCGGCTCAGATCCAGCCAAGAGACCGCCGCAAACGTCTTGTTGGTCATCACCGGCTTGGGGGCTGTTGCTGGCGTTTTCCTTGGCCTGAGGAAGATCAACCGAGAGGAAGCCGATTGATAGTCGTGGGCCCGAAAATGCCTGACAGATCCGGCTTTAGATGGCTTCTACAATGCGCAGGGACGGCAGCACTGATCCTGGTGATTTGTGCCGCTGCAAAGCCTTGGCTGCCGATGGTGACGTTGGCGCCAACCGCAAAAGATAACGCCCTTATCGCGCTCAATCGATACCGAAGTGGGCCGACCCCTGATGTGGTCCTGCTTGGAAGCTCTCTAACAGCGCGAATTAGAGAAGAGCATTTTGCTACCTTGCGCGTAAGAAATCTCGGGATCGCCGGCGGGTCGCCTTTAACCGCTTTGCGGGTCATCCTGCTGGACCCTCGAAGTCTTCCCAAGACCATTCTTGTCGAAACAAATTTGCTGTCTAACGTCGTGGACGAGACGCTTGTCAGGAAGTTTTCGACCTCGGGGCACGATTTCTTTTTTCGCCCCGTTCGGATGGCCGTTGCCGCCTACGAAAACTGGCGCCACGCGCCCGCCGATCGAACCTACTTCAACGCGGATGCCAACCGGCTCCTGAAGGAGCCGCCTCGAGAATACGACAACCAAGTGTATCTCGATCGGGTCGTTAAGGGATATGGTCAGGATGCAACTGCTGTTTTGCAGAGCAACGTCGAGCAGCTTGCCCAACTAGTGTCCTCTGCTCGAGAGTTGGGCGCGCGGGTGTTGCTGTTTGAACTGCCATATGCCGACCAATTGGATCAAACGCGGGTTGCTCAGGACACTCGGCGCATCGCGTTGGGACGTTTTGAGGATCCGCATGAATGGCTACATCTGACGATTGCCAAAAGCGAGTTGCGATGGCCGGATGGAGCGCATTTCGACGAACGATCCGCAGTAATGGCGGCGAGGGCGATCGAGCAGGCCATCAGCGAGCGATCAAAGGCGTTCCCCTAACGATCGGCACAAGCGAGCTACGGTAGCGCTTGGCCGGTTCTCGCCGTTGTGTTCCGATAGATGATAGGCATGAGGCGCCGTCGCGTATTACTTGTCGGAGTAGGCTTCGCCAGCCTTGTTGCATCTCGTCGTGGCAGCTCGGGAGCATCAACAATGCAAGCTGTAGATTTCGACCGAGCACGCATCTCTTGGATAACGAAGGCAGGTATCGATGGAAGCTGGCGCATTATCGCGACCGCATGTCCCAAGGGATCCGCGAATTGCATCTACCTAGCGCCTGCCGTGATGGCGGGGGAGATCTTCGGCGCGGGCCATTTACCCCATGACCCGCCTTACTCGTATCAGTTAGTCGCGACACAGGAACGTCATGCGATCGTTAGGGAGAGTGATGCGCCCGCTATAGAAGACAGCGAAGCGGACAATGAGGCAGCATTCTCCTCATTTCATGTTTACGCGCCACGTCGTTCAGCAAAGTCGATAGAGACAGGAGGCCTCAACTCGGCGACGCTCGCGCAGTTGTGGTCGATATCAGTTCGACTGTCCTCCCGAATGACCAGCATTCGGTAGCCGTCGTGTTTTACTTCGTGGATCCAGTCAGGCTCTGAAGGAACTTGCTTGGCGGCGGTCGCTAGGCATAGCTCGTACGCCATACGCATGGGGCGAAGATAAGAACTTGGGATCGTTTTTCGAGTCGGGAACAAGTGGCAATCTAGCGAATTGGCCACTTGCTCCGGTGTCCCCTACGCCGCCCTGAAGCCGGAGTAGAACCCCCAAAAGGCTTCAGCCTCCAGCTGAGGCCGCCTGACTCATCCGCACTTGTGTGTTGAGCATAGCGCTGTCGCTTCGGCAGACCACCTTCAAGCAGGAGAGGCGCGGCGCACCACCCGCGAAGCATTAGTGCCGCTTGGCTGAAGCAGCACACCAGCCATCCGCGATCAGGACGCCGGCAGGGGTCGGATTTTGCATTTGCCGTTTCCTTTGGCCTTTCGACTAATTGTCAGAACATCCTTCAACAACTAAAAGACGGAACTTCCTCGGCGATAAATACATTTAATGACCTTCACTTCCTGGCAATTCGCGGTTTTCGTCTCCGTTGTCTTCGCCATCTATTATCTGCCGTTCGCCCGAGGGCTGCAGGTCTATGTGCTGGTGACGGCCAGCTTTTTCTTTTATGGCTATGGGCAACCCGAATTGCTGCCATTGCTCATGGTTGCCGTGGTTGGAACATGGGCCTTTTTAGCCCTTTCCATCAAGTGGGGTGGCGCCTGGACGATGCTAGGCATCGTCTTCAACTTCGGCTTACTTGCCTTCTTTAAATACAAGTTCCTGTTCGTTGCCCCGCCGATCTCGTCGGGCAGCGCAGTTAGCGACTTCCTGCTGAACCTTCCTCTGCCGATTGGGATTTCGTTTTTCGTTTTCCATAACATCAGCCTCTTGGTCGATCTTCCGAAGCAAGGTCGGCCTGCGACTCTGTGGGAGATATTGCTCTACGTAATCTTCTTCCCCCAACTGATTTCGGGGCCGATCACGCAGGCTCGGAATTTCTTCCCGCAAATCGAGGTGAAGCACATATCCAAAGTCCCCTTCGCGGAAGCCTCGCGCTGGCTGGTGCTTGGCTATTTCTTCAAGCTATTTTGCGCCAATAATCTGAACGAGATGACGTCCTACATGGCGTACCCTCTGTTTGAAACGGTGAAGACGGGCGACAAATGGCTTCTGATCTTCCTCTACAGCTACCAGATCTATGCCGACTTCTTCGGCTACTCGTCGATTGCTGTCGGCCTTGCGCTGCTCTTCGGGTATCGCTTGCCGGAGAATTTCAATAGGCCGTACATCTCGCGATCGATCGCGGAGTTTTGGCGTCGCTGGCATATTTCACTGTCGAGCTGGCTTCGAAATTATCTCTACATTCCGTTGGGAGGCAGCCGACATGGGCGGGGGCGTACCTACTTCAACCTGATAGCTGTCATGGGCCTAGGTGGTTTATGGCACGGGGCAGGCCTGAGCTACCTGGTTTGGGGCTCGATGCACGGCGTATTGCTGGCGATTGAGCGCCCATTTCTAGACAAGTTGGACAGTATCAAATCACCCGTTCTCCAGGCCCTCAGGGCTGCGGTGATCTTTCTTGCGGTGTCGTTGCTTTGGATATTTTTCAAGCTCCCGGAGTTCAGCCAGGCGGCAAGCTACTTCGCCGGTCTCTTTACGGAGAATGACATCCAGAATCCGCCGAAGATATACCGGACCCTCGCGCTGGCCTATTCGCTGCCCGTCATTCTTCAGCATTTGATCTTACCGCGGAAGCCACAGGGCGCATGGGCGAGAGCGGTCGAGCCGTTTGCGTACGGCGCACTCGTCGCTTTGACGTATGTCGAGGCCGGTCCGGAGTCGGCTTTTATCTATTTTCAGTTCTAAAGGTCCACCCAGATGTTTTGGATGATCAAAATTCCGGATCGCGACGGTCGCAGCGCTCGCCGCACTCAAGTTGGCCGCGTAGCGGCAATACGCTCGTGCTAGGACAGCGTGAGGGCATCCGCGGAGAACTTGTCCTTCCGCTGGTTTGAGTGAAGCTGCAAGACAGCCAAGGTTCTAGCAGATCCGGTTGGTCGCGTACCTAGCCATTCTGTAGCCGACAACAAACTGACGAAACGCTGACAAGATTAGGTCACGTCCCACTTGCGACGTGGCGGCATTGGAGGGGCGGCCGCTAGGGCTACGGCCTAGGGGCTGAACGACCGCTGCGGCTCTGGGGGCTCATCCGGCTCGTAGGGGAAGACCCGTCCATCCGGCTGGCCGTCGGCATAGGCCCACCAAACACCACCTCAGTTAGCTCCGTCGCATTTCGATCACGTGTCCGTCGTGCTCATATCGATAGGGCTGCATCAGTTCTCCTCCGGCAAATACGGTCGTCGAACGATCGGCCGGCGCGTGGAAAGCGCAAACAACTTTCTTCGACAGAAGGCACGCATTTCCGAGACAGCGATAGGTTGTCATTTTCCGGCCGTCCTATGAGCCACGGAATTCTCCGATCCCTTTGATCTTGCCGAGTGCATCGACATGCGAAAACATGCTGCTTTTCATCCCAGGGCGGATTCAATGGGCCCTTCAATTCGCTTTTATCTTTTCGCTGAAAACGGCCTTCAAAGCATCTCGCAGCGCGTGATGACGGGGCTGATCCGCGGCAAAGACGCCATGCCCCAGTATGCCGGCACGAAGCAGAAGGTTGCTGACATGATCCTCGAGAACGAGGGCAAGAAGCCGGTTCGGATCGAGCGGGTGCAGGGGAGCTACCTAACCTTCGACGACCAGGGGCAGGTGCACAAAGACCTCGTGGCTTCTGGCTTTGTCGCGCTCGAAACGGGCATGGCACTGGCGGAGGCTCTGAGGAAGCCGCAAACCAAAATCGTTGATCTCACCCCCAAGCTCAATCGCGAGAAATGGGAACGCGAGAACCGGTGGACGCCTTCTAAAGAGGATTTGGATGCCATTGCGGACGGTATCTGGCGGCGTAAGCGTGCCGGGCAGCCTAGGATCGAGCGAGCCAAGGGAGCAGCTCCCAAGCCTCCCAAAGTGACGTACGAAGCTAAGGATGGCAGAGCATGCGAAGAACTTCCACAGCGACACGTCGATTGAGGCGCAAGTTCTATGCGAGCTCGAATGGGACCGAGATGCTGAGGGTAAGCTGCTGTAACCGGCCAGAACATGGCCAGAACATGACATCGTTGGCCTATCGACCAATTCCGTATTTCGCTCTCGGCGTGGACAACTGCTATCCGCCATTGGCCGTGAGGCCGGCGGTCAAGATGCCTGCCACGGCACAGGCCTCGTCATTGTCGGAGGTGTCGCCGGACACGCCGACGGCACCGAGCAGCGTTGCGCCATCCATGATCAGCACACCGCCGGGGACCGGCACCAGTGCGCCCTTGGCGATGGTGTTCACGGAATCGATGAAATAGGCCTGCTCCTGTGCGCGCTGGTACAAGGCGCGCGAGCCCATGCCCATGGCGAGCGCACCATAGGCCTTGCCGTGGGCGATCTCGGCGCGCATCAGGCTGGTGCCGTCCTGCGCCGCGGCGATCTTGAGCACGCCGCGTGCGTCCAGGATGGTGACGACCAGCGGCTTGAGCTTCAGCTCGGTGGATTTTGCGAAGGCGGCGTCGAGGATCTTGCGGGCGGTGTCGAGCGTGAGGTCAGCCATGGCTGGTTTCCTTTTTGGTGTGAGAAGTGGAATTTGCTCCGGCGCGGTCGAGGCTCATCGCCAGCACGCGCGCGACGTGAAGCGCTTCGCGCTGGGCGCCGTCGTGGATCTGATGCCGGCAGGAGGTGCCGTCGGCGACGACCAGCGTAGTCTGGTCGGCGCGCCGCACGGCGGGCAGCAGCGACAGCTCGGCCATCTCCATCGAGGCATCGTAGGTATCCGCGCCGTAACCGAAGGCGCCGGCCATGCCGCAGCAGCTCGATTCGATGGTCTCGATCTTCAGGCCCGGAATGAGGCGCAACACCTGCTCGACCGGATTGAAGGCACTGAAGGATTTTTGATGGCAATGGCCATGGACGACGGCCTTGTCGGCGACGGTGCCGAGCGGCAGTTGCAGCCGGCCGGCCTCGGCTTCGCGCACCAAAAATTCCTCGAAAGTCAGCGCGTGGGCGCCGACGGCCCTGGCATCGTTGTCCTTGCGCAGCGAGGCGAGCTCGTCGCGCAGCGTCAGCAGGCAGCTCGGCTCGAGGCCGACGATCGGCACGCCGCGGGCGGCAAAGGGCGCGAACACGGCCACCAGGCGGTCGAGCTCGGCCCTGGCTTCGTCGACGAGACCGGCTGAGAGGAATGTACGGCCGCAGCAGAGCGGGCGACTGCTGCCCGCCGGCTTGGGCAGGTGCACGCGATAACCGCCCGCCGCGAGCACGCGGAGGGCGGCGTCGAGATTTTCGCGCTCGTAGATGCGATTGAAGGTGTCCGTGAACAACACGACTTCGCGGCCGGTCTCCGGCCCAACCGCTTCCGCGGGCTGCACGAACACGTCGCTGCGGAAGGCGGGCAGGGCGCGGCGCGCGCTGATGCCGGCAAAGCGCTCGAACAGGTTTCGCAGCAGCGGGCTGCGGTTACGCAAATTGGCGAGCGGCGCGAAGCGCGATGCGAGACCGGCATAGCGCGGGAGGTAACCGACCAGGCGGTCGCGCGGGGTCAGGCCATGGGACGCAGCGCGGGCGGCGAGCACCTCGATCTTCATCTTGGCCATGTCGACGCCGGTCGGGCATTCGTGGCGGCAGGCCTTACAGGAGACGCAGAGCTTTAGGGTCTCCATCATCTCGTCGGAGGACAACGCGTCGGGGCCGAGCTGGCCGGAGATTGCGAGCCGCAAGCTGTTGGCGCGTCCGCGGGTGACGTCCTTCTCGTTGCGCGTCGCGCGGTAGGACGGGCACATCACGCCGCCCTCGAGCTTGCGGCAGGCGCCGTTGTTGTTGCACATCTCGACCGCGCCCTGGAAACCGCCGCCGGCGCCGGGATAGGCGGACCAATCCAGCTTCGTCTTCAACTCGTTGACGCGGTAGTCGGGTTTGAAGCGGAACAGCGAGCGATCGTCCATCCGGGGTGCATCGACGATCTTGCCGGGATTGAGGACGCCTTCGGGATCGAAGCGCTGCTTCACCTCCCTGAAGTCGGCGACGAGACGCTCGCCGAACATGGTCTCGTGGAATTCAGAGCGCACCAGGCCATCGCCATGCTCGCCGGAATGCGAGCCCTTGTACTCGCGCACCAGCGCGAAGGCCTCCTCGGCGATGGCCCGCATCGCCTTGACGTCCTTCTCAAGCTTTAGGTTCAGCACGGGCCGTACGTGCAGGCAGCCCTCGGAGGCATGCGCATACATCGTGCCGCTGGTGCCGTGCTTGGCGAAAACCTCGCTCAAGCGCGCGGTGTAGTCGGCGAGATGCGGCAACGGCACGGCGCAATCCTCGACGAACGAGACCGGCTTGCCCTCCTGCTTCATCGACATCATGACGTTGAGGCCGGCGGCGCGGAAATCGGCGATGCCGCTTTGCAGCGCGGGCTCGGTGACCTCGACCACGCCGCCCCATTTGCGCTGGTCGTTATTCCAGCCGAAGCCGAGATCGCCCATCAATTCGCCGAGTTGCTTGAGGCGCACCAGATTGTCCGCCTGGTCCTCTTCGGCAAATTCGACCACCAGAACGGCATCCGGATCGCCCTTGATGGCGGCGGAGATGATCGGCCTGAACATCGCGATGTCGCGGCCGAGCGCGAGCATGGTGCGGTCGACCAGCTCGACCGCGATCGGCTTGAGCTTGACCAGGTGCTGGGCGGCGTCCATCGCCTCGTAGAAACTGCCGAAATGACAGATGCCGAGCGCCTTGTTGCGGATGACAGGCCACAGCTTCAGCTCGACCTTGGTGGTGAAGGCGAGGGTGCCTTCCGAGCCGACCAGGAGATGCGCCATGTTGTTGCGCGCATTGCGCGGCGTCAGCGCATCGAGATTGTAGCCGCCGACACGGCGCTGCACCTTGGGAAAGCGCGCGGCGATCTCGTCGGCCTCACGGGCGCCGAGATCGAGCATGTCGCGGAACAGGGCGCGCGCGCTGTCGTTCGCATCGAGATCGGAGAGATCGCGCGACACCTCGCCGTAGCGGCCCAGCGTGCCGTCGGCGAGCGCCGCCTCCATCGACAGCGTGTTGTCGCGCATCGTGCCGTAGCGCAGACTACGGCCGCCGCAGGAATTGTTGCCGGCCATACCGCCGATGGTGGCGCGCGAGGCCGTGGAGACGTCGACCGGAAACCACAGGCCGTGCTTCTTGAGCTGACGGTTGAGGTCGTCGAGCACGATGCCGGGCTCGACCACGCAGGTGCGGCCCGCGACGTCGAGCGAGAGGATGCGGTTGAGGTGCTTCGAGAGATCGACCACGAGGCCGTCATTGACGGTCTGGCCGCATTGCGAGGTGCCGCCGCCGCGCGGGGCGACCTTGATGCCCTCGTCGCGGGCAATCGCCAGCGCTTTGAGGGCCTCGTCCATGGTCCTGGGCACGACCACGCCGGCCGGCATGATCTGGTAAAACGAGGCGTCGGTGGCATAGCGGCCGCGGCTGAAGCCGTCGAACAGGACGTCGCCGGTCATTTCCGCGCGCAGGCGCCGTTCGAGCGAGGAGGCGTTTGTCATCCCTGGTCCCGGATTGACCCAGCGAGGCCCAGCCTTACTGAGTTATTCATTATTTCTCATGACCGATTATATTATGAATTCAAAATGAGCAAGTCGGCCGCCCCTCAGGGTGAGGCCGGCGCGTCCTCTTGGGGTTCGGTCAGGTGCTCGATTGCGGCCGCCCGCTTGTTGCGCAGGTGCTGGAACAGGATGTCGCTGAGCTCGCTGGCGGCGCGGCGGCGCAGCGCGTCGAGGATGGTCTCGTGCTCGCGCATCGCTTCCGCCCAGCGCTGCCGCTTGCGGGCGAAATTGGCGGAGTAGCGGACCCGGCGGATGCGGCCTGCGAAGTTGGCGTAGGCGCTCTTCAGCGTCTCGTTGCGCGCGGCCGCGACGATGCTTTCGTGGATGCGCTGGTTGGTCTGGAAATAGCCGTGCATGTCGCGATGCAGATAGTGCCCGTACATCTCGTAATGCAGCTGCTCGATCGCGGTGATTTCCTCATCCGTAATGGCCTCGCAGGCGAGGCGCCCGGCAAGGCTCTCCAGCCCCGCCATGACGTCGAACAGCTCCTCGAGGTCGCGCTGGCTAAGTTGGCGGACGCGCGCGCCGCGGTTGGGCAGAAGCTCGATCAGGCCCTCGGAAGCGAGCACTTTCAGGGCCTCGCGCAACGGCGTGCGGGAGATCCCGAGCATCGCGCAGAGCTGCCGCTCGGGAACGCGCGCGCCGTCGGGAATGTTGCCCTCGACCACGTAGTCGCGCAGCCGCAGCAGGATCTCGCCGTGAAGCGAGGCCTCCTGGCGGTCGCCGCCATTTGCGGCTGGTGGGGCGATCGGAACCCCGGTGTCGGGAATCGTGGATTTCATTTGCAGCACAATAGTTTGCCTGTTTGATCGCGTCGATGTTCACGAACGAATACCAAAATTCAATTGAAATGACAAAAAATGAATGCAAAATGGCCTCCGAAGCTGGCTAGAGTCCGCCGACAGGGAGGTTTTCATGCACCAGGGACGCCATTTCCTTCAGATTCCAGGCCCGAGCCCGGTCCCCGAGCGCGTCCTCCGCGCCATGGACATGCCGGTCATTGACCACCGGAGCGCAGAATTCGGCGAGCTCGGCCGCGCCGTGCTCGAAGGCAGCCAGACAATTTTCCAGACCGCGGGCCCGGTGGTGATCTTCCCCTCGTCGGGGACGGGCGCCTGGGAGGCCGCGATCGTCAACACGCTGTCGCCTGGCGATAAGGTGCTGATGGTCGAGACCGGCCATTTCGCCACCCTGTGGCGGCAGATGGCGGGGCGGTTCGGCATCGAGGTCGACTTCGTGCCCGGCGACTGGCGCCGCGGCGCCGATCCCGCATTGATCGAGGCGAAGCTCACCGAGGACAAGGCGCGCGCGATCAAGGCCGTCATGGTCGTGCACAACGAGACCTCGACCGGCGCGACCAGCCGCATCGCCGAGATCCGCGCCGCGATTGACCGCACCGCGCATCCGGCGCTGCTGATGGTCGACACCATCTCCTCGCTCGGCTCGGTCGACTACCGCCACGACGAATGGAAGGTCGACGTCAGCGTGAGCTGCTCGCAGAAGGGTTTCATGTTGCCGCCCGGTCTCGGCTTCAACGCGATCTCGGAGAAGGCGCGCGCAGCCGCGAAGACCAACAAGATGCCGCGCTCTTATTTCGACTGGGAGGAGATGCTCAAGCCCAACGCCAACGGCTTCTTCCCCTACACGCCAGCGACCAATCTGCTCTACGGCCTGCGCGAGGCGATCGCGATGCTGCTCGAAGAGGGGCTCGACAACGTGTTCGCGCGCCATCAGCGGCTGGCTGCGGCGACGCGTGCCGCCGTCAGTCACTGGGGTCTCGAGATCCTCTGCCAGGAACCCTCGGAGTTCTCGCCGGTGCTCACCGCGGTGTTGATGCCGCCGGGCCACGACGCCGATCAGTTCCGCAAGATCGTGCTCGAAAATTACAACATGTCGCTCGGCTCGGGCCTGTCGAAGGTCGCCGGAAAAGTCTTCCGCATCGGCCATCTCGGCGAATGCAACGCGCTGACGCTGCTCGGCGCGCTGACCGGCGTGGAGATGGGCCTGTCGGTTGCGGGCGTGCCGCATCGCTCCGGCGGTGTCGACGCCGCGATGAAGCTGCTGGAGCAGCGCCCGCAGGGCAATGCCCCGCCGCATCTGAAAGTGGTCGGCACCTAGGTCGCGCGGGACACGCAAGGCCAATCATAAAAAACAGTCAGGGAGGGTGGAGATGGGAATTCGGTTCAAGGCCACGCATCTCGTCTTGGCGATGCTCTGCGCGATGTATTTCATCACCTATGTCGACCGGGTGAACATCGGCACCGCCGCGAGCGAGATCCAGAAGGAGCTGGGTCTGTCGAACACCCAGCTTGGCCTCGTCTTCTCCGCCTTCGCCTATCCCTATCTGCTGTTTCAGGTGATCGGCGGCTGGGTCGGTGATCGCTTCGGGCCGCGCAAGACGTTGTTCTGGTGCGGCATGATCTGGGCGGCGGCGACCATCTCGACCGGCTTCGTCAACGGCCTTGCCGCACTGTTCGTCGCGCGTTTCGCGCTCGGCTTCGGCGAGGGCGCGACCTTTCCGACGGCAACGCGCGCGATGCAATACTGGACGCCCGCGAACCGCCGCGGTTTTGCGCAGGGACTGACCCATTCCTTCGCCCGGCTCGGCAACGCCGTGACGCCGCCGGTGGTGGCGCTGCTCATCCTCTGGCTGACCTGGCGCGGCGCGTTCGTCGTGCTCGGTTTCGTCAGCCTGGTCTGGGGCGTCGTCTGGGTCTGGTACTTCCGTAACGAGCCGAAGGAGCACGCCGCCATCACCGAGGCCGAGCTCGCCGCACTGCCGCCGCGCCCGACCGGCGAGCGGCCTCGCGTGCCGTGGGGGCCGTTGCTCGGCCGCATGTGGCCAGTGACGCTGACCTATTTCTGCTACGGCTGGTGCCTGTGGCTCTATCTCAACTGGCTGCCGCTGTTCTTCAAGAACAACTACAATCTCGATATCAAGAACTCGGCGCTGTTCGCCTCCGGCGTGTTCTTCGCCGGCGTGGTCGGCGACAGCGTCGGCGGCGTGCTTTCGGACAAGATCCTCGACCGCACCGGCAATGTCCGCCTGGCGCGGCTGAGCGTCACCGTTGCGGGATTTACCGGGGCGCTGCTTTCGCTGTTTCCGATCCTGTTCGTCCACGACATCACGATCGTCGCGCTGTGCCTGTCGGCCGGCTTCTTCTGCGCCGAGCTGGTGATCGGCCCGATGTGGTCGATCCCGATGGACATCGCCCCGAAATATTCCGGCACCGCCTCGGGACTCATGAACACCGGCTCGGCCTTCGCCGCCATCGTCTCCCCGCTCGTTGCCGGCTTCGTGATCGACGCGACCGGCAACTGGTACCTGCCGTTCCTGATGTCGATGGGGCTGCTGTTGCTCGGTGGCTTCTCCGCCTTCCTGATGCATCCGGAGCGCCCGTTTACGGAGGCCGAGGGGCGCCTGCCGGTCGGAAAGGTGGTGGCCGCGGAGTAGGGGCGGCGGAGGCCCGCCGCTTATGCATGGGAGGCGTCTTGAGAGGGGACAAGCTGGTCAAATGGTGCTATTCGGCGCCCATTAAAACCAAGGCTAGACCGGGAAGGACGCCGATGACCGTGCACACTGGAAGGCATTTCTTACAGATTCCAGGACCGACCAATGTGCCCGACCGGGTGCTGCGGGCGATGGACATGCCGACGCTGGACCATCGCGGTCCGGAGTTCGCGGAGCTCGGTTTCGCGGTCCTCGCCTCGATGCAGCGGGTGTTCCGCACGCAGCGGCCCGTGATCATCTTCCCCTCGTCCGGCACCGGTGCCTGGGAAGCGGCGATGGTCAACGTGTTCGCCCCCGGCGACAAGGTTTTGATGTGCGAGACCGGCCAGTTCGCCGTGCTGTGGCGCGGCATCGCCGACAAGTTCAAGCTCGACGTCGACTTCATCCCGAGCGACTGGCGCCATGGCGCCGATCTCGCCGAGATCGAGAAGCGCGTTGCCGCCGACAAGCAGCACACGATCAAGGCGGTCTGCGTCGTCCACAACGAGACCTCGACCGGCTGCGTGACGCCGCCGCTCGACGTGCGCAAGCTGCTCGACCGCGTCAAGCATCCGGCCCTCCTGATGGTCGACACCATCTCCGGCCTCGGCTCGATGGAATACGAGCACGATGCCTGGGGCATCGACGTCTCGGTCGCCGGCTCCCAGAAGGGCCTGATGCTGCCCCCGGGCCTCGGCTTCAACGCCGTCTCGGAAAAGGCGCTCGCGGTGGCGAAGGCCAACCCCGGCATGCGCTCCTACTGGGACTGGCAGGAGGTCATCTCCTTCAACAAGCTCGGCACCTTCCCCTACACGCCCGCGACCAATCTGCTCTACGGCCTGCGTGAAGCGGTCAAGATGCTGGAAGAGGAGGGGCTGGAGAATGTCTGGACCCGCCACAAGCGCCACAGCGCCGCGACGCGCGCCGCGGTCAAGGTCTGGGGCTTGGAGACGCAGTGCGCCGATCCTGCCGCACACTCACCCGCGCTGACCGGCGTGCGCGTGCCCGATGGACATGACGCCGACGCCTTCCGCAAGGTGGTGCTCGAAAACTTCGACATGTCGCTCGGCACGGGCCTGAACAAGGTCAAGGGCAAGGTGTTCCGCATCGGCCATATCGGCCATTTCAACGATCTGATGCTGATGGGCACGCTCGCCGGCGTCGAGATGGGCCTGGATCTTGCAAAGATTCCGCACCGGAGCGGCGGCGTATTGGCGGCCATGGACGTCCTGAAGGGACGCGACGCGGTGCCGATGGCCAAGGCTCAGGTGGCCTGAAGGCTCAGGTGGCCTGAACTAACTTAGAAAGTGAGCGCGCGATGAACGCACCGACGACGACCAACGAAGACCTGCTCTACTCCGTGACGGACGGCATCGCGCGGATCACCTTCAACCGCCCCCAGGCGCGCAACGCAATGACCTTCGCCATGTATGATCGCATGGCGGAGATCTGCCAGGAGATCAACGCCGATCGCTCGATCAAGGCGCTGATCCTGACCGGGGCCGGTGACAAGGCCTTCGCCTCGGGCACCGACATTTCTCAATTCCGCGCCTTCAAGACCGCGCAGGACGCGCTCGACTACGAGGCTCGCATCGACCGCGTGCTCGGCACGCTCGAGCAGTGCCGTGTGCCCGTGATCGCGGCGATCGCGGGAGCCTGCACCGGCGGCGGCGCCGGCATCGCGGCCTGCTGCGACCTCCGCATCGGCACCGAGACGACGCGCATCGGCTTTCCGATCGCGCGCACGCTCGGCAACTGCCTGTCGATGTCGAACATCAGCCGCGTCGTCTCGCTGGTTGGTCCCGCCCGCACCAAGGATCTGATCTTCAAGGCGCGCCTCGTCGAGGCGCAGGAAGCGCTGTCGCTCGGCCTGCTCAACGAGGTCGTGCCCGACGTCGAGACGCTGCAGCGCCGTGCCGACGAGACCGCCAAGCTCGTCGCAAGCCATGCGCCGCTCACGCTGGAAGCGACCAAGGAGGCGGTGCGCCGCATCCGCCGCACGCTGTCGCGCGAAGAGGGCGAGGACCTGATCCTCAAGGCCTATATGAGCGAAGATTTCCGCGAGGGCATGGACGCCTTCCTCAACAAGCGTACACCGAACTGGAAGGGCAAGTAGCGCGCAATCCAGGTCTCCGCGTCTCGATCACTCAACCGGCGGCCGTGAGACCGCCGCTGCACCGGCGTTGCAAGCCGCGAGGTCAACCCGGCCAGAAATACCCCCAGCGCAAGAGCAATTGTTCGCTCAGCCAGCCGACCCAAATAGCTGGTGCCATAAAAAGTCCGAACGGCAGGAATGCCGTACCTCGCAGCGACCGCCGTCGCACGAGAGCATTGGCGATGTATGCGGCAATCGCTGAAAGTGCGGCCAATTCGATCACCGCAGCCGCCGTTGGGAGTTCGAGCCAGGCACCGGCAACCGCGGCAAGCTTGACGTCCCCAAGCCCCAATCCGTCCCGGCCGCGCCAGTAACGGTAGAACAACAAGAGAAAAAACAACGGCAGACTTACCGCCGAGGCGCGAAAGACCGGCCACAATATCGATGTTGCACTGGCATTGGGTAAGGTTAATCCGCGTAACAAGGCAATGCCGAAAGCCGCGGCGGTCAGCTCGTTTGGAATGAGGTAGTGGCGGGCGTCGTTGCAGGCGATGCCGAGCATTAAGGCGGCGAGGTATGCACCTAACAGCCCATCCGCGTCCGGTGCGATCATGAGGCTCGTGACAACGAGCACGAATACGACAACAGCGAATGCCAAAGTGCTTTGAATTACTTCTGGTTTTCGACCAGTGGAATTCCGATTGAAATAGACCATAGGCTCCCGGCATCTGCGAAATGAGGAAACGCGCCTGTTCTTCACTGAAGCGACTGGAGACCAGTGATCATATCGGTTGCGTCCGGCGTGCTGGCCGATCCGCCCGATGATTTCGCGGACTTTGTGGCACAAAGCTGTGACAAATTATCTCTCACCGCCAGACAGCAGGGAATTTGCGGCAACCCGAACTGCAACGTTGATTTGGCGACTCGCCTTCTATTCCAGTCCCGAGATTTCAGCGATCGAGCTTGCAATCGATCTCATTCCAAAGTCATAAGCGGAGCGGCGCCGGGCCGGCTTGAACTGGCCGGCATTCGCCCGCACAATGCAATTCGCATTGCTTCGCGAATTGCCAATCCGAACAAGAACATAGGCGAAAACTTGGGGAGACGCACGTGGGACAAGGAATGAAGGCCGCGGTCGTGCTGGCCGCTGCGCTTTGTGGCGCGCCGGCTTTTGCCGGCTGGGAGCCGACCAAGCCGGTCGAGATCGTGGTGGCCGCCGGCGCGGGCGGCGCCTCCGACCAGATGGCGCGGATGATGCAGGCCGCCATTCAGAAGAACAATCTGATGAAGCAGCCGATCGTCGTCTCGCTCAAGGGCGGCGCCTCGGGCGCGGAAGCGCTGATGTACATGAAGTCCAGCGAAGGCGACCCGAACAAGGTGCTGATCGCCTATTCGCTGATCTACATGCTGCCGCTATCGGCGAAGATCCCGTTCAACTGGCGCGAGCTGACGCCGGTCTCGGTGATCGCGCTCGACCAGTTCGTGCTGTGGGACAACAGCGCAGGTCCGAAGACGGTGAAGGAATTCGTCGCGGCTGCGAAGGCGGCGAGTTCGCCGTTCAAGATGGGCGGCACCGGCTCCAAGCGCGAGGATCACGTGCTGACCGTCTTCCTCGAGCAGAAGACCGGCGCTAAATTCTCCTATCTACCCTACAAATCCGGCGGCGAGGCCGCGACGCAGCTCGTCGGCAACCACACCGAATCCAACGTCAACAACCCGAGCGAAAATCTCGAAGTCTGGCGTGCTGGCCAGGTGCGCCCGCTCTGCGTGTTCGACAAGGAGCGCATCTCCTACACCAGCAAGGTGACGGACACGCAATCCTGGGCCGACATCCCGACCTGTAAGGAGGAGGGCGTTGACGTCCAGTATCTGATGCTGCGCGCGATGTTCCTGCCCGGCAAGGTCACGCCGGAGCAGCAGGCGTTCTATGTCGATCTGTTCCACAAGGTGACGCAGACCGCGGAATACAAGGACTACATGGAAAAGCAGGCGCTGAAGCCGATCTTCCTCACCGGCAAGGACATGGTGCAATTCCTCGAGGAGGACGACGCCACCAACAAGTCGCTGATGACGGAAGCCGGATTCGTCGCGAAGTAGCCGTCTCTCTTCTCCCTCTCCCCGTTCTTACGGGGAGAGGGCAGGGGGAGGGGCTCCCTCCCCGAAGAGAGTGGCAGACGGACTCGCGGAGAGTCTCCCTCACCCGCTTCGACGTTCGAGAAAACGGCCGCGGACGCGGCCTCTGCCTCTCCCCGCAAGCGGGGCGAGGTGACATCACTCCCGGCTTTTGCAAAGCAGCTCATGTCCCAAACCGATCTTGAAATCGTCGTCGACGATCCGACCGCGCCTGAAGACGACTCACCCTCCGTCGTCTCCTCCGGCACGATCGAGATATTCGTCTGCCTGCTGTTGCTCGCGTTGGCCGCAACGCTTGGCTATGACAATTGGCGCACCGGCGCCTCCTGGGATTCGACCGGGCCGGAGCCCGGCTATTTCCCGTTCTATCTCTCCGTCATCCTCGGTGGCGGCAGCCTCTATGGCCTGATTGCGGCCTTCGTGGCGCACCGCGCGGCATCCGAAAGGTTCGTCACGCGTGCGCAAGCGCGCCGTGTGATGGCGGTGTTCGTGCCGACGCTTCTGTTCTGCCTGGTGATGCAGTTCCTCGGCCTCTACGTCGCGAGCTTCCTCCTGATCGTGGGCTTCATGCGGCTCGTCGGCAAGATCGCGCTGTGGAAGTCGCTGCTCACGGCCTTCCTGTTCACGGCGATCATGTTCGTCACCTTCGACATCGCCTTCGACGTCATCATGCCGAAAGGGCCGCTCGAAGCGGCCTTCGGCTACTAGGCGCTCACGATGGAAGCTTTCGGTCTCTTGCTTCATGGCTTCGCCGTCCTGCTGACGTGGAAGACGCTCGTGCTGATGATGGTCGGGCTGGTGCTCGGCATCTTCGTCGGCGTGCTGCCCGGGCTCGGCGGCCCCAACGGCGTTGCGATCCTGCTGCCCCTCACCTTCACGATGGATCCAACCTCGGCGATCGTGATGCTGTCCTGCATCTACTGGGGCGCGCTGTTCGGCGGCGCCATCACCTCGATCCTGTTCAACATCCCGGGCGAGGCCTGGTCGGTTGCCACCACCTTCGACGGCTATCCGATGGCGCAGCAGGGCAAGGCGGCGGAGGCGCTGACCGCGGCGTTCACGTCCTCCTTCATCGGCTCGCTGGTCGCGGTGCTGCTGATCACCTTCCTCGCGCCGATGATCTCGTCCTTTGCGTTGAAGTTCGGTCCGCCCGAGTTCTTCGCTGTTTATCTGCTGACCTTCTGCTCCTTCGTCGGTCTCGGACGCGAGGCCAAGCACAAGACGGTCATCTCGATGTCGCTCGGCCTTCTGCTCGCCGGCGTCGGCATGGACACGGTGTCGGGTAATCTGCGCATGACCTTTGGCTCGTCAGAGCTCTTGCGCGGCATTAACTTCCTCGTTGCCGTCATCGGCCTGTTCGGCATCAGCGAGATCCTGCTGACGATGGAGGAGCGGCTGGCGCTGCGCGGACACGCGGCGACCATTTCGCTCCGCGTCGTGCTGAGCGTCTGGAAGGACCTGCCGAAATACTGGGTGACGCTGCTGCGTTCCTCCTTCATCGGCTGCTGGCTCGGCATCACCCCGGGCGGCGCGATCGCGGCCTCCTTCATGGGTTACAACCTCGCAAAACGCTTCGCCAAGGATCCCGAGAGCTTTGGCAAGGGCCGCATCGAGGGCGTGTTCGCGCCGGAGACGGCGGCGCATGCCTCCGGCACCTCGGCGCTGCTGCCGATGCTGGCGCTCGGTATTCCCGGTTCCGGCACGGCCGCGATCCTGCTCGGCGGGTTGATGGTGTGGGGACTCAATCCGGGTCCGCTGCTGTTCGTGGAGCATAAGGACTTCGTCTGGGGCCTGATCGCCTCGATGTATCTCGGCAATGTCGTCGGCCTCGTGCTGGTGCTGACGACGGTGCCGATCTTCGCCTCGATCCTGCGGGTGCCGTTCGCCGCGGTGGCGCCGATGATCGTGGTGTCCTGCGCGATCGGTGCCTATGCGATCCAGAACGCGATGTTCGACATCTGGCTGATGCTGGGCTTCGGCGTCGTCGGCTACGTCTTCAAGAAGATCGGCATCCCGCTCGCGCCGTTCACCCTGGCGCTCGTGCTCGGCAATCGCGCCGAGGATGCCTTCCGCCTGTCGATGATCGGGTCCGGTGGCAACCTCAAGGTGTTCTGGTCGAACGGCCTGGTCGGCTCGATCACAACCTTGGCCATCCTGTTGCTGTTTTGGCCCGCGATCGCCGGTCTTCTAGGGCGCGCCGGATGGACGCGGCGGGCGAAACCTGCGTCGAACTAGCAAGGAGAGTTGTGTGCGCAGATCGTCGGCGAGGCGCATCCGCTGTCTAGAGCCGCGCGTCGTCAAGGGCGGTTACCTGTTCTGACGGGCTGCGGCGGCCAAGGCCGAAGAAGGCCGAGCGCTGCTCCTCGACGGATCTTGCGGTGGCGCGAATGCGCAGGAGATCCTTGCGGGCAACCAGGCCGACGAGATGCCCGGTCGCGCGTTCGACGATCGGCACGCGCCCGACGTCGGCCAGAACCATCCGATCCGCAAGATGTGACACCGGTTCGTCGGGATGGCCGAGTGTGAGCGAGCGGTCCGAGGCGCAGTCGAACAAGGTGTCGCGACCGTCGGCGCTTTCCGCGCGCCAGCGCAGGACGTCCGAGCGGCCGACGAGACCCGAGACCTGACCGTCCGCATCGATCAGCGGATAGGACTTGTGACGCCGCTCGCTCCCGGAGAAGAACGTCACCGCTTTGCCGACCGTCATCGTTGCCGGCAGCGTATCGACGTCCGTCACCATCACTTCGTTGACGCGGAGCAGTTCGAAGGGATCGATGCCGTATTCGCGCACCACGTGCTGGCCGCGCCGCGCGATTTTCTCCGTGAGGATCGAGCGCTTGAGCAGCAATACGGTAAGCGCATAGGAGGCGCTCGTGGCAATCAGAAGCGATCCGAGCAGTTGAAAGTCGCCGGTCAGTTCGACGGCGAACAGTATACCGGTCAGCGGCGAGCGCATGGTGCCGCCCATCATCGCGGCCATGCCGATGAGCGCCCAGGCCCCATGCGACCCCGGCAGCAATTGTCCTTCGAGCCAGCCGACGCAGCCGCCGAAAATGAGAAGCGGCGCGAGGACGCCCCCGGATGTGCCCGACGCCAGGGCGACGATCCAGATCGCGGACTTTACCAGCAGGATCAGCACCGCGGCCGATACCACGATGTTGTCGTTGAGCAGGTCGCCGATGATGTCGTAGCCGACACCGAGCGCCCGCGGTTCGATCAAGCCGCCGGCGCCGACGAACAGTCCGCCGATCGCTGGCCACCACATCCAGTGGATCGACAGGTGACTGAAAAAATCCTCGGCCTTGTACAGCAGCGTGGTCAGCAATCCCGATTGCAATCCCGCGACCACGCCGACGCCGACGCACGCAAGCGGCCCCCACCAGGGCAGATCGAGCTGGCCGGCGAACGGAAACAGTGCACCGCTGCCGATCAGCCAGGGGCGCAGCGACGACGAGACCACGCAGGCGGCGATCACGGGGATCAGGCTGCGCGGCTTCAGCTCGAACAGGAGAAGCTCGACGGCGAGCATGACGGCGGCGATCGGTGTCCCAAAGATGGCCGTCATGCCCGCGGCGGCACCGGCCACCAGCAACGCCTTACGCTCGGCCGCGCTGAGGTGGAAGCATTGCGCGAAGAGAGAGCCGACCGCGCCGCCGGTCATGATGATCGGGCCCTCTGCGCCGAACGGCCCGCCGGTTCCGATCGAGATCGCCGACGACAGCGGCTTGAGGACGGCGACTTTTGGTTGCAAACGGCTGCCGCCGATCAGGATCGCTTCGATCGCTTCTGGAATGCCGTGGCCGCGAATTTTTTCGGAACCGAAGCGCGCCATCAGGCCGATGATGAGGCCGCCAATGGCCGGGGCTGCAACCATCCAGGCGTCGGGTTTCAGATTGGCTGTCGAGAGGGTCTGTGTGCTTAGCGTGTGCAGCCACACGGCATTGGTGACGAGCGCGATGGCGCGCAGCAACAGCCACGCCGTACCGGCGCCTCCCGCGCCGACGAAGATCGCCATAGCGACCAGCATGAGAACGCGCCGATCTGTCGTGAAGTCGCCGAGGCGCGGCAGCGAATTGGCGGGGAGGGGGCGGGGCATCTTGGTCCGATCGGGATAACGCGATTGTGAGGATGATGAACTGGCGCCGATCACGTCGGCCGGCGCCGGAAATATATCGTAAAGCGATATAAATCAACGGATCATTGCTGACGGAAAGGCCGGTTTCGCAGATCAAGCAAGAAGACAGCCTAGCGCGGCTGCTCTAGAATCCGGGTGATGCGGGCATGGGCCGGCACCGCTTCAGATGCGCGCCCGAGCAGACGCCAGGTAGGATTTGAGCGGGACGACGACGATGACGCGCGGTTCTGCTCCCTAGAGCAATATTTTTCGGTCTGAAATCGCCGTGGCAGATCGCTTCGGGCAGGCCCGCGAGACGATCCCCGAGCCGTGCGCAGGCTCCAGCAGGCCGCGCGCGCTTGGCGGCCTGGAACTGCACGACGTCAAACGACCTTCACTCGTCTCAGTTCGGCAATTTCGTCAGGGGCGAAGCCGAACTCGGTAAGCACTTCGCTCGTCTGCTCGCCGAATTCCGGCGGCCGCGCCACCATCTTGCTCGGCGTGCGCGACAGCGTCACGGGCTGGCCAACTAGTTTGATGTGGCGGTCCTCGTCGTTCGGCACGTCCTGCGCGATGCCGAGATGTTCGACCTGCGCGTCCTCGAACATCTGGTCGATGGCATAGATCGGCCCGCACGGCACCCCGGCGTCGTTGAGCTCCCTGACCCAGGTTTCGGTCGACTTGGTCACGGTGCGCTTCTCGATCTCGGCGTTGAGCGCGTCGCGGTTCTTGGATCGGGCCGGCGCGGTCGCATAAGAGGGGTCGGTGACCAGCTCCGGCGCGCCGACCGCTTGGGCGCAGCGTTCCCAGATCCGCCCGCCGGTCGTGGCGATGTTGATGTAGCCGTCGGAGGTCTTGAACACGCCGGTCGGAATGCTGGTCGGGTGGTTGTTGCCGGCCTGCTTGGCGACCTCCTTCTCCATCAGCCAGCGCGCGGCCTGGAAGTCGAGCATGAAGATCTGCGCCTGTAACAGCGAGGTCTGCACCCACTGACCCTGGCCCGAGACCTCGCGTTCCAGAAGCGCGGTGAGGATGCCGGTCGCACAGAATAGGCCCGCGGTGAGGTCGGCCACGGGAATGCCCACCCGCATCGGCCCGCCGCCCGGCGCGCCGGTGATCGACATCAGCCCGCCCATGCCCTGGGCGATCTGATCGAAGCCGGGACGCTTGTGATAGGGGCCGTCCTGTCCGAAGCCGGAGATGCTGCCATAGACGATGCGCGGATTGATCTCGCGCAGGCTCTCATAGTCGATGCCGAGCTTCTTCTTCACGTCGGGACGGAAATTCTCGACCACGACATCGGCCTTGGCGGCGAGGCGCTTGAACACGGCGAGCCCGCGCTCGTCCTTCAGGTTCAGCGTCATAGCCCGCTTGTTGCGATGCAAATTCTGGAAATCGGACCCCCGCCGCGGCCCGCCCGGCTGCTCGCCGCCGGAATCCTCGGTCAGCGCATCGATCTTGACGACATTGGCGCCCCAGTCCGCAAGCTGCCGCACGCAGGTGGGCCCGGACCGGACGCGGGTCAGATCGAGCACGGTGAAGCGCGACAGGGCTTCCGAGGCATGCGGAAAGGGCATCTAGAAGGGCTCCAAGACGGATTGCGCGCCTACAATAGTGCCCAAACATTGCGAAGCAAGGCTGCTGCGGTGACACTACTCGGGTCCTCGACCTCATTCCGAATTTTCTCGATCTGTCTAAAGATGTTCGGATACACCGTGCCAACGACTAGAGTTTCACAAGTGCTGTCCATTGGGCGTCTCCGCCCTATTCATATGCGTACGGCGATTGGAGCTTCGTTCAGCGAACATTAAGCAAGAATATGAGAGGTAATTCGCTCTGAATAGGAGGTCGCAGTGGCAAGGTTTTTGGTTGCAGCGCTACTCGGAGGCCTGCTTGGTGTAGTTGCCGCAACAGAAGCGTCGGCTCAAGAAGCGGTGCCACCTCGATGGAATTATCAAGGATCAGCAGTTTGCCCCGACGGTTTCGATTACTACGCCTGGCGCGGTCTCTGTATGGCCCGCGGCTACGCGCCTCGACGTTATGGCGGAAACTATTATCCCGGCGGATACGGCCAGGGCATCCCACCTCGTTGGAACCGAATGGGCTCTGCCGTTTGTCCGCAGGGCTTCGACTATTACGCTCATGTTGGCCTCTGCCTACCACAGCAATAAATCCTCAGCCACTTGCTAGAGACGGTGCATCGGACTGACCATTTGCGTGTGGATCCGCGGGTCGTTCGGCCGAACTCACTTTGACAAGCGCCTCAACTCAGCCCACGCTTTTTCGACCAGCGGATCGCCGGCATGGCGGGCGATGAAGAGCTCGAAAGCTTCCGCCGTTCCCTTGCGGCGGGCGAGTTCATATTCCTCGGCAACGGCGGCCAAAGGGTCGCGCGCCGGTGGAACCGAGGGCGCGCGCAGCGCCCTGCCGCTGTCCTCTGCGTTGGCTTTTCCGGCCATGGCAGGCAGTCCTCCGAAAGGCAGACGATACGACGCGGCGAGCACCGCCAAGGCGCCGAGCAGACCGGCCGGGAGTCGACGTAATCTCATGAGTTCCCTTGCAGATTACGATCGAAGCAGGAACCACCAGACCCGTCCATGGTCCGTATAACTACGGGATTTGATGGCTAGCACGGCATTACGGCAGGGGGCCGGACATGTTGCCAAGTTTAAACCAAACGTATCACTTTGTAGCTAGAATCATTCGCCTGCGCCTCGAATCGCGCGCCCTGATGCTCCGGAGATTCCCTTGGCCAACGCTGTCAACGTCAGTGCGACCAACAACGCCGACATCGACGGCATGCTGTCGGGCTACAAATGGTCCGGCACGATCACTTACAGCTTTCCGGACTCGCCGAGCGACTATCCCAATCCCTACAGCGGCGGCGGCAGCGAACCGACCACCTCCGGCTTTGCTTCAGCACCCGGCCAGATGCAGGCGGCGATCAACTATGCGATCGGGCTAATCCTCAGCTACACCAACGCCGACATCCGCTATGCCGGGACCAACAGTGCCGACATCATGATCGCGCAGTCGCCAGCGGCCAATCCGACCTCTTACGCCTATTACCCGGGCAACTACGCGCCCGGCGGCGACATTTGGTTCGGGACCCAATACGATTACACGCAGGCGAGGCTCGGCAACTACTACTTCACGACGGCGCTGCACGAGCTCGGCCACGCTCTCGGCCTCAAGCACAGCCAGGAAACGCGCGGCCCCGCCAACGTCGCGGTGCCGACCGCGCACGACGACAGCGAATACACCGTCATGAGCTATCGCAGCTATGTCGGCGGTCCGCTGACCGGCTACACCAATGAAGCCTACGGATATCCAGAAACCTATATGGCGAACGATATCCTTGCATTGCAGGCGATGTACGGCGCGGACTATGCGACGCACCCCGAGAACACCATCTACACTTGGAGCCCGACCACTGGACAGGAATTCGTCAACAGTATCGGCGAGCCCGCGCCGGGCGGGGGCGGCGGCGGTTCGGCCAACCGCATCTATGAGACGATCTGGGACGGAGGAGGTGTCGATACTTACGATTTGTCGAACTACACGACGAACCTGACGATCAATCTCAATCCCGGCGCATCATCGGTGTTCTCGGCCGCCGAATTGGCTTATCTCGGCAATGGGCACTATGCGTCCGGCAACGTTTACAATGCCTACTTATACAACAATGATCCGCGTTCCTATATCGACAACGCGAACGGCGGTTCAGGCAACGATACGATCATCGGCAATGCGATCGTGAATGTGCTGAACGGCGGCGGCGGTGATGACACGATTGCTGGCGGTGGCGGCAACGATACGATCATCGGCGGCGCGGGCACTGATACTGCCGTCTACTCCGGCAGCAGGGCGAGCTATACCGTCACGTACGATGCGAGCACCCAGAGCTTCACCATCGGCGACCAGCGCTCGGGTCTTCCGGATGGTACGGACACCGTTTTTGGCGTGGAGAATTTCCAATTCGCCGACGGCGCTGTCTCAAGCGCTGCGCTAGCAAGCCTAGTCGCTCCCGACCGCGAAGTTGTCGTCTACGACACTCAAAATGATCAGCCCTGGGCTTATCAGATCTTCGGCTACGATTCCGAAAACCGGCTAAACCACCTCACCGTTAAGAATGACAACGGAACTTCTACCTTTACGGATTACAACTCGAGCCAGCTGCAAAACTTCAAATTCGCAGTGTCGCAGTACAACAACTCGGATCAGCTGACATCAGTGTCTATTTATCCCAGCAATGATCCAAATCACTCACTTTTCGTCACGACTTATGATCCGCAGCATGTGCAGAGTTGGAGAGACGCGATCTCGGGCTACAATGCGCAGGGGCAGCTCGAGTATGTCACTGTCGAGAAATATGACGGAACATCAGCATACACCAAGTATTCTGGAGCGGACCTCACTGTATATAACTACGCCGTCGATGGGCATTTGGTGAGCATTGTTCACTCCGGAACAATCGTATACGTCTAAGTCTGCGTCGATTGGGTGCTAGGGCTATTCGTCTCCTTCAACAATGCGCGCACCATGTAAGGGCGCGGTAGGCGGCTGAGGACCACGTAAATCAAGGCCCGCGCGCCGAAAGAGTCTCGAATCATCTCGACCTTCCGCGCGAGCGTGCGCTTGATCGGCTTCTTCTTCCAGCACTGAACAACCCGGACTAACGTGACGTTTGCCGCTACTACCTTTCGGCAGGAACGACTTATTACATCTATGCGACCGCATCCGGCCGCCGCACTGTGAAATGCTCTGGAAGCTTCGAGCACGCGTGCAACGTCAACAACGGCGAGCAACGTCGGCGTTGAGATCAAGCCGGGTGACGATACGCAGAGTCGGGTCGGGATGGCGCGCGTCGTTACTGGACCTGCTTGGCAGGACACTTCCACGGAGCGGTTTGTCATCTCTTGGTCCAAGAGGTACTTTATTGCGACGTTGCCATTCCTGCGCCTTGTTTAGCCTGCGAGGAGGCGTGATGGGCAAGAAGCCGATGAAGAAATCAATCAAGAAGGCGGCGAAGAAGGCAAGCGCAGGCGTGTCGCTGTAGCTTAAGCTCACGAAGCCCTTCTGAGGAAGATGGTTGAAATGGGTGTCAATAAGGACGCCATCAACGAAGCCGCTCGAGAAACTCTTCGAACTTGATCGCTCTGAGGCATGAATCAGGAAAGGAGGATGCTGTATGATGCTGCTATCCTAACCCTTTCACAAAGTGTCTTCCCCTAGCTCACGACGATGCTCAAGAATGACGGCAATCGGTTAACTGCAGGGCCAGTGCAAGCGAGATGCGCTGTAACATTGGCGAATTGACTACCTTGCGTCTCACAATACGAGGTACTAGTCACGTGAATCTAAAGTTCGCCACATAAAGTCCGCTGAGCTTTATAGCAGAAGCGTTTGACGGAAGCCAAAATCTGGTCTGCGGACTTGGTCCATTTGAATGGCTTCGGTTTTCTGTTGTGCAGGTCGATGAAGGTACGGATGTCGGCCTCGAGCTGCCTGACGGAGGTGTGAACACCTCGCTGGATCTGTTTTCTGGTGAGTTCAGCGAACCAGCGCTCGACCTGATTGATCCATGACGCGGA